>JAGCBH010000006.1 GCA_017652265.1 bacterium
ACAAAACCGGTATGGCAAAATGCTACACCGGTTAAAATACGGAGAAGGTGGGATTCGAACCCACGGTACAGGTTGCCCCATACAACACCTTAGCAGGGTGCCGCCTTAAACCTACTCGGCCACTTCTCCTTATTCTGTTGTCATATGCCTAAAATAAGCACTATTCAAATCTATCACAAAAATATTTTTTTACAACCTTAGCAAAAAATATTTTTACGTGTTTTAATTCTTATAAGAGGATCTCATGATAAATATTAAACCTATACAATTTAATAACACACCTCAACACACAAAATATAACAATAACGTATGTTTCGGAAACGGTTTTAATGTACCATTATCGCCAAAAGCGATTTCTATGCTGAAGCAAAACATTTTTAACGTAATACCATGCACAGAATTAAATGAAGTAAATAAAATTATGCCTTACATGGTAAAACGTCAAAAAACTTTATATCCGCAAAGTAAATCAATAGCATTGTTTAAGTTGACCGATAATGATTTAAAAAATTTTGTGGAAAAATCCGGTGAAAAAATATATAATTTACCGTATTTTGAAGGTATAGGCATTGCAATAGGGGACTGCGGTACTTCCATAGAAAAATGGAACAATGTTTATGAAACAATAGTATGCTTAGTGCCAAAAGTAAACGCCGAATCTTTTAAATACCGGGTTTTTGCAGAAAACATTGCAGCTATGCAACGATGAACTGATTGTAATTTTGCAAATTACAGTTCTTCGTATACTTCTATTGGTGCATAGAAAGATATTTCTTCTCTGCAGGTTACAGTTATTTCGTTAAAGTAGCATGACAACATTTTATATATCAAATATCTGAACTCTAACGGTACCAGAACTGTATTGCAATCGTATTTTTTTATTAATTTTGCGATTTTCTTTGCCAATTTATCCGCATATTTTGCATCAATTTTAATGATTTCACCATATTCATCTTCATCAACAGTTCTGTCACAAATTTCTATCAAAGAGTCTTCCGTTATTTCAAGCGCTTTTACAACACCTGTTTCATCCGATAATCTTTTGGCAATACGACTGCCGAGTGATAATCTGAGTTTCCTAAGAATATCGTCTTTTTCGCTTTCGCCGGCCAAATCGTTGATTTTTTCAAATATATAAGTTATATCTTTTATAGAAATTCTTTCATTGATTAGCCCTGTTATAATGTATCTCAAATCCGCAAAGCTTAACAAATTAGGAACCAGATTATCTACAAGAAATTCATTGTTTTTTTCAACAACATCAATATATTTATCCAATTCCTTGTAATCAAGCAAATCGTCAACGTGTTTTACGGTAACAAATTCCAGCGCTCTTGTTATGCACTGAGCTCCGGAAAGTCCCTGTTCCCAAAAATCTTTGCACTTATCTTTCGGAACCCAGACAATCTTTTTATCCGTAATAACATCAGTATCATAAATAAAGTCTTTTGACTTTTTCGCAAGATTAAGATCATCGGCAAAGAACATCAAATGTCCCGGATAAACATTCGCACGTAATACATCTATTCCTCTAATACGAATTGCAAATTCATAAGGATTAAGAGATTCATCATCCTTAAAAATAATTTTCGGTATAATATAACCTAATTCATCGGTCAATTTTACACGTAATTTAACTGTTTCCGCTATAAGTTCTTCTTCATCAATATCCTGTTCCGGATCTATATAGCCGATAATTTCTTCACTCATACGTATAACAAGTTTGTCTTCGGACAGATTTTTATACATCCCGTCAGGAGATGTCGTTTCAGCTAACTGACGTTTTAAATCGTCCATTTCCTTCAGACCTGAGGAAATAGTATTATTGAGACGTTTTCTGCCTGCAGCTTCCAAATCTTCCTTTTCAAGCTCTTTTTTAGCTTTGTTAATTTTATTTTTAACCTCTTTTAATTTCATCTGAATATCAACGCATTTTTCATAAGGGGTAAGTTTTGGAGAAAGAAGTTTTTCCATCTGGCTCTTAAAATTGGAAATACTGACTTCATCAATGTTTTTTGTAAGCGAAAAGCTTGAATCACTGCGCATAAATATACAATTGTACTGAATATCGCCGTCATTAACCTCAACTTCATTAATTGCATAAAGTTCCCAGCCGTCTTTTGACATCTCATTTAATAAATTTTGTAATGCCTCAACATCCTCACTGGGACAAGTGCGTATTACATACTGAACTTTTGAGTCTTTGAACATTTTTTTCTCCAATCTTTTTTATAATTATAACATATTTTTTGAGAATTGCCATAAGTAAATTTCAGAAAATCATTTTTACAAAAATTAACATGCAAAATTAGCAATAAAATTTTTTTTCTGTTTTTGTTATAATGTCAAAAAGGAAATTTTAATTATGTTAGAATCTGTTTATAAAAATGCTGCAGCTTTAACCGAAAAAATGACCGCATTGCCGGTATCAAAGATTTTTTCTTCAATAATATTAAAACAGCATTCACAGATACAATCATTGATAAAATATAATTCATCTTTAGATAATCCGGTTTTTAATTCCATGAAATCGGATTTTTTGTATAAACTCAAACGCCTGACATCAAAAAAACGACCGGTCATGGTCGCTATCACAGGCGAAAGTGCAAGCGGAAAGTCATTTTTCACACAAAATTTAAGAAAATATCTTGCAGAAAACGGTTTTGACTGTTCATTTATAAGCTGCGATAATTTTTACCACGATATTTCCTGCTACTACGAAAAATACGGAAACTACGGCAACGCACTGGCAGCAGGCGTAGATTTAGAAGGGCCTTTTGCATTTGATTTGGAAGAATTAGCCAAAACTTTAGACGATATTTCTTCGGGCAAAGATGTATGTATTCCGAAAATGAACTTAAGCAACGGTGTTTGTATTAAAAATCAAACTCCGGTTAAATCCGCACCAATTATACTTGTTGAGGGTATTGCTTCAATGTGGAATGACTTAGACAAAAAATTTGATGTAACAATATACGTTGAACTTGACGAAGAAACAAGAAAAGCAAGACACCTTGAGCGCGCGGCAAGCAGAAATAAATCTCAGTCAGAAGCTCTGCAGATGTGGAAATACATGTCTGCATCCGCTGAATTGCACATAAAACCACACCGCAACAAAGTTGATGTTGTTTTAAACGGCAGTTATGACATCAATGATTTAAATACCGTTTTCGATAAAATCAACAACGCTATAAAATAAGTTTGACACCCGTTCGGTTATTATGGTAAAAATAACTTATGAAGAAGAGAGTTATTGCATATCTGCATACACATTGGGATAGGGAATGGTACAGGGAATTTGAAGTTTTCCGCTTAAGACTTCTGAGAGTCTTTGACAATGTTTTGGATATGTTAGAAGACGGCACTATCCCATCATTTTATTTTGACGGACAAGTTGTAGCGCTATTGGATTATCTTGAAATCCGCTCTGAAAAAGAAGCGCTTATACGCCTTCTTATTAAAGAAAAGAAATTATTTATCGGACCTTTTTACTGTCTTGTTGATGAATTTCTAACCGACAGAACCTGCTTCGAAAAAAATCTTGAAATCGGTATGAAAATTGCATGCGACTTTGGTTGTGAAGATTTTGTAGGTTATTTGGCAGACACATTCGGTCATAGCTGTAACATTCCTGCGATTCTTAAAAAATTTGGGATTGATAAGTGTGTTGTTTGGAGAGGATGTCCTGATGTCATTCCGGCGGAGTTTAAATTTAATGGTGTTAATACGGTAAATCTTGTACGCGGTTATTTTATGGATTGTCTTGAACCGGAATTTTTAAAGAAAAATTTAGATTTGATAGCTGAAAAATCGGGTAATGTGCTGCTTCTGCCGATAGGTGCTGACCATAGGGGTGTGGATAAAGATATTAACGAAAAAATCAGGTACGCGAATGAAAAATTAGATGATTATGAAATAGAACTTGGCTCAATTTTTGATTACTTTGATGCTGTTAAAGACAGATTTAATTTTGAATGGAATGATGAATTGCGGAGCAACGAAAATACTTTCATTCTTGAGGGAAGCTATTCCGCCAGATCACGGATAAAACAATTAAATTCTAAAGCGTGTTACAAGCTTCATTTTGCGGATAAATTAAGAAAATATTTTGATGAAGATTACGACAACATAGTTGAATACGCATATAAACTTTTGCTAAAAAATCAGGCACATGACGGAATTTGCGGATGTTCAACCGATGATGTCCATAAAGAAAACGAAATCCGATACAAAAAAGTATTACAAATCGCAGACACAATTATTGAAGAATTGAGGCAAAAACACTCTGATTTGGTTAATTTTACCGATTACAAAGGTGTTATTGAATTTGACACAACAGAACCTCAAAGCCAAGTAATAAAAGAGCGTAAAGGTTTTGAAACACATTTGTTGCACGACACGCAAAGAATTCCTGTAACGGAAGATTACACAACAATTTATACAAACTTAAAAGAAATTGAACAAAGTGATGATGTTTTGCATATTTTAGATACCGAAATAGGTAATTCTCACCTGACATTAAAAATAGAGCAGGGTGAATTTAATTTGTATATTAACGATAAAAAATATGAAAATATCGTAGAATTTATCCGTTTAAGAGATATGGGCGATACTTATAACCACGGATTTTTAGCAGATGATAAACCCGAACGTGCTTTCATAAAGTCATACGATATTTCCTTTGAGGGAGATTTGCGCTCAGGTTTGCTTGTTAACACAACATTCTTCAATGTTTTGATTACTTTAAACAAAAACTCAAAACTTTTAAATTTTAAAATTATCTGGAATAACACCCTTAAAAATACCCTTTGGCAGGCAAAAATTAACCTGCCGGAAGCCGTAAAAGAAACGTATTCGGAAGATATGAACGAAATTATACGGCGCGAATTTGATCCGGATTTAGATGTAAAGGGAAATTTGCCGAAAGAAAAAGGTCTTGAAGCAAAAATGAATTTTGCCCCTATGGGAAGATTTGTCTGGGCTCAGAATGTCGGGATTATAACAAATGGCTTAAGAGAATATGAAGTGGCAGGAAATTCAATAAGCATAACCTTATTACGTTCTGTAGGTGTTATTTCTAATCCTCAGAACCCATGCCGGACAACTCCTGCAGGCCCGCCGATTGAAGTACCCGAAGCACAACAGCTTGGAGAAAATACGGCTGAATTTTCTCTTGGAGTTTTCCCTGTAGAAGAAATTATGGCTATGGTCAGTGAAATTTATCCGCAGTTTATACAACTATGATGCGAGTTGAGGATATCGTCTTTTAAGTGTACTCAGCTCTGTATCGTTTAGTTCAAAACGTGCAATATGTTTTGTATCTACTTTTAAATCGTGATTTTTATTAAGATTAAAATGCTTTGAGCAAAGTGATTTTATATCTTTTAATGCAGTATTTGCAAAATCAACAATTCCCGACCAGGCATCTACAATGATGGTCTGATTATTTTTGATTGTGCCGTCAAAAGGGCTTCCGTCTCTGTTAAATATACAAATTTCATGGTTTACTTCTTTTTCACCATTTTTTACGGTGGCAATGTAAACATCTTCAATACCATTCATTTTAAGTATTAAAGCAACACTTTCTGCCGATTCTCCACAATTACCGAAGTGTACTGAACTTACATAATCTAATAATTTTTTCGCACTCTGGAAGTTAAGTTTTTTACCGGCGGTCCTTCTGTTAGAACCCAACAGGTCAGAACAATCCAGGTACGCAGTAAGTATATTGGCTATTCTTCCGCCTCTTCTTTCAAAATTTGAATAATTATTTCTTAAATCTTCAAAAAATTCCATTGCCTCAACATTCGTTACTTGAAGTTCACTTATGAAGGGTTGCTTTTTGGTGGTTGAGTATAAGCTGATTTTTCGGCAAGCAGTACGTGCCGTTTCTATAGAACGACATCTTGCGGTAAATGTAATATTAGAATTTTGTTGGTCAGTGTTAAATTTGATAAGCATGATAAAATCTTCTGTATTTATTATAAATGCCGTAAAAAAATTTTTTGCCAGTGTAAATTTTATTGCCTTTTCAAAAAAATATGTTAGAATAAAACCGAAAGAGGGGGATTATGGCGATAAGAGTTTTGATTTTTTTGCTTGCATTTGTTGTTATAGCAAATTTAATAATATCACTTGTCGGTTTGATTTTCGGGGTTAATTTATACAAATCATATAGTAAATCAATATTGATAGGTCACGCAGGTTTTGCACTTGTTGTAGCGGTAACATTTATAATAATGGCAATTGTGGGGCTGATGTAATGAAAAAAAGTTTTACTTTAGCGGAAATGCTTATTACCCTGGGCATAATCGGCGTTGTTGTTGCAATGGTTTTACCTGAGTTAAAAGGAGTTAGTTTTTCGGATATTTTTATAGTTTTTGTCATTCTGGCAATAGTATTTGCGGCCCCGATATGGGAAGCATTGAATAAAACAAAGAAACCCGCATATAAAAAAGCAAAAGTTCAATATGACTACGATGCAAAAATAGTCAAAGATTACGCAGGTAAAGCAAAAGACTTTATAGACAAATTTTTTGATAATGAAAAGAAAGAGGTAAAAATGGAAAGAAGTGGTTTGGCAGGTATAGTTGCCGTAATTATTTTGTTCATCGTTGCAGTAATGCTATGTAATCCGATAGTTGTTGTCGGAGCAGGTGAAAGAGGTGTAAAAGTTACTTTGGGTAAAGTTTCTCAGGAAAGTTTCGGTGAAGGTATGCACTTTATAACACCTTATATTTCAAAAATCGTAAAAATGGACGTTAAAACTCAAAAGTACAGTACACAGACTCACGTTTACACAAAAGATATTCAACAGGCAACAATTTCTTACGTTGTAAACTATAATCTGCTTGCAGACAGCGCTTTCAGAATGTATCAGGAAGTCGGCATGGATTACGTTTCAAAAGTTATAAACCCGGTTTTGGAAGGTACAATTAAAGACGTTATCGGTAAATGGAACGCTCAGGATTTGGTTGCAAACAGAGAAGAAGCAACAAACGACATCCTTTATAAACTTCGTGATCAGCTTATGGACAGATACGTAAACGTAACAAGTTTCCAAATCGTTGATATAAATTATTCCGAAGTTTTTGAACGCGCTATTGAAAGTAAAGTTACGGCTGAACAAGATGCACTGAAAGCTAAAAACAAAACTGTTCAGATCCAGGAAGAAGCACGCCAAAAGGTTATTTCTGCTGAAGCTGAAGCAAAATCAATGAGTATAAGAGCAAACGCTTTAACTCAAAACAAAGCTCTTGTCGAATATGAAGCTGTTCAAAAATGGAACGGTATTCTCCCGACATACATGATGGGTAACTCTGTTCCGTTTATTAATCTGAGATAAATTAATAAATAATTATATAAAAAGAAGAGGTTTGGAAATTTCTGAACCTCTCTTTTTTATCTTTTAAATACATTATTTACAAAACTTAATAAAAAATATGAGAGATAAAACTCAATAAAATGAATGGTTTTCGTTGATTTTCAAAATTTTTAAATACAAATATTTCTGAAAAGTAGATAATGTTCTTTTCAAAAAAATATTTGTGTTATAATAAAAACATTAAGAAAAAAGATTACTAAATTATTCTAATTGGAGGAATTGATGAAAAAGAAGATTATGAGCGCAATACTGGCAATATTATTTATGTTCAGTTACGGTTGCAACATTACGCTCGCTATTCAGGAAAAAAACGGAGCACAAAAAGCTCCTCAACAGGTGCAATTGTCACCTAACGCAAAACCTATAGAATTTGCATTTGTATTTGATGGGCCGTCAGATAAAAATGCTCAAATGTTAAAGACATTCCAAAAAGAAATCACTAAGTCTTTGGCACCGGATTTCAAACCTGTATTTAATGAAAAGAATGTTTTTGTTGGTAACTGGACGGAAGCAGGAGTTAAGGCAGCTTCTGATAAAGCATTAACTTCCAGTGCAAGAACTGTTATTTCAATGGGGTATATGTCAAGTATTTACCTTGAAAAGAAAACAAACACTAGCAAGTTTATCATTACTATTGATGAATACGGTTTGAGAGAATTTGGCAGTGCCGCATTCTTCAACCCATTGAAACAATACGTTAATGATTTTATTTTGTTCAAAAAATTAGTTCCAACGCAGCATAAAACAGCAATATTGCTGAATGAAAGTTTTTACAAATTAC
Source organism: bacterium (assembly GCA_017652265.1). Taxonomy (GTDB): domain Bacteria; phylum Cyanobacteriota; class Vampirovibrionia; order Gastranaerophilales; family Gastranaerophilaceae; genus Gastranaerophilus. The sequence continues at coordinate 8,166 of JAGCBH010000006.1, forward strand.
AAAAAGACTGGAATTCAATAATCAAACAAAAATTTGCGGAACAGAACTGTGATCTGGATTTTGTTGTTTTATCAATAAGCGACAAAAATTACATGGATACGTTGAAAAAACTTCCGTCAGATGTTGATTCTGTTTTCGTAACACCATTATTCAATTTGTCTGTTGAACAACGTAAAGAAATGTATGATTACCTCAGCAGCAAAAAATTGCCTACTTTCTCGGGTCTTGGCAAAGAAGATGTTGATTTAGGCGCAATGCTGGGTACTTCAACTCCTGATACTGACAGAAAAATTGCTGAAGCTGTATCATTTAATATTCACGGTTACTTACACGGCAACCCGGTAAAAAATCAGAAAATTTCATTCTACGATGACAAAGTTATTTTCTATAACAAAGACACCGGTGAACTTGTAGGTTACCATGCACCTTTAAGATTATTAAATAACTGCGAAATCATTTCGCATAAAGAAACACCTAAATATGATCTTTCATACGTATTCAACCGTATGGAAGAAAGCAACCTTGACATCGCACAGAAGAAGTTCCTTGTAGATGCCGCAAGACGTGCTACCGTTGGTGCATATTTAAGATACTTACCTACTTTCAGAATTGATTTGGGTTATCAGTCATACAACGATGATTACGCAAAATCATATTCAAATGTTCCGACTCACGTAGGACAGTTTGTAATGGCAATGGATCAGGTCATTTACTCTCCTGATTTGGTTACAAACATTATCGTAAAACACAAAAAATTGAAATTTGATAAAGCGGAAAAAGTTTTAACAGAACAGCAAATCGGTTTACAAATCGGTTTCTTGTACTTAGACACTTTGATGCTTGAAAATATGATTAAAGTCCAGGAAGAAAGACTTGCTGAAACTCGTGAAAACCTTGCTATAGCAAGAGTAAGACAAGCAAAAGGTCTTTGCGGTCCTGAAGAAGCTCTTCGTTGGGCAGGTCTGGTCAGTGAAGATGAGAAAAAACTTCTTGGTATGAAAGCTGAATACAAGAACGTTAAAGTTCAGGTTAACAAGCTTTTATATAAAGACCAGAAAGAAGAATATTCTTTTGCACCGCTTGTTTCACATGATCCTGCGTTCTTTACTTCAGACATCCACATTCTGGATCACGTAAGAACACCTGAAAAACTTGATAAATTCACCGATATGCTGGTTGAAGAAGTTCAATATCTTTCACCTGAAACTGTTAAGTTAAAAGCCGCAATAGCAATGAAAAAAGCAGAAATGGCAAACTATGCTCAGAAATTCATTATGCCTAACGCAAAATTATCTCTTGAGTATGGCTCTCAATTTGACAGAAGTTTGCCTTATGAAACAGAAGGTCACTTACAAATGGCATCGACATACGCAAGTACAATGGGTATGATGGGAACTCCTTGGTTAAATCTCGACAAAACATCAGGCAGAGTTCTTATTGCAGCTCAGTGGAAACCTATTGAAGGCGGCTACAAAATTGCCGAAATCGCAAGATGCAAATCTGAATTAAATCAGTTAAATGCTTATTTGACAGAAGTTAATACAGCATTAGAAATGACAATCAGAGAAGTAGTAAACAGAGCAATCTCCAAATACTTTATGATTGAAAAATCTTATAAGGCAATGTTTGCTGAAGGCGAAAGTTATCAGAGAGTAAAATCCGGATACTTAATGGGTGAAGCACCTATCACTCAGCTTGCTGATGCTCAGGATTTATATACTCAGGCTAAAGTTGATGCTTTGAACTCACAGTACGACTTCTTCAAAGAATTACTTTGGGTACAAAGAGGACTTGTTTCAATTAACTGGTCTAAAGCAAATAAAGAAGCTAAAGACTTCATACATCACATTCCGGAAGTCTTACCGGCTGAACCTGATTTCACTTTATAATAAATCATTAATAATAATAAAAGAGCCTGTATGAAAATACAGGCTCTTTTATTACAAATGTTAAACAAATACACAAAGATTATAATTCTCATGGTAAAATTATGTATCCGAAAGGAGAAAGAAAAATGGAAATTCAGGCAATAAAACCCACTGACATCTACACTATCAGAAGCGTTTTAACTTCAAGTAACATAACTTTCACCGAAAAGTCTGACTACGTACGCAAGAACAGGACTGAAATAAAAAATATCTTGGGAACGGAAATTTCAACATCAGAATACAAAGGTCTGATGCAAAACCGACCGCTCAAAAAGTTTCGCCCTATTAAAAACTCTTTCACAAAACGCGGTGATAAAATTTTACTTGCAAAAACATTGGGCATTGAACCGGCTGAAGTTGACGATTACATAGAGAATGTTCAAGATGCTCTCAAAAACATAGATGAGCTGGATTTTTTGCCGCAAAGCAAAATAGAGGCAATAAAAACATACGTATATAGGCACGGCTCCGCAGACGGAGTTATTTCCTTTCTTGACTATGAACTCAGCCACTCAAAAAATATTCTAAAAACTCTCTATACAACACTTGAATATCATACAGGCGGAGCTGCGGATTACTTTATCCGCCCGGTACATCGTATGTCAAACACAACCATGATCCAACTTTATAATGTTATAGACAAAAATATTGAAGCAGCCCGCTCAAGCGGCTGTATATCGGAAGAAGAAACCAATGAAATTGCTCGCTGGTCTCTTGTTGCAATATATAATATTCAAAACAATTCAAAATTTATCAACGCAGTCAAGACATACAAAATTTTAAATCAATAAAATATTTAATTAAAATTATAAAAAATTAAAATATTAAGAAAATTTTACAATTGCATTAGAAAGTTTTGATATATCGGCAAATTGCCATAATGCGATTATATTGAATAAATCATATTTTTAAATAAACATTTTTAGATGCGATTAAAAAATTCCTGCATGTAATCGATAAAAAACGCTTGCAAATAAATATTTTCCAAGTAGTATAGAAAAGTGCAGGAATACCTGTGCGAATTTTAGCCGAAATTTTTAAAGGAAAACAAATGGCAAAAGACGATGTAATAGAACTTGAAGGAACAATTCTTGAATCAATGCCGAATGCAATGTTCAAGGTGAAGTTGGAAAATGATCACGAAATTCTTGCTCACATTTCCGGTAAAATCCGTAAAAACTTCATAAGAATATTACCGGGCGACAAAGTAAAAGTTGAAATGACACCATACGATTTAACGAGAGGCAGAATTACCTTCAGACTTAAATAAGAAAAACAATCTCACGATATAAAACTAAAAGGAAACAGAAATGAAAACAAGATCATCAGTAAAACCTATGTGCGACAAGTGCAAGGTTATCAAAAGAAAAGGCAGAGTTGCCGTAATTTGCGAAAACCCTAAACATAAACAACGTCAAGGGTAGCGGATTTTGTGTAGGCTGAAGTGAGCATCTGCGAACGGAATGCCAAAGTAACGCGAAGCAAATGAGTGGAAATTTTACAAAGTAAAATGTAACGAATGACTGCGAAGCGTGAAACAATAATCCAAGCCAGCAATTCCCGAAACGACGGGGAACGGTCGTTGGGGAGGAAGTATTTATCCCTCCTATATAAAAAAATCTAACACCCGGGCATAATATTTGTAGGGTAATGGTTCTGGAACGAACAACACTTTATTCAGGTAGTTATGCCATAAGCCAAAAGGAGAAAATAAACATGGCAAGATTAGTTGGGGTAGATTTACCTCGTAACAAAAGAATGGAAGTCGCGTTGACTTACATCTACGGCATAGGGCCGACAAGAGCTAAGAAAATCTTAGAAGAAACAAAAATATCACCTGATTTAAGAACAGATGATTTAACAGATGAAGACATCAAATTATTGAGAAATGCACTCGCCGCATACAGCATCGAAGGTGACTTGCGCAGAGAAGTTTCTCAACACATCAAACGTCTTCAGGAAATAGGTTCATATAGAGGTTTGCGTCACAAACGTAATCTTCCTTGCAGAGGTCAAAGAACAAAAACAAATGCAAGAACTCGCAGAGGAAAGAAAACCGGACCTATCGCAAACAAAAAGAAAGCAGTATAATTAACGATTTTAATTTATAAAAACAAAGGATAAAAAAATGGCAAGACCAGTAAAAACAAAGAAAAAAGAAAAAAAGAATGTATTGCAAGGCGTTGTACATATTCAGTCAACCTTTAACAATACAATCGTTACCTCAACAGACACTCAAGGAAACACTATTGCATGGGCAACAGCAGGTGCAACAGGTTTTAAGGGTGCAAGAAAAGGTACACCGTTTGCAGCTCAATCAGCAGCTGAATTGGTGGCTAAAAAATCTATTGATCAAGGTATGAAAAAAGTAGAAGTCTACATCAAAGGACCTGGTTCAGGCAGAGAAACAGCTATCAGAGCAATTCAGGCAGCAGGCTTGGAAATCACACTTATTAAAGATGTTACTCCAATCCCTCACAACGGCTGCAGACCACCAAAGAAACGCAGAGTATAACGGATTTTGCGTAGGCTGAAGTGAGCGATAGCGAACGGAATGCCGAAGTAACGCGAAGTTAATGAACGGAAATTTTACAAAGTAAAATGTAGTGAATTGCAACGGAGCGTGAACCAATAATCCGAGAAGAATTTATTACAACCGCGGGGGCTTGAGAATTCGCCAAATTCTTAAACCATAGATGCCCCGCAAACAAAAGGAGAAAATTATGGCAAGATACACAGGACCTAAAAACAAATTATTCCGCAACTGGGGTGTAAAAGATTTGTCTAACAGAAAACTTACATCTTCAATGCGTCAGAGTGCATCAGGTCAGCACGGTGCAGTAAGAAAGAAACTTTCCGAATATGCACTTCACTTAAACGAAAAACAAAAAATCAGATTAACTTATCTGGTTAGCGAAAAACAATTTGCAAAATACTACACTGAAGCTGCAAGAAGAAAAGGTGTTACAGGTACAATTTTGCTTCAATTACTTGAATCAAGACTGGACAACGTTCTTTTTAGAGCAGGTTTCGGTATTACACGCAGCCAAACAAGACAAATGGTTAATCACGGCCACGTTCTTGTTAACGGTAAGAAAGTTGACATCCCTTCATACTTATTGAAAGCCGGTGATGTTGTTACCGTTAAAAGCAGAAGTGCAAACTTCTTCAATACCGTAATCGGTTCAATTGATGTAGCATGCGCACCTGCGTGGATGACAATAGATAGAGAAGCTTTGAAAATCACTTTCGACAGATTGCCTGAAAGAGAAGAATTGGACCCTGATTTCAAAGAACAACTTGTAATTGAGTACTATTCAAAATAGGAGACTAAAAAACATGGAATTAAAAATTAAATGTGTAAGTACAACAACAAGCTCAGACGGTTCACAGTACGGTAAATTTGTTATCGAACCGTTGGAAAAAGGGTTCGGAACAACTATTGGGAACTCTTTAAGACGTGTACTTTTATCAAGCCTTGAAGGAACAGCGGTAACCGCAGTTCGTATTGAAGGTATAACTCACGAATACACATCTATTCCGGGTGTCCAGGAAGACGTTATTGATGTAATGCTTAACTTAAAAGGACTTGTATTCAAAACTGATTACAAAGAACCTCAAAATTTAAGAATAGACGTTGATAAAGCCGGTGTCGTTCTTGCAAGTGACATTCAGTTACCTGCTGGAGTTAAAATTGTTAACCCTGACTGGGTAATCTGTAACGTAGCAGATGGCGGCAGTTTCCATGCAGACATCACTATTGAAAGCGGTAAAGGCTATCGTTCTAACGATATAACAAAAGACACAAGAGGCGTATCAATAGATATTTTACCTATTGATGCTACTTTTATGCCTATTAAAAGAGTTAGTTACACTGTTGAAAACACTCGTGTCGGCGACATGATTGATTTTGACAAACTTACTCTTGAAATCTGGTCTAACGGTTCTGTTGATGTATCAACAGCATTAGGTCAGGCTTCAAATCTGTTAATTGAAAAATTTGTTCAGATTGCATCTGTTTCCGGTCAGGCATCTCCTGTTCAGGCAGCACTTGAAGACATTGTTGAAACTCAGGAAGATGAAGATGCTCCTACAATGACAATTGAAGAATTGGAATTGTCAGTAAGAGCATACAACTGCCTGAAACGCGCAAGCATAAATTCAATGGCAGAATTACTTAAAAAATCAGAACACGATTTATTAAATATCAAAAACTTCGGTAAAAAATCTTCCGATGAAGTTATTGAAAGACTTCATCACTTCGGTTTGAGCTTGGCTCCAAATCCGGTAGAAGATGAAATTATCGGCTAACAATATAAGGAAAAATAATAATGAGACACCAAACTAAAAAACATCAACTAGGAAAGGCGCAGGACCAGAGAAAAGCGTTATTACGCTCTTTGGCAACCGAACTTTTCGTACATGGTGAAATAATTACAACTATGGCAAGAGCAAAAGCTCTTAAACCATACGCTGAACACGTTATTTCCTTGGCGAAAAAAGGCGACCTTAACAGCCGCCGCGTGGCAGGCAGATACATTTTTGATAAAGAAATCGGCGATTTCATTAACCTTCAAACAGGTGAAATCAATGCGGTTAAAGATGACAAATCAGCACCGCAAACGGTTTTGAGAAAATTATTTATCGTCATCGGCAAACAGTATTCATCAAGACAAGGCGGATTCACAAGAATCTTCAGACTTCCGCCAAGACGTGGTGATGCTTCTGAAATGGCATTAATTCAATTAGTATAGAAAAATGCCAAGATACGCTTTAAAAGTTCACTATATCGGTAAAAACTATGCGGGAAGCCAAATCCAGTTTGATAAAGACGGGTTTGAAATCGCAGAGCCGACAGTACAGGGTGAATTGGAAAAAGCACTTAGTACATTGATAATCGGGGGGGACCCTGATAAAAGACCTAAAAGACCGATAAAAACAGTCTTTTCCGGAAGAACTGACAGCGGTGTCAATTCAGCAGGACAGGTAGTTCATTTTGATACGGACAAAACAATTGTTGCTTCAAAGTTTGTCTATTCGCTGAATGAAATTTTGCCTGATGACATTTCTGTTTGTGATTTTAGAGAAGTTGAAAAGAATTTTCACGCTCAAAAGTCTGCTAAAAAGCGAATTTATGAATACGTATTTATTAATCGCAGATGTAAAGATGCTTTTGACGGCGATTTGATGAGAGTGAAATATCCTTTAGACATTGAAAGAATGCAAAAATCTCTCAATTACCTAAAAGGCGAACACGATTTTTCTTCCTTTAAAAGTTCCGGAACGCTTAACCCAAGCAAGATTTGTTTGATATATTCCGCCGAAGTCATCCCAAAAGACAACGACAGAATAGTTGTACGGCTTGAGGGAAACAGATTTCTCTACAACATGGTTCGTGCAATTGTCGGAACCCTTCTTGAAATAGAAGGACATAATTTGCCGCCGGAACATATGAAAGATGTTCTGGATGCAAAAGACCGGAAAAAAGCCGGTCAAACTGTCAGTCCTTACGGATTGACATTAATTGAAGTAACATACTAAACAAACGGAGAATAAAGCATGAAAACATATTCAGCTAAACCTCTTGAAGTTGAAAGAAAATGGTATTTAATTGATGCTGAGGACGAAATCCTTGGCCGCTTGGCTACCAGAATAGCAAACATTTTAAGAGGAAAAAATAAACCTGAATACACTCCTAATGTTGATACCGGTGATTTTGTTATCGTTATCAATGCTGACAAGGTTCGTGTAACAGGTAAAAAAGAAACTGACAAAATTTATTACCACCATACAAAATATCCGGGTGGCTTAAAAAGTGCAAGTTTCAATGAATTGATGGAAAAAGACGGCAGACTGGCTATTGAAAAGGCAGTCAGAGGAATGTTGCAGCACAATACTTTAGGTGATGAGCAATTCAACAAACTTAAAGTTTATACAGGATCCGAACATCCGCATGCCGCACAAAAACCTATACAACTTGAAAAGGAGGCTAAATAATGGCAAATAACGAATTTATGGCAACAGGCCGCAGAAAAACCTCTATTGCAGTTGTAAAATTGGTTAAAGGTTCAGGCAGAATTTTTGTTAACGGCAAAAAACTTGCTGATTACATCGGAAACAGTCCTGCAATTGAACTTTTAATCCGCAGACCGATGGCTTTAACTGAAACTCAGGACAGATATGATGTCAGAGCAAAAGTTATCGGCGGTGGTATCGTATCTCAAGCAGGTGCTATCAGACACGCAATTTCAAGAGCATTGTTGAAATCTAACGAAGAATTCAAAAATGTATTGAGATTAGAAGGTATGTTAACCCGTGATGCACGTGTTAAAGAACGTAAAAAATACGGTAGAAAAAGAGCAAGAAAACGCTTCCAATTCTCAAAAAGATAATTATATTATCATATACACACCAAAAAACTCCCGAAAGGGAGTTTTTTTATACTCAAAATTTGCAATTAAGTTGTGTCCATTGTACAATTATTCAAGATAACTAGTTTTTTAAGGAATAGTACTATGACACAAAGAGTTTTGTTATGTATAATGGACGGTTGGGGAATAGCTCAAAATCATGAAGAGTTTGATGCTACCAAGCTTTCGGGCGCAGTTAACTTTAAACGTTTAAAAGAAGAAAATCCTCATATTCAGATCTTCGCTGACGGAGAAAACGTAGGATTACCAAAAGGTCAAATGGGAAACAGCGAAGTCGGACATTTGAATTTAGGTGCAGGCAGAATTGTTTATCAGGATTTATCAAGAATTAATAACGCCATAAAAGATGGATCATTCTTTAAAAATCAGGCATTTTTGGACTGCATTGCACACGTAAAAAAATATGATTCCGCATTGCACATCTATGGACTTATTTCAACAGGCGGAGTACACTCTTCATTAGACCACGTTCTTGCTCTCATTAAACTTTCAGCAGATAACGGTCTCAAAAAAGTGTATGTTCACGCATTTTTAGACGGCCGTGACACACCACCTCAAAGTGCCTGTCAATATGTTGAAATTGTTGAAAATGAACTCAAAAAATACGGTTTGCCACCTGTTGCAACGGTTATTGGCCGTTATTATATAATGGACAGGGATAATCGCTGGGAAAGAGTTGAAAAGGGCTACAATGCTTTATTACTTGGCGAAGGCGAACACGCAAAAACTGCCGTTGAAGGAATAAAAGCATCATACACAAAAGGTGAAAATGATGAATTCGTTTTGCCTACCGTTATAGGCGGGGAAGAATCAAGAATACACGATAATGACGGAATAATTTTCTTCAATTACAGACCGGATAGAGCAAGAGAAGTTTCCAAAGCAATGATGTTCTCTGATTTTAACGGATTTGACCGTAAAGCAGTCCGCAAAAATCTGCATTACACAACAATGACTCCTTATGATGAAACTTTTACGTTCCCTGTCGCATTCCCTAAAGAAAAACTCGTAAATATCCTGGGTGATGTTTTGCAGGCAAACGGAGTTAAACAATTCAGGACAGCAGAAACGGAAAAATACGCTCACGTTACATTCTTCTTCAATGGCGGTGTTGAAGAACCGCAAAAAGATGAAACAAGAGTTCTTGTTCCGTCACCTAAAGTTGCAACTTACGATATGCAGCCTGAGATGAGCGCACCTGAGGTATGCGAAAAAGTTTTGGGTGCAATAAATAATCCTGACTACGGATTTATTCTCGTAAACTTTGCAAATCCTGATATGGTAGGCCACACCGGAGTTCTTGAAGCCGCAGTTAAGGCTTGCAAAACCGTTGACGAATGTGTCGGCAAAATTGCTGATGAATGTAAAAAACATAATATTGTAATGCTGTTGACGGCAGACCACGGCAATTCGGAAGTTATGGTAAATACGGAAACCGGAAAACCGCAAACCGCTCACACAACAAATCCTGTTCCATTTCTTTTAATTAATGCGCCTAAAGGTACTAAATTAAAAGAAACAGGTGCTCTGTGTGATGTTGCACCGACAGTTTTGGATATAATGAATATAAAACAACCTGCAGAAATGACAGGTAAATCACTTATAGACAGATAACGGAAGTATAAAGATGACCGATAAATTTGACATAGATTTTTCATTCAAAAAGAACAACGTTGATGAATTGTTTTTTAACCTCAGCGAAAACCCTGACGGTTTTAAAAACAAAGATTTCAGATACACTCTGAGTCTTATTTATCAGATTGTTGAAGAAGAATTTGCAGGAGTTTTCTTAAGCCCGAATGCACCTGCACGCAACACAGATTTCTTTTTGGTGAACAATAACGGCAAATTATCATTTTTCGTCACTCCGACCAATAATTTTGATTATTATCTGAAATCCAAAGGCTCACTTTTCAGACTTCATTCATCCGTTTTAGAGGGCAAAGTCGGATATGCAATGGATTTTGATATGGTAATGGATTATTTCGGCGGTTTCGGAAACATTGTCGGCATGGATTCTATGACGGAAACCTTTACCTACATAAACAAACTGACTTATTTTGTTCTTAAACTTGTTGAAAATCTGTACTTTATTCCGACGGTAAAAATCAGAGGTTCAATGTTCAGAATTGTTTATGAACCTATCATCACAAATCAGACACTTGCAAGAATTATCAACCAGTTTGAAGAATATTTGCCTGAAAATTTGTTTATCTCAGGTGAAAAACCAGAACATTTTGTAAGAGATTTTATTTATGATTATCTGAATTACGTTATTTATAAGTTTTTAGGAATAAAGGCATATAAATTTAAAGACATAAAATCAGGCACCTACCTTGTTAAAGATTTAGAGCAAAAATGCATGATGCGCTCAACCGATTTAGCGGAAAGCTTTAACAGCTGGTTTGATGAGCTTTACCTGGGCAAATACGATATTATTCCGTTCTTGAAAATAGAAAAAATTGAAGATGAACTTTTTAGAATGAAAGTACATATCAAAGACAGGAAAACGGGCGAAACCGTTTTAATAGATAAACTTTATACTGATGAAACAGTATTCGGCGCAAGATCGGATGACATTGCAAAAATCGTTGAAAAACAATTAAACTATGCTATCCGTTATATGCCCGAACTTGAAAATTTATTTGAAGATGAAGAAAAGCTTTGTCTTGATTTGAATTTGACGGAAGTTTACAAAATAATTACCCAGACAGCATACTATCTTCAAAAAGCGCAGATTGAGGTCATTTTGCCTGAAGAACTGGTGCATGTTGTTATCCCAAGAGCATCCATAAATGCAAAAGTCCGTGCAAAACGGGCAGCTGATTTGGCAGATATTTTTAATACCCCGTCAGCATCAAAGATTTCTCTTGACGATATTTTGGAATTTAACTATGAAATTTCACTGGGTAACGAAAAAATCTCACTTGAAGAATTTCAAAAACTTACTAAAGATGCAAATGGTCTTATAAAATATAAAAACAAATATATTCTTATTGATAAAGATGAAACATCAAAAATATTTGAACAGGTTGCAAAATCTGACATAAAAACCATGTCCAGAATGGAATTAATCCACGCATCAATATCAGGGCAATTAAAACAGTACGATTTTGATTATGATGAAGCGTTCGCTAATATTATAAAAGACTTCAATAAACCTGTTGAAGTTACTCCGCCAAAAACACTGACAGGCACCTTAAGACCGTATCAGGTTACAGGTTTGAAATGGCTGTGGACAAATGTTTCTAAAGGATTTGGCGTTTGTATGGCTGATGATATGGGGTTAGGTAAAACTATCCAGATTTTGAGCCTTATACTCAAACTCAAAGAAGAAAATAAACTTTCAAAACCTGTTTTGGTTATCTGTCCTACCACATTAATAGGTAACTGGATGAAAGAAATCAAAATGTTTGCGCCATCGCTTGATGCAGTTATACATCACGGAACAGAACGCAAGCTTGATGTCAATCATGACGTTGTTCTCACAACATATGCAATTATGAGAATTGATGTTGAAGATTTCAAAAAACACAACTGGGGTATGATTATCGTTGATGAAGCACAAAACATGAAAAACCCTGACACCGCACAAACTCTTGCAATTAAACTTTTGAAATCAGATATTAAAGTTGCAATGACGGGTACTCCTGTTGAAAACAGACTTGTTGAACTTTGGAGTATTTTTGATTTCATAAATCCGGGTTATTTGGGAACGCTACGGGAATTCCAAAAAAGTTATGCAATACCTATTGAACGCTTTAAGGAAATTTCAAGGGCATCAAAACTTCGCCTATCTGTTTCGCCGTTTGTTTTAAGACGTTTAAAAACAGATAAAAAAGTTATCTCTGATTTGCCTGATAAAATTGTTCTTAATGACTACTGTTATCTCAACAAGGCACAGGCAATTCTTTATGAAAAGACTTTGAACGAAATGATGGCAAAAATCAGCGAATTTTCAGGTATTAACAGACGAGGTAATATATTTAAACTTATTACCGCTCTGAAACAAATCTGCAACCACCCTTATCAATTCCTTAAATCTGGCGAAATGACAAGGGAAATGTCCGGAAAACTTGATAAGTGTATGTCTTTGGTTGAAACCATTTTAGACAGAGGCGAAAAAACTCTTGTATTTACTCAGTACAGGGAAATGGGCGACATTTTAAATAAGGTTATTGCAAACGAATTAAATATTGACCCGTTATTCTTCCATGGCTCTTTGACAGTTAATCAGCGTGAAGAACTGATTAAAAGATTTCAGGAAAATGATGATGATAAGATTATGATATTGTCCCTGAAAGCCGGCGGAACAGGTTTGAACCTCACAAGCGCAACAAATGTCATTCACTACGATTTGTGGTGGAATCCTGCGGTTGAAGACCAGGCTACCGACCGTACATACAGAATCGGTCAGGATAAAAACGTTATGGTTCACAGACTCATCACTCTTGGTACATTTGAAGAAAAAATTGATGAGATGCTGAAAACCAAAAAAGAACTTGCAAATCTTGCCGTATTTGAAGGTGAAAAAATTATTACGGAACTCTCAGACGAGGAGATCTACGAAATCTTTTCACTTACGGTTTAAAATTTTTGTTTATTAAAAGAGCCGGCACACAGTACCGGCTCTTTTTTCGTTGTTATTTCACGTTTAGTTTTCCAATATCCAACCGTTTGTAAGGTCTATCTTTAACGGGCTGAACGTCTTAATGAAGATTGTTGTTTCAGGAGCAACATCAAGTTTTTCGCCCTTGAATACCGCTCTGACAAACTTCATAAACCAGTTTCTTTCCTTTTTGATATCAGAATAACCTTTAAGTTTAACCGTTTGGTCGTTAACTGTTGTAATAAGTGCATTGTCCAGATATAAAACACCATTCTTTACGAACCATCTGCCTTTTACAACATCAAGCAGCTGACCTCTTACATAAGCACCTTCCTGCAACAACATGTAATTTTCTGAAGTTACACAGTTTTGTGCAATGTAAGCAGTATAAATATCACCTACAGATGAAGATTGAGAACTTATGTAATTCGTCAATTTAACCGGCAAATATGTTCCGGCAGGAATTGTTGCAATAACACCATCAACTGTAACGTTCGGAATTGTATACCCGGTACCGGTTTTCTTTGTCATTGCCCATGCCAGTTTTTCGTTAGGATTTAATTTTGCCTGTTCTTTCATCGTGTATAAAACAGTTGCACATTCCGCTCTTGTTGCTGCTCTGTGAGGAGCGATAAGATTTTTGTCTTCCATAGGGGAAGTTGAAATCAAACCGAAAATTTCGGCTTTGCCGTATTTGATAATAGCTTCATTGGAAAGTGTGTTTACATCAGAATATTTCGCTTTCAAAATTTCCTGAGCTTTTGCCAAACTGATATTTTTATCAGACAAAGCATTAGCAGCAACCATAATTGCTTCTTCTCTTGATACGGAATCATAAGGTCTGAATTTTTCAGCACTTGAAGAAATCAAATCAAAGAACAGCGCTTTTTGAATAAAATTGTAAGCCCAAAAATCGCTGTCAATATCCGTAAACATAACAGGCTGAGCAACTTGGGCATGTTCTTGTCCCAATGCTCTTATAGCCATTGAAGCAAATTCCGCTCTTGTTACAAGATCATCCGGCTTAAAAGTGCCGTCCGGATATCCATATAAAACACCCTGCTCAGACAATTCATTAATCTGCTTTGCCGCCCAGTGATTAGCCGGAACATCAGGGTACGCCATTACGGTATTACTTGTAAAAAATACCGCAAACGCTGCCAAAATACCTACTAGTAATTTTTTCATCATACCACCTTTCTACTTTCTAAATTTCAAAGTCATTTATCATTAATATTTGTATTTCACTCGCACTTAAATCAACGTTAATCTTATTTTTGCCAATAATAGGAGCGCCCGTTATTCTTACCGGCATAATTATCAAGTCAGGATTAATCTTTTTAATCTTAACTTCGCCTTTTGCATAGCCGCTCTTGTTCAGGTTACCTATCACAATAAGAGTATTTCTGTTATACGAAATTGCATAAGCAAATACGCTTGGATTATTTGTTTTCAATACGTGGAATGTACCCAGATTTAAATGTTTTACCAGATATTTTTTAAGCATGTTAGACATAACATATTCGTTTATAAGTATCTCATTATTGCCGTACGGAACGGGTGAATAGTTATATATGTCCATTTTTCCGCGCTGTACAAAATATCTGTTATCGTCAGTATCTGATTCTTTGGCAACTTTATTACCCCAAGGATATATGAAGTTTGCACCGTTTTGATTACCATCCAAAATATATGAATTAACCGGCAGTGTCGCACCTAACCAGTATTCCATAATACAGAAATCAGCGCCCTGATTTAAAAGAACACTTTCATCATCGTGAGAATCAAATACTCCCATAACCGCTTTCGGTTCATTGCCTTTTCTTATCGAAGAAATATAATTTGAAAGCTTTGTTGTAAATTCATTTGCACTGGTAATATTTTTAAATTCTTCAAAGAATCCGTAATATCCGTCAAACCCCGCATTCAAAAGAGCTTCTTTGGAAGTGTTAACAGGAGAAATTTTAACTAGTTTCTGATTATCTTCAACCTGCGCAATCCAAAGGAATTGAGGATCCATTTTTCTTGAATAAGAAATTAAATCTTTCCAGAAAGATGCAGGCTTAAGTTCCGGTTCACTGGCTCTTACACCGTCAACCCCAAGTTCAAGCATCAAATCTACAAAACTTTTATAAACTTCATACAATTCCCTGTTGTATGCTTCTTCCGTACCTGCGTTAAACATTTTGACATCAGTCCACTCTCCTGCCTGCTGAGCGTCACCGTTTTTATCCTTTAAAAATAATTCCGGACGTTTAAGATACAAGTCATACGCGCCACATGGCGGAAGGTCAACAATAATTCTTATATCATTTTCATGTGCAGCTTCTATAAATTTCTTTGCCTGATCGTTAGCGGAAAGTATTGATTTATCACTAACAAGCTGATGATTTAATTTTGAAAAATCCGAAACCGCATACAAAGAACCCGCCGTTCCCAACGCCTTAACTTTTCCTACTTCATTAATAGGCATAAGCAAAAGAGTGTTAATACCATATGAAGGCATTACTTTTATACGTTCTATTGCGTTCAAAAAATTACCGCTTTCTTCGCCCTGCGATTTCATTATAAGGCCGTCACCGTCAGTATCCAAAGCGGCAAAACTCCTCATATTTACTTCCATAATTATCGCGGAATTATTTAAAAAAGCTGTTCTTAAATCGTTTATCCATACTTTATTTGCAGCGTAAGCCTGATTTAATCCCAAAAGAACCACGCCTAACAAAAGAAATAATACTCTTTTCATACACATCTCCCTCTTGAAAATACTATACCCCAAAAATAATAATAAAGCAATAATTTTCAAGTATTCAGGCAAACAAAAAGCGGACATCAGCCCGCAGTGAATTATTTGTGTGTAGTGTGAGTAAAAGTAAAATGCTTATATTAGAACTAAATCAAACTTTCGTCATAAAGAGCATCCATCAATGCTGCATTGCCGAATAGAGTTTCAATGTTTTTTTCGGTTTCAAATTCAGCAAATTTAGCCAAATCGCCTTTTGTAACACCGGCAATTCTTGCATATTCAGATGCTGTAGGCAATGGCATATGTGAAATGCCTGCCATTTCAAAAAGCTCTTTTAAATCCTTTTCCGTCTGTCTGTCAAGTCTTTCTTTGTTGACAAACATCAACGCATCATTCGCAACACGTGTAGACTTAAGTAATTCATCCCCTTTGTCAACAAATTTTGCCTGTTTGTTTTCATCAACAGCAACTTCCCTAACTACTTCCTGCTTGACTTCCTTTTCATTTTTCACGAAATAATTTCTGTTGTTTTCAAAATTTCCGTCTATTCTGACCATTATTGGCCTCCTTTTCTCAATTCAGTTTTACTCACATAAATGTATTCGGCATATATGAGTAAAAACTTTAATAAAAAAGAAGGTTTTGTTACATAACTTAATAATAAATCTTAAAAGCCCGTCATATCAGGCATTTAAATATTCATAAACTTTCAAAAGACCTCGCAAAGTCAGGTCGGGTTCGACATAATCAAACAAATTTTCCGTATATTGTGAAATAAATTCCGCCAGGCCGCCGGTTGCAATAACCACAAATTTATCCGGCGCAAGAGCTTCCCTGTAGCGCTTTACTATACCTTCAGCCATTGCCGCGCTACCGTAAACAACACCTGCAAGCATGGCGTCAACCGTATCCGTTGCAATAAGTTTTTTTGGCGCTGAGACCTTTGTTTCAGGCAATTTACTGGTTTTAGATGCCAAAGCGCCAAGCTGAATATTTATTCCCGCCGTTATCAGCCCGCCTATAAACTCTTTATTTTTTGTCACAATTTCAACTGTAGTAGCCGTTCCGAAATCTACTATCACGCAATTTTCATGATATAACTCAACCGCACCGAAAGAATTTGCAATTCTGTCTGCGCCAAGTTCTGCAGGCACATCCGTTTTAATTTTCAATCCCAAAGGCAAATCATAAGTCAGCACAAGCGAATTCAGAGAGAACTGTTTATCAAGAAAATTTTTAAATCTTAAATCAAGTCCTGTTACAACAGATGCTATCACACAACCCGAAATGTTAAATCCAACGGTTTGCTCTTTTATCTTCTCACCGTATTCAAAATCCGAAACAGCATAATTTGACGGCAAACAAAACTTTTTAGTTAAGTTTTCACCGTCAAATATACCAAACGTTATATTACTGTTACCAATATCAATAGCTAATATCATAACAGTTCGATTATATCATGAAAAGATTTCAGTTAGCCTACCAAGGCATTAGCCCCTGAATCACCAGAATCACCGAACATTTTATGTAAAACATCTGCAAAATTAAAGTCAAACTTCGGTACTACTGGAGGTGTTTGCTGTGGATTCCCAGTTACATCTTTGTTATCCAATTTTACAGAAGAAACTGCTGGTATCGCATCGTCTTTCATAATTATCCTCCATTTTTAAGCATAGTATATCCACTTTATATACTTATAAAGTATTTTTTTTCATGGAAATTGCGCTCTTTATATAAATTCGTTACAAACCTTTACATTTCGCCCGAAATATTAAAGTTTTCGCCCAAACATGCCGAAATACTTCATGCAAACCAAATATAAGGGGTACAAAAATGAGTTTCAAAGCAGAATACAGATGTGAACGCAAATGCGTTAAATATATATTAAGAGGAGCAAGGAAGCGCAGATATAAAGCGCAGAATGCCGTTAGAGAAGTAGTTTGTACGGCAGGTATTCAAAAGGCGTTGTACGCCGTAAGGTAAATTCCGGAAATAAGAAGTGAGTTTTCCGGGCCGTCCGATATCGGACGGCCCTTCGTGTATCAAAAATTTCAACAAAACGCTTGATTTTTAATCTTGTTTATATTAAATTTCCTCTTGTAGAGTGCTTACGCCAAACAGCTACTCAACCGGCCGAAAGGGTGCAGAAACAGGGAATCGGATACTGACAAAATGAGTGGTACAACGAATACCCAAGTTATAAAGCTCCTTATTGGCTGAATAAAAAAAGGAAAGAAAATATGTCAATTAATTTGAAACAAGAACAGAAAAAGCAACTCGTAAAAAAATACGGTTCTGATGCAAAAGACACAGGTTCTCCTGCGGTTCAGATTGCATTAATGAGTAAAAAAATTACTGAATTAACCGAACACCTTAAATCAAACAAAAACGATAACGCAACAAAGCGCGGTCTTTTGATGATGGTAGGTAAGAGAAAAAGACTTCTTTCATACTTGAAAGAAAAAAATCTTGAAGAATACCGTGATTTGGTTAAAAAATTAGGTATCAGAGGTTAATTTAAAATTTGACAGTTTAAAGGCGGGACTCGTGTCCCGCCTTTTTAATTCTAAACATTCCTTAACCATTTGCCATAAAACAAAAAAAAAAGTAAAATCTTAGTGTGTTTTAATTACTGGTGGTATAAGTATGAAAAAAATATTAATTGTTGATGATGAGCAGGATATTGTAGAGAGTTTAAAATTTGTGCTGGAATTGGCAGGATATTCCTGTTTCTGCGCATTTAACGGCGAAGACGGACTAAAAATGGTAAAAGAAATCGTTCCTGATTTAATAATACTTGACGTCATGATGCCTAAAATTAACGGATTCAAAATTAGCCGACTACTTAAATTTGACAAAAAATACAAAGATATTCCGATTATAATGCTCACTGCACGTTCTCAGGCAGGAGACAAACTTATTGGTGAAGAAACAGGGGTTGATGAATATATTACAAAACCTTTTGATTTGGATAACGTTACGGAAACCGTAAATAAATATTTGAGGAATGTGAATGCAGGCAGTAACTAACAAAACTCTTGAAAAACTTAAATATGACCTTGTAAGAGACGGACTTGTATCATTTGAGGACGTAAATCAGGCGACTCAACTTGCGCAGTCCCAAAACACAAACATCGGACAAGTATTGATAAATTCAGGCATCCTGTCGGAAGAGGCTATTTTAAAGTTCCTGGAAGACAAACTGCATTTGCCTTTTGTAGATCTTAACGATTATTCAATTGATACCAAAACGCTTAAGTACGTATCCTACGGTGATGCAAAAAAATACAAGATTCTGCCGATGTTCAAAATTGAAGATATTTTAACTGTTGCAATGGCTGATCCTATGGATTTGTTCGCCATTGACAAAATCGTTGAAACGGCGGAATGTTCAATTGAAGCAGTAATTGTATCGGAAAACGCTCTTTTGGAAAAAATTGACGAATACTATAATGAAGTTTCCGATTCAGATAAAATTCTGGCGGAATATGCTATTGATGCTCTGGACTGGCGGAAAGAACTTCATAATGAAGATTTAAGCGATGAACACATCCGCAAAATTATAAGCACAATTCTTTGTCAGGCTGTTTCCGAAAATGTTCACGAAATAATTTTCAGAATGGGTGAAAACGGCTTTGAAGTTACATTTAAATCCGCTGATAAGACCGAAAGCAAAGGCTTTATACCTGAAGTTTTAACAGATTCGTTCATCGCAAAGCTGAAAAATGCGGCTAAGCTGGATGCATCCGTCAGCGAAGTTCCTCAATTAGGCAAAATTGATTTTAAAATGGGTGATTTATCACTTGTTGCAAGTGTTTCAACATTCCCGACAATTATGGGTGAGAGAATTTACATAAAACTGTATAAACCGCCGGTTAAACTCAGCAAATTAATAAATAATCCGGATAAATATAATCTTTTAATTAATACTTTATCAACTCCGGGTGTTATATTCGTTTGCGGACCGCAATTATCAGGGAAAACCCACCTCATATATGCTCTATTGAATGAAATATCGGGTTCTAACAAAAATATAATGACGCTGGAAAGTATCGCAAAATACAATTTGCCTAATGTTAGCCAGTGCGAACTGAACGAAAATGTCGGATTTAACATGGATAAAGCCGCAAAATTTATAGAATTTCAGTCGCCTGACATAATTTATCTTGAGGGAATGAAAAACAAAGAAACTTTTGACTATTTTTCCGAACTTGTATTTAACGACAAAGTTATCATAATGGAATTTCTTGCAAACAACATGGAGGATTTGAGGGATAAAATCGCCTATACGGATTTTGAAACCCTGAAATCTCTGATTTCATGCCTGATATTTATGCACTCATACGACAGTATAGAAGTTTTTGATAAAACTACGGCGCAGAAATATCTGGCATAAACCTATTTAGCACTGCAAAGTTTTAAATTTTTAGTCTGATTTAGCGCAGACAACATCTTTAGGCTTCTTTTTGCGCTTTTATAGACATTTACATTCGCCGTCAATGTTGCGGCCTTTCTTAATGCCCTTCTTGCATGGGTTATTTTGCCTGTTTTTCGGTAACAGGTCCCCAAAAGTTCAAAAATTCTGCCGTCTGAAATATCTTCTGACAATAATCCTGTCAGCAATTCAATAACATCATCATAACGTTCGGAACTCATGAGCAATTCGGATTTTTTTATAAATCCTTCAATAAAATCAGGATTTGTGTCATTAAGCCTGCTGTATATGAGTTCTGCCATGTCGGGCTCATCGCACATTTCATGCGCAAGTCCCAGATTTAATATTGCATAAGGATGATTTGGATTCAGTTTAATTGCTTTTATAAAACTGTTTACGGAAAGGCATGTATCTTTTAGTTTTGCAGCACAAAGTCCGCACTCATAAAAGGCCTCAAAACACTCAGGATTTTGCTTAAATGCCTTTGTAAAATATATTATTGCCTTTTCGTAATTTCCGGTTTTTTTATAACAAAAACCGGCAAGAAGGTATAATCTGTAGTTATTTCTTTCCCGCATAGCATAATTTAAAATATTTTTTAAATTATTTTTATAAAATTCGCTCACACTTTGCGGTTTTTGCGCCTGCTTTAATAAATCCATAACGTATAAATAACCTCTTTACGGTAACAATTGTATTTCATAGCCCGAAAAAAAAGAACAACTGTTTGATGTATAAATTTCTCAACCATTTGGTTTAAAAAAATAAATATCATGGTATAATCTTGGTATGAGGAAGTTAGTCTCACTGGTAGTATGTTCAATGTTATTGGCACCTTTATCCGTTTCGGGTGAAGAATTGAGCCTGCCATATTCCGATAAAATTGAAGTAATTATTCCGGAAACAAAAATTCCGCCGAAAGAATCACTGGTTACAAGCGAAGAAAAATATCTTGACGAAATTATCGGGCTTCAAAGAGAAAAAGACCTTGAGGATATTGAAAACCTTTGGGACGGAACGGTCAGCAATAATCAGGTTATAGCATTTGCTCTGAAAAAACTTGCAACCCCCGAAAATCAAAGGCGTATCCATTCTTCACTGATGTCCAAAACCCTTTCTGCAATGGTTGCGGGTGCATCTTTTCTGCCGATGTTTACCGGACAAAATTACATGGTTCAGTCAGGCGCGTTTGCTGCCGGAAAACTGGCGCAAAATCTTATAAACAAAAAGAATATTCCTCAGGAAACTCCCCTGACGGATACCGAAATGATAGAACTGGCAGGACTTGTTGAAAATTTACAGGATAAAATCATAAGTACCTATTATTCCTACAAAAATTCACTTTCAAAACTTAAAGAAGTCAGAACAAAAATGCTTCTTTACGGAAAAAATTATTCAAACGCTCTTGAAAATGAGGATTTGCTTGAAATCACAATATCTTCGGCCTTGTATGAAAACTCTCAGATAGATGAATTTTATTACCTGGAATCGGCAAAAAAATACCGTATTGAACTTCAGCGTCTTGTGGGCAAAAAAGTGGTTGATAACCTAAATTTGGTACAATTTGACAATAACATTCTTATCAAGCAGAAAGGGGGTAAAAAATGAAGAAAATAATCACTTCATTACTTATCTTATGTGCAATACCCGCTTTCGGCACAGAAATAAGCGTTAACGATATTCCAAAAGCTCCCGCATACCGATTTGGCCTGTCTGATGAACCCGAAGTAAAATATACGGAAGCGAAAAATAAAATATATGCAAATTTGCAAACAACTCAGAAAAACATAGATTATTCAATAGATAAAATATCCTCAGATAACGATGAAACAGGGGATCTCAGCCGATTAACCTATGCGGATTTGAGTATAAAAAGGCTATCCAATGAATTGGGAAAAGATTTGGAATCTGAAGACAAACAGATGCTTGCCGACTTGTCTTTATTATGGAAAGGAGCTGCAACCCAAAGTGATACAATAAATTATGCACTTTATAAACTTGCAAATCCTGATGAAGATAAGCCTGACAGCAAATCCATAAAAAGTTTTCTATCAAACATTGCAGGGCTGTCATCTCTTGCGGGCGCGACAATCGGAAATCCGGCGCTTGCGGCAGGATCATTTTTGGGCGGAAATCTGCTTGGAATATTCTCTCAAGACACAAAAGCCCTGAATTATAAATATACAAAGGTCAACGATGCTGATATGGTTATACTGGTCAGAAAAATTGAAGAATTACAGCAAAAAACAATTAATCTTTACTATGACTACATAACTTCAAGAAAAAAAGTTCAAATGCTTGAAAAAATCGCAAAGAAAAGACTTGATAATTACGAATTATCCCAGAATTCGCCTAAGGAAATTTTACTCATATCGGATGCTTATTACCGCAATGCAATTGATGCACTGTCAAATGCAACATCGGAATTTTACACAAACCGCGCCACATTAGAACAATTTGTCGGACATGAAGTTTTTGTCCAGTTTGAAGAAGATGTTATGACAAGAGATAAAGAGTAAATTCGTTTCAATATATAATTGTAGGGTGCGTCGTTTAACGCACCCTACAAATTTTTTGTTAGTCATGGTGAGTGCTTTTACAAAAAATTTACAATAATTGCCCGGAAAATGCCCGATTTGAGAACTGTCATTATGAAAGAAAGACAGTGCAAAAGTCGTTCAGACTTGAGCATTGTCGACACGAGAAATGGAAAAATGGCAGAAATAGACGATTTACTCACATTACGCAACGAGTTAATGCAAAGAGATTTAGGGATAGTTGTTTTACGTTTTTTGCAAGACACCGTTACGTCTTATGCGGTGATCTTGATGCCATGGAGATAAAGGGAATGTACAGGCTCATACAATATAGCCAGGTTGATTAATTTATTTTTAGTCATTTTTAGAGCAAAGTCTTATTAAAGGAGTTGAGAAAATGACTAATACTATTTACCAAACACCGGTTTGCAAAATGAAAATCTTTAAAAATCTTTTTATAGAATTAAGTGCAAAAAATTGCAATATGCACTGCAAACATTGTTATATTGATTTCCCTTCAACAAAAAATATCAAAGATTTTATAAATATAAACTACCTGAGGGAAAATCTGGCTTACCTCAAAAAACAAAATCCGGAATGTATATATCTTACCGGTGCAGAACCCATGACACATCCCGATTTCAACACTATTTTAAGAATGTGTCTGAAAATTACCAATGTCTGCATAATTACAAACGGCTCATTTATTAATGAAAAAAAAGCAAGATTTTTAAAAAAAGTGCAAAATGAAAGTTCAAACGAAATAATAACAGAATTGAGTTTTGCGCACTTTGATGAACTAAAAAATGATGAAGTCCGCTCAAGGGGTTCTTTCAGAATATCGCTTAATGCAATAAAAAATCTTGTTAAATACGGCTTTAGTCCGATTATACTGTTCACAAATTTTTATAATGAAAATCCAAATCTGATATACGAAAACTTGAAAAAACTATGCCAAAAAGTAAATTACGAAATAGATGAAGAATACATAAAGATAAATAATTACACAGACGAAAACCAAAATGATGAAGAGCAGATTTCCAACTGGACACAGCTGGACTGCGAATACGGCAGAACACTAACCGCAAACGGAGTCTATGTGTGCCCGTTTTTATCAAATGATTACAGAGGGAGAAGCGGAGCAACGCTTGCCGACTTTTCTCAAAAAAATACTCTTGAGACAAACTTCTGCGCGGATTGTGCAAAAAATTGCGAAATGTACTATGGAATAGATTTCAGCAAGTTTTAAAATTCCACTGATAATTCACCGGCATTTGGAGCCGGAACACCACCTCCGGCAGCAGCATTTCCGGTCTTTTCAGCATACAGATTCAAAACCATAACTATATCCAAAATTGATTTATCTTTTTTGTATGGTTTTATATCAACTGACTGAATATCAAGAAAATGTTCATGTTTATACAAATCTTTCAAAAAGCCTTGAAATTTCATATAATTTGAAAACAGTTCCAAATCCATTCTGCAAACACTATATTTGTCTTTTTCGCTCTTATAAAAAGGGTCGTTTTCATCATCATAAGTATAATTAACTTTATAAACCTTGATACCGTAGTACTTTATGAGGTCATTAATTTCCTGAACTTCACCTGCTAAAATATCCGCAGACAAGCCCCCGGCAGCTTTTATATTCTTATAAAAAACTTTCATTTCGTTATCAGGTATACGTGCCGCTTCTGCTTGAGCGATATTATCTTTAAGACGCTGTACTTCTGTTCTTTTCTGTCCCAGAGAAGCCTTGTCCTCACCCAGTTTTTTAATATTCTGGAAACTGCCTGTCATTTTAGGTACTGCTATCATAAGTAAAACTATTGCCAAAACAAGAGCTCCGGCTGCTATACCGATAGATACACGAAACATTGAAAAATATCTTTTTAAAAGTTCTTTATCCATTTATACATTAATCCTTATTTTATCACTATTTTTTATCCGGTGCCGGCGGAGGCGGCGGATATGCATCATCATTTGTAATTATAAAATCATAATAATGACTTTGAGCAACCGCTGCGTCAACATTACCATCATCTTCCATTGTTGCATTTTTCAATTTTAATCCGCTATCCGGCAGAACGTTTATGATATTTCTGTGGAATTTGTTGATATCATCTATATTTCCGCTTACACCTTCTATAATTATTTTGCCGTCATTGTACGTCTTAAAATATGTCATCCAAACTCTTCTTGGAATAACTTCACCAATAGTTCTGTATGCAATCAATTTAATTCTGTTATTATTCAAAACATTTTTTATCTCTTGTTTTGCATTAAACGCATCCTGCGCACTGGCTATTTTACTCAGTTCGTCAATTTCGCCCTGAAGTTGTTGAATTTCCGTTTCAATCTTCTTAATTTTACTGTTCAAAGACGAATCCGTTATGGTAAAAATCAATGCCATAAGTCCCAATATAACAACAACAGCAATTAAAAGAATTATTGAATAGGTTTTAGCTGTGTTAGGAGTTATTTCATAAATATTTTTACCGATAGCAAATGTAACAACTTCATTATCCGTATTTTGTTTAACATTTGATTTTATAAAATCAAAATGCAGAATTGACGGCATGGTATTAATATCAAGCATACCCAAAAGTTTCAGAGATGGCTTAAGCTTGTATTTCTGATCTACTTCGGCAGAGATAGGAACAAATTCCTCTTTACGAAAGATATTATCATCAATATAAATAACTTCTTTGTATTCCAAAGAGCCGGTTGCCATAAGTGATGAACATAATTCTTCAGCATTTATAAGGTCGCATTCCGACACCACAACCAAAGAATCCGCCGTAAATCCTAACAATGCCAATTCAACAGCCTGCGCCAGAGAGTTATAGACAGTGTCAGAACTTTCCGCCTCAACGGAAAAATCTTCCTGTACATAATCCAA
This sequence comes from bacterium, assembly GCA_017652265.1. Classification (GTDB taxonomy): domain Bacteria; phylum Cyanobacteriota; class Vampirovibrionia; order Gastranaerophilales; family Gastranaerophilaceae; genus Gastranaerophilus. The sequence continues at coordinate 33,754 of JAGCBH010000006.1, forward strand.
TATCTTGTTTGCTGTCATCGAAAATAACGCATAACCGTCAGAATTTATAATCAAAAAATTCCATGTTGATTCAGGCATTAATTGATTACGGATTAAATTTGTACGCGCTAAACCATTTAAAATTGACGTGTATGACGTTTCAATACCGATTATTTTGGCCCCAAAACTCTTAAACAAGTCTTTTATTTTTGCAATAACTTCATCCTGCAATGCACTATAGAAAACATCACGCATACCGACATTTTCACCGGCTTCAAAACTGTCCCAGTCAAATAACGGCAGATAACGGGAAAAGATATATGAGTTTTCAATTTCCGACAAAACAGACTGTCCAATAGCGGTATCATCCAGCATTGAAGGCAATTCTCTTGAGCCCATAAGAACAGTAGGAACGTTCAGTATAACATCACTGTTAGCTTTTATATCCAGTTCGGTCAACAACTCCAGATACGTATCACGGAATTTTTCCAAATCAGCAATTTCTTTGGTATTTATATCGTACGGAATAACCGAACTTGCATACTTAGATAATTTACCGGTCAATTCATCATACTGGCAAACTTCTAAAATTCCGGACTGGGAAACAGACACGTAGGTCTTTTCCTTATTCCCCATCCCTAATTTACCCATAAGGTCATTTATAATATTTATACTCATATTCTAAAACTCTCCGCTAAATAATTCTAGAATAAAACCGTATAAAAGTAAACTATGTTAAGTTAACTTAATTAAAGGCACGATTGTTAAATTTTATTTTTGTATTAAAATGTTAGCTAAATAGCCAAAGGAATTCGCAGATGAATGAACTGGTTGAAAAAATAAATAAACTAAAAAAAGATAAAAATGCAGTAATACTGGCTCATTGTTACCAAAATATTGAGATTGATGAGGTTGCGGATTTTGTCGGCGACTCCCTGTATCTCAGCCGTCAGGCAGCAAAAACCGATGCCGATATAATAATTTTTGCCGGAGTATATTTCATGGCGCAGGTTGCCAAAATACTTTCACCTGACAAACGTGTTTTTCTTCCGCGTATGGAATCAGGATGTCTTATGGCAGACATGATTACTTTAAAAGATTTAAGAGAATTTAAATCGCAGCATCCGAACATACCTGTTGTTTGCTACATAAATTCAACAGCTGAAGTAAAAACAGAATGTGATATTTGTGTCACAAGTTCAAATGCCGTTGATGTAGTGAGAAGTTTAAATGTTCCGGAAGTTCTTTTCCTGCCTGATACATATCTGGGTAAATGGGTTGAAAGACAGCTTAACGGAACCAAAGTCATAACTTATCCCGGGTTTTGCCCGACACATATGAGAATAAGACCGGCAGATATTGAAAAAGCAAAAAAGCTCTTGCCTAATGCTAAAGTCCTTGCTCACCCTGAGTGCAAAAAAGAAGTAACCGATATTGCGGATTTTGTAGGAAGTACAAAAGATATAATGAACTTTGTAAAACACAGTTCGTATGACAAATTCATAATTGCAACAGAAAAAGGTGTTACTGACAGGCTGACAAGAGATTATCCGAATAAAAACTTCATTCCTGCTGCCGAAAATTTAATCTGCCCTAATATGAAATGGAATACTTTGGCGGATATTTATAATGTACTTTTGAACGAAGAAAATGAGATATTTGTTGCTGAAGATATTGCGAAAAAAGCTATCAAATGTGTAGACAGAATGTTAGAGGTTACGGAGAAATGTCTGACGAAATAATTTTTGGCAAAAATTCCGTAATTGAAGCACTTTCCAATCCCACAAGAGAAATAAACAAAATTCTCATATCCCAAAACATTCACACAGATACTAAGATAGAAAAAATTAAAGAACTTGCGAAACAACGCGGAATAGTTTATCAGTTTTGCGGTCGTGACAAATTCAGACCTTATGAGGAATTCTCCCATCAGGGCGTTGTGGCACTTGTCTCACCGATAGAATATTTGGAATTAGAAGATTTTATAGAAAAGAAACACGAAAATTCATCTGTTGTCATTTTGGACGGTGTTGAAGATGTGCACAACATGGGGGCAATCGCAAGAACCTGTGTCTGCGCCGGAGTTGACGCAATAATTATTCCGTCAAGACGTAATGTTTCAATAAATTCAACAGTTGAAAAAATAAGCGAAGGCGCCGTAAATCACATTCCGATTATAAAAGTCAACAGCCTTGTAAGCGCCGTTCAGAAATTAAGAGAATCAGACTGGTGGATAATTGCGGCAGATGCAAAAGGAAAAGATAATTATTTTGATGTAGATTATAATGACATGAATTTTGCTATAATAATGGGAGCTGAGCATGCCGGAGTTTCAAAATCTTTGTTGAAACTTGCGGATTTTACGGTAAAAATTCCCATGCTCAGAGATTTTAATTCACTAAACGTTTCAAATGCATTCAGCGCAATAATATTTGAAACTGTAAGGCAAAAACTCAAAAAAGCCGTTAGGTAGGAGATTTATATGAAAAACGAACTTGAAAAATTTCAGTTTGACCAGGATGAAATATCTGACGAAGATATTGATTTTTCAACCATAGAAGAACCCGAACTTGAAGCGGATGATCCGGAAACTTTGCTGGAAGATAAAAGAAGCGGAGAGGATTATAACAGTATAAAAGCTGATGACAACGTAAAAATCTACCTGCACCAAATCGGTAAAATACCACTTTTGTCAATGGAAGAGGAATTTGAACTTTCCAAGAAAATTCAGGAAAAAAACGACAAATTTTCAAAAAACATCCTTGTTAACGCTAATTTAAGACTTGTCGTCAGTATTGCTAAAAAATACGTAGGCAGAGGTCTTTCTTTCCTAGATTTAATTCAGGAAGGCAATGTGGGACTGATGAAAGCGGCAGACAGATTTGATTACACAAAAGGCTACAAATTTTCAACTTATGCGACATGGTGGATACAGCAGGCAATAACAAGGGCTATAGCTGATAAGTCAAGATTAATAAGACTTCCTATCCATTTGATTGAATCACTGAGCCGTATAAGACGGGTAACCATTGATTTAACAACCGAACTTGGGCACACACCGACCAAGCAGGAAATTGCTCACAGAATAGGTATGAGCGAACAAAAATTATCGGAAATAATAAAAGCCGCACAATCTACCGTAAGTATGGATACTCCGGCGGCATCTTCAAAAGATGAAAATGCAAAAATTGCGGATTTCATAGTTGATGACAATTCAATTGCACCTGAGAGCAAAGTTTCACAGGAAAATATGTTTGTTGATATAAAGAAAATGCTGAATATTTTAAGCCAGAAAGAACGTGATATTCTCATAATGCGATATGGTATTGACAATGACGGCAAGCACAGAACGCTTGATGATATCGGTACTCAATACGGGGTTTCAAGAGAAAGAATACGTCAAATAGAAAACCGAGCCATTGCAAAACTTAAAAAATACTGCAAAAATAAGAATTTAACGATAGATTTGAAGAGTTACTTCGGTAATTAAACATAATTATTAAAAAATAATAAAGATTGTGCTTCAGACACTTGCAAGGCATGGCGGTTTAGTGTACAATTTTCCTGATAAGTTGATTTAGAGGGAATTTTTTAAGGAGACGTTGTATCATGACAACAAACAACAAGCAGGTTATAGAATCTTTGGAGAAAGCGCTTAACAACAACTCATCCGTTGTAGATTCGCCTGAAAAACTGGAATTATTAATAGAAAGAGTAAAAAAAGCCCAGAAGATTTTTGCAACATTTTCACAGGAAAAAGTTGATGAAATATTCAAAGCAGCGGCAGTTGCGGCAAACAGAGCACGTATTCCGCTTGCACAGATGGCCGTTGAAGAAACGGGTATGGGTATAGTTGAAGATAAAATAATCAAAAACCATTTTGCTTCGGAATACATTTACAACAAAAATAAAGATATAAAAACATGCGGAATCATAAAAGAAGATAAAATTAACGGAGTTAAGATTGTAGCGGAGCCTTTGGGCGTTATCGCAGGTATCATTCCAACAACAAACCCTACATCAACCGCTATTTTTAAATCCTTAATCTGCTTAAAAACACGCAACGGCATAATCTTTTCACCGCACCCGAGAGCAAAAAAATCAACTATCGCTGCCGCTAAACTTGTACTTGATGCAGCAGTTGCAGCAGGGGCTCCAAGCGATATTATCGGATGGATAGATGTTCCGTCAGTTGAATTATCAGGGATTTTAATGAAACACCCGTCAATTGACTGTATTCTTGCAACCGGCGGACCAAGCATGGTTAAAGCTGCATATTCATCAGGGAAACCGGCACTGGGCGTAGGTCCGGGTAATGTTCCTGCAATAATTGACGAAACAGCCGATATTAAAACCGCAGTTTCTTCAATTATTATGTCAAAAACCTTTGACAACGGTATGATTTGCGCTTCGGAACAGTCGGTAATCGCCGTAAAAGACATTTACGATGCCGTTAAAAGCGAATTGAGTTACAGAGGTGCATATATAATGACCGATTATGAAGCACAAAAAGTTTCTTCAATAATCATGGTAAACGGTTCCGTTAACCCAAAAATCGTAGGACAATCCGCTCATACAATCGCAGAACTTGCAGGAATATCCGTTCCGAACAATACAAAAGTGTTAGTCGGTGAGGAAACCTCGTTAAATACGGAAAATCCTTATGCGCACGAAAAATTATCACCGATTTTAGCATTGTACAGAGCTGAAAGTTTTGAACAAGCTATTGAATATGCCCACGCACTTGTTCTTTTAGGCGGTGCAGGCCACACTGCAGTGCTGCATACTGATGCCAGAAAACAAGACCGCATAGATTACTTTGCAAACAAAATTCCGACAGGAAGATTAATGATAAATTGTCCGTCATCACAGGGAGCTATCGGTGATTTGTACAATTTTAAACTTGAACCGACTTTAACAATCGGCTGCGGTTCATGGGGCGGAAATTCCGTCAGCGAAAACGTAAGCGTAAAACATCTATTAAACTATAAAACAGTTGCTGAAAGGAGAGAAAATATGTTATGGTTTAAAGTTCCTTCAAAAGTATATTTCAAACGGGGTGCAATAGACCTTGCGTTGAGAGAACTTCAGGGCAAAAAACGTGCCTTTATAGTAACTGACAGTTTCTTGTTTAATTCGGGCGCTGTAAATAAGGTAACGGCGATTTTAGAAGAAATCGGATGCGAATACGAAATCTTCTTTGACGTTAAACCTGATCCGACACTATCAACAATTAATCAAGCAATGAGCATAATAAGACCTTATGAGCCGGATGTAATTATCGCGCTTGGCGGCGGTTCTCCTATGGATGCCGCTAAAATCATGTGGCTTATGTATGAACAGCCTGATACGGTATTTGAAAATATTTCAACAAGATTTATGGATATAAGAAAAAGAATTTGTTCAATTCCTGACCTTGGTAAAAAAGCAACTATGGTTTGCATACCTACAACATCAGGTACAGGTTCTGAAGTTACACCGTTTGCTATCATAACGGATGATGAAAGCGGCGTAAAATATGCTATTGCAGATTACGCTTTAACACCGAATATGGCAATCATTGACCCTAATTTTGTTGATAACATGCCAAAAGGCTTAACATCGGCTTCAGGTATTGACGCTCTTGTTCACTCAATTGAAGCTTATGTTTCCGCTATGGCAACGAACTTCACAAATTCAAATGCACTGGAAGCAACAAAACTTGTATTCAGATACCTTGAACGTGCATATAAAGAGGGTGCTAACGATCCTATAGCAAGAGAAAAAATGCACTATGCGGCAACTATCGCAGGTATGGCATTTGCAAACTCATTCTTGGGACTTTGCCATTCTATGGCACATAAATTAGGTGCAATGTTCCACGTTCCGCACGGTGTTGCAAACGCACTTTTAATCAGACAGGTTATAAAATATAATTCAACAGACTGCCCTAAAAAACAGTGCGTATTCCCGCAATACAAATTCCCTAACGCAAAAGCAAAATACGGTCAGATTGCGGATGAATTGAATTTGGGCGGAAATAATGATGATGAAAAAGTTGAACTTCTTATACAGGCAGTAGACAAGCTCATGTCTGCTATTGAACTTCCGAAGTCAATTAAAGATTTCGGTATCTCAGAAGAAGACTTTATGTCGAAACTGGATGAAATGGTTGAACTTGCGTTTGACGATCAATGCACAGGCGCAAACCCTGCATATCCACTTATGTCCGACATAAAACAAATCTACATGGACGCTTTCTACGGAACAGTAAGAGATTATCAGGAAGTTTAAAAATTTCTTAAATATAATTTTGGAGAGGGTATTAAACACCCTCTCTTTGTTTAGGAAATATTTGCAAAAAAGACTATTATTTGATAAAATTATCAGCAGAAAGTATGAACATTTATTTCCTGTTATTCGTTATAATACAGGGAGTAAGGAAAAAGTAATTATGAAAAAATTATTATATATTTTACTGGCACTGTTTTTATTTGGTTTTGGGCCTGCAATGGCTAACGATAAGCAAGATGCTATCAATTTCTTTAATTTTTATGTTAAATCAGCAAACACTTATGATACTGTTATAGGCAGTTTTTATTCTCCAAGTGCCAAAATCATACGTCAGGTAGTTAAGCCCGATGGCACAACGGTTGATGTTGATACCGATACAGCAACTTACCTTAAACAGTTAAAATTAGGTCAGGCAACAGCAAAACTCAGAAAATATACCAATTCCTATAAAAATATTACGGCAGAAAAAGTGCCTACAGGTATAAAAGTCTCTTCACTCCGCCAGCCCAAAGGAGAATCGTACTGGCTCAAAGCATATATGATTCTGACAAAACAACCTAACGGCAAATGGCTGATAACAGAAGAAATGATGCAAACTAAAGAACAAATATTTTTAAGATACGCAAAATAAGGATATTAAATGGGGAATTTCAGATTTTTGACATCAGGAGAGAGTCACGGCAAAGCCTTAACTGCAATAATTGAAGGGTTGCCGGCAGGATTTGATATTGATGAAAACTTTATCAACAATGAACTAAAGCGCAGACAACAAGGGTACGGCAGAGGGAAAAGAATGGAAATTGAACACGATACCGTTGAAATCCTGTCAGGTATTCGTTTCGGCAAAACTCTGGGTTCTCCTGTCACATTAATGATTAAAAATAAAGACTGGGAAAACTGGTCTGAGATTATGAGTGTGAATGCCAAAGATTTCACTGAAGAAAAATCTTTCACCACCCCTCGCCCGGGACACGCTGATTTTGCCGGTGCAGTTAAATATTCACACGAAGATTTGCGTAATGTATTAGAACGTGCAAGTGCCAGAAAAACTGCAATAGAAGTAGCAGTGGGCGCAGTTGCAAAACAGATTTTGGCACAATTTGGAATAAATTGCCATTCTGAAATTTTACAAATAGGAAAAACAACAAATCCTGACGATTTTGAAAACGAAATAAATTCGGCGAGAGAAAAAGGAATTTCTTTAGGCGGAAAATTTAAAGTTATTTACCAAAATTTACCTGTCGGACTTGGCTCATACGTACATTATGACAGAATGATAGACGGTAAAATCGCACAGATGGTTATGAGTATCCCTGCCGTACGCTCTGTTTCTATAGGTGACGGAGAAAACTGTGCCTCCGCATACGGAAACGAATTTCAGGATGAAATTTATACGGAAAACGACAAAATAGTCCGCAAAACAAACCACGCAGGCGGAATAGAAGGCGGAATGACTAATGGTGAAGATTTGGTTGTTGTTGCAAGTATGAAACCGATTCCTACAATGAAAACCGCTCTAAAAACCGTTGATTTAAAAACAGGAAAAGAAACCGAAGCTCATTTTGAACGCTCTGACACCTGTGCTGTTGAGGCTTGCGCCGTTATTGCGGAAAATCGTATTGCATGCGTTTTGTTAGATGAATTTTTACAAAAATTTGGCGGCGACAACAAAAAAGAAATTGAAAATTTATTTTAAAACCCTTGTCAGCATTGACAATTTTTGCTATAATCAGGGAAATCGGGAGATGAATTGATGTTACAGGAAGCGACTCGCGCCATAAATTCGGCGTTCAATAACAGTTTTATAAAAAAATTAAGTCAATATTTACACGACTGCGTAAGGGAAGAGGTTAAAAGTTCAACTTTCCGTAACTTAAAAGGAGATAAGGAAAATAAATGGCTGTTTTTAGATGGCGAAGAACAGCTTTTTACCAATTTTCAGGAATATATCTCTCTTGACGGTTCAAATCCTAAATTAACAGAATTAATGCTACAGTCAGAACTGGGAACACGCGACAAATACCTTATTTACGGATATTTATTCATTGTCGGAAGAAACGGCAAAAGCAAAAAATATAACGAATTCCTGACACCTTTACTTTATATGCCGTGCCGTCTTGAAAGAAACGGTGTCAACATAAACTGCTTCCCGCTTGACGAAGTTTTGTCACTCAATACAGGCGCCCTTGCCGCTTTAATGCGCAAAACGGATGACGATGAAGTAGATATTATGCTTGAAGGAATTTTGAATGTTGTGCCTGATTTACCGATTACAAAAGAAAAACTGGACATTTTTCTGACAACATTGAAGTCTTTAATTCCTGAAATAGAAATCACTTCAAATCAGGAAGATTATATTGAAGAAGATAACATAACAAAAGCAGCAAAAGAGTTTTATACGGAAGAAAACAAAACAATAAATGCTGAAAATGTTGAAGAAATAATTGATGAGGAAGAACAAAACCAAAAAGCCTCAGTCAAAATGGAAAAATTGTATTTAACATACCAAAGCGCAATTATTTTGACAAAAAGACCGGCTGTAACAGCGGGCGTTCTTCACGAATTAACTCAAATTGCCGAAAAGCCAAGCGGTGTTTACAGAGAAACCGCGCTGAGCATAATTAATTCCGAATACGTTCAGGCAAAAGAAAAATCTGTTCCGGTTCAGGATTTGAAAAATATAACCGATTTTTACCCGATAACCCCGTTATCATTAAGCGACTCACAGGCAAACGTTATTAAAAACATTGAAAATAGCCGTCTTGTCGCAGTTCAGGGGCCTCCTGGAACAGGTAAATCTCAGACAATAGTAAACCTTGTTGCACATTTGGTCGCAAACGGAAAAACCGTTCTTGTGGCTTCACGTATGGACAAAGCGGTTGATGTCGTTGCTGACAGGCTTAATGAACTTGGTGCAAATTATATGGCGCTCAGAGCCGGCAGGCTTAATTATCAAAGAATGTTGAGTGACGAATTAAATAATCTGCTTGCTGACGACAGCGTTCTTAATGAGGATATTGAGGACAGCCTTTTTGCAACGGTTGATGATATGAAAGATCATCTTGATTATATAAAAGAGCTTGAGGATAAATGCGAAAAAATCATAAAACTGGAAAAAGACTGGCACGACAAAAGCCTTGTAGTTGACGAACAGGAAAATATAGTCGGCGATATGCAGTTTATAAAATCATCACTTAAAAAACTTGATATTGATACCCTGAAACTTATTTCAAAAACATTAGAAAAAAATCTTGAAAAAATGGGCTTTTTCTCTAAAATCCTTAATTTCTTCAGCAAATATAAATTAAAGAAAACCCTGAATTTGAAAGATTTTGATGTCAATATGGAAAATCTGAACAGGCTAAATGAAGAATTGGATTTTGAGACTTTGCTCTATGATCTCAGAAAAGTAGAGAACGAAATTCAAAAAACAGGTAATCTGCATGCGTTAACAGAGCATATCAATAAGAAAAAAGAAGAGCAAAAGACTCTTGCCGTAAATATTTTGCGTAACAGACGCAGAGAATCTTTAAAATCATTGTTGAATGACGAAAACAAAAAGCGCAGATTAAAAATCCACGCCAAAGCATTGAGAGCAAACAGAAAACGTATTCAAGATGTAATTTTGGAAGAAGAAGATTTTACGCCGTTATTAGACGCATTTCCTTGCTGGTGCGTAACAACTTTTGCAATATCGGATTCCTTACCTATGAAACCGGGCCTCTTTGATGTCGCCATAGTTGATGAAGCATCACAATGCGATATTGCAAGCTGTTTCCCGATTTTATTCCGAGCAAAAAGTGCAGTAATTGTCGGCGATGACAGACAGTTACCGCATTTATCATTCCTGGAAAAAGCGAAAGAGCAGTCTTTCCTGAGTCAGTACGGAATTCCTGAAAAATATCAGTTAATCTGGCGATTCAGAACAAACTCTATGTTTGATTTGGCCGATTACTACTCAATGAATTCTGTTATGCTGGATGAACATTTCCGCTCATTACCGCCTATTATAAATTTCTCTAATCACGAATTTTATAATGACAGAATAAGAATTATGCGCAAAGATTTCGCAACGGAACCTGTTTTGGAACTGGTAGAAGTACCTGACGGTTACGTTGATTCCGATGCAACACGTAACTTGCCGGAAGTTGAAGCCGTTGTTAAAAAACTCTATGACATAGTTGTTGAAGATGAACGCAAAAATCCTGATAATCCTGTATCAATAGGCTTAATTTCGCCATTCAGAGCTCAGGTGGAACAATTAAAAATTTCTGTTTCAAAAGTCCTATCCGATGCAATGATAAGAAAGCATCAGATAGAAATAGGCACCGCTCACACCTTCCAGGGAGATGAAAGGGATATAATGCTTATTTCATGGGCATTTGCAAATAACAGTTTCCCTCAGAGTCTTATTTTCTTACAAAAGCCAAACCTGTTTAATGTTGCAATAACAAGAGGGCGAAATAAGGTCATAAACTTTATTTCCAAAGATTCTACGGCTCTGCCTGAAGGATTATTCAGAAATTATATTTCCTATATTAAACAGTATCAGGATAGGTACAAACTCATGCACTCTGAAGATTTTGACGAAAACATTTATAAAAATTCACTTGAAAAAGAAATCGCAGAGGAAATTCGCAAGCTTGATCATAAAGTCATCGCAGGAAGCGAAATTGCAGGTCTGAGCGCCGATTTATTCATAGATAATAAACTTATCGTAGAAGTTGACGGTGTTGAAGATAATCAAAAATCCAAAATTTCCAATATGAAAAAACAGGCAATTATGGAACGTTCGGGCTTCCCTGTAAAACACATCACCTATCGTGAATGGCATTATTCAAAAGATGCATGCCTCACCAGAATTTTAAAAGACCTTTAAAAATCGCATGCCTGTACAGGCGCAATTGTCTGTTTTACAATTTTAAGTAATGTTAATTTTTTTAAAGTTTGGGGTTGTTAGAGGTTTTGAAACATTTTATACTGATAATGTAGGATATTTTAACGCAATCGGGGTATATTGGAAGGTCTTATGTGTTTTCTGTAAAGTTAAAATAACTTACATCTATCTAGTGTATTGTTTTGCGGGCAAAATAATAGTAAAATAAATTTTAAGTAATGTTAAAATATTACCAAAATTAGGCAATATTTAAGTTGGACTGTTTTTAAAAAATGAAAGTGCAGTAGGTGCGTTTTGACAAAGGAAAAGGTCGAAAAAATTAAAGAAAAGGTTTCTTTTAAGAGTGTTTCTTCAAATCCGATAAAGGAGGTAAAACACTCTCCTAAACTTGCTTTGCCTGAAAACACGATTCCTGTAAATTCTGAAAACGAAGTTGATTCGGAAATTATTTCAACCCTTAATAACTTCAGCATGTTCAAAACGCCAAACAGACTGTATGGCGGACGTGTCAGCAACCCTATTACCGTAAACAAAATAATCAACGGTAACGAAGTTGCTCAGGCAATTTGCTCCGCGCTGCAAAATAAAAATGAAATAACGGAACTGTTTGCTTCCGTTACAAATGCTCTTTGCGAAAAATTGAATTGTGTATATGTAGGTTTCGGGCTTTACCACGAAACATCAAAATGTATTGATTTTAAACTCTTTTCCCAAAATGCCGGTTCTTATGCGTCAAAAATAACCCAATCCGAAACGGATAATCCTATTATGGAATGTTACACAACGCATAAAACTATTTTCTGTGAGGATAATAAGTTTTTAAATATACCTTATATTTCATCAATTGAAACTTTGGTTTTACCTTTGATGTCAATTGACAAATGTCTTGGCGTAATGGTTCTGAACCGTAATAATCTTCAGGAAAACAAAGAGCTCTTTGGTTTTATTGCAAATTACTGCGGACTTTTCATTCACAATTTTGCTTTGAGAGAAAGCGCTAATAAGTATGCAAATACCGATACTTTGACAGGACTTTATACACACAGAGGCATACAGGAAGTTCTTTCTGCAGAACTGAAAAAAGCAAAAGAAAACAAAACAAAATTATCCGTCATAATGTTTGATATAAACAATATCTCCAAAATCAACAGAGAATTATCTCACGCAAAAGGGGATGAAGTTATCAAACTTTTGGCAGAAAAAATCAAACAAAATTCAAGAAGTACGGATATCGCAGGACGTTACGGCGGTGATGAAATTGCTCTCATACTGCCTGAAACAGATACCGACAATGCAAAATACATTGCAGAATATATTACCTACTGTCTGTCTTGCTGCTTTGTAGATGATGTCGGCCCTGTTAAAGTTTCTGTCGGTATTTCAACATATCCTGACTGTTCTGAAAATCAGGAAAAATTACTGATTTTAGCGGAACAAGCTATGTATATCTCTCAAGCTAAAGGTTACAAAGAGGGTATGTCAGCCATCATAAGTTCGTCAGACTACGACTTCTGGGATGACGATGCTCTGAGTTCTTTTGCTACCGTACTTGCAAAACGCCATGCACAATTAGGAATAAATTATGAGGATGAATTAGTTCACAAATTCAACAGTGAACAATTAAAATCTACAAACAGTTTAATAGAGATGGTAACTTCACTGACCGGTGCAATAGATGCAAAAGATACCTATACAAAAGGTCACTCAACATCCGTTGCAAGGTACTCCGAAGCTCTTGCGAGAGCCGTCAACCTGCCTGAAGAAGAAGTACAAAGAATTACTCTTGGCGCTTTACTGCACGATGTCGGAAAAATCGGTATTCCTGAAAACGTATTGAGAAAGACAGAAAAACTTTCTCCTGAAGAATGGGAAATAATGAAACAGCACCCTACAATAGGCGCTGATAAAGTGCTTGCTCCAAACCAAGGTTTAAGAGATTTAATACCTATGGTTAAATATCACCACGAAAAAATTGACGGAACAGGATATCCCATGGGCTTAAAAGGTGATGAGATACCTTTTGAGGCACGTATAATTTCCGTTGCAGATGCATTCCACGCTCTCATAAGTGACAGACCATACAGAAAAGGAATGTCAGCGGAAAAAGCCTGCGCAATTTTGAAAGAAGGTGCCGGTACTCACTGGGATAGCGACTTGGTAAGACAATTCATCGCCATTGCACCGTCTTTATCGACAACGGTATAAATTTATTCGCTGAAATTGACAATGTCATCTTCATCGGGATTAATATTTTTCCCGATAGCACGCTCTACTTCGGCTCTGGCGGCATTATATTGATACAGTGCATCATAGTAGTTTAACTGCGCCGTTTGATAAAGGTTTTGAGCATCTTTTAATTCTATCGGACTTGCCTCACCGACTTTATATCTGCCGTAGGAAAGTTCGTAGTTTTCTTTTGTCTGTTTAACCTGCAAAAGCGCAACCGGAACGGAATTTTTCTTTTCTTCCAGTCTTAAATATGCATTTTGAATTTCAAGATAAATATCGTTTTGCAGTTTTTTTGCAAATGCAAGCTGCTTATCATATAAATAACGAGCTTCCTTTATTTCGTTTTTAATGAGCATACCGTTTATAGTCGGGAATGTCAGATACGCTCCGTAATTATAACCATCGTTGGAATTTGGATGCCGACCGCCACGGACATACTGACCTTCAATCGTAATTGACGGGAAAAATGATTTCTTCATGAGTTTCAGGTTCTGTTTCGCTGTTTCTACCTGAATTTCAGCCTGTTTAAGTTCCGGTCTCGCACCACGCGCAATATCTATTAAGTCTTCAAAATTCAAATCAAATTTCGGAAACATTAAATTGTCTTTAGGCTCATAACTATCCATATAAGGAATACCCATAACATTATTCAGCCTTGCAACCGCAAGTTTTACGGAGTTTTGAGCACTTATTAATTTAAGTTTTGCATCCGAAAGATTTGCCTCCGCTATCGTTACATCAACTTTTGGGTTTAAACCGATTTCATAAAAAGCACGTGCCTGATTATAGAATAATTCGAATTTTTTAACGGTATCAAGAGCAACAGCACGCTGCTGATAAGAATATAAAAGATTGTAGTAAGCATCTTTCGTCTGATAAATTACATCATTAATCACCGATGCAAGAGTTTGTTTTGAATTTTCATAGTTTAATCTTGCAATAGTGGCCTGATTTTGTGTAACTCCAAAATCATAAAGCATCTGCTGAAGCGTAATTTGGCCTAAAGCCCAATAGTTATATGTTAAATTTGTACCTAAAGCATCCGATAATTGAAGCTGTTTTATTTTGGTATAACCTGACTGCCAACTGAATTGAGGAAAATAATTTGACCACGCCTGACGAATTCTGGTATCCGATGCCAAAGTATCATGGAACGCAATATTTATCTCAGGATTGTTACCCAACGCCAGTTCAATACAATTTGCAAGAGTTAAATTTATATTTTTTTCAATGCCGGTTTCCAAAATCATTGTGCCGTCATCATTTGTTTCAACATAGTCGTACGGCAAAATATCCTCGGCGGCAGGATATTCGGTTTCATCAATTTCGTTATTCCACGGAACTTCAGAAGCATGTACCGTTAATGCCATAAGTACAACTATTAATATAAGACTCAGTTCTTTTTTCATTTTGCGGCACATCCCTTTATTTTTTCTTTCATTTTGATTTTAAATTCTTCAATTATGACATAAAAAGCAGGTACCAAAAACGTTCCTATAAACGCAACAGCTAACATACCGCCAAATACAGTCATACCAACCGAATGTCTGCTTGTCGCGCCTGCACCTCTTGCAAATACCAGCGGTAAAAGCCCTAATAAGAAAGCAATATTTGTCATCATGACGGCTCTGAAACGCAGAAATGCTGCTTTCAATGCTGCTTCTCTAACAGGCATACCATCTTTTTCATGGGCATCTTTTGCAAACTCAATAATCAAGATAGCCTGTTTTGTACTTAAACCGATTAACATTACAAGACCTATTTGGGCGTAAATATCAAGCGCACCGCCAAAAATCGACTGTATTGAAAGTAATGCCAGTGCGCCTACCATTGCAACAGGCGATATCAATAGTACGGCAACCGGCAGCATCCAGCTTTCATACAAACCTACAAGGAACAAATAAACAAACAACAGTGACATCGCAAGTATCCCGCCGATTTGTCCGCTCGATTTTTTCTCCTGCAAAGACGTTCCTGACCAAGCATAACCTATATCCTCAGGCAAAATTTTATTGGCAAGCTGCTCAAATTTTTCCATCGCAGCCCCGGAACTCTTACCGCCCTTAAGACTTGCATTAACCGTTACGGCAGAATACATGTTAAACCTTGAAATACTATAAGGACCGGTTACACTTTCAGATTTTATAACCGAATTTAACGGTAACATTTTTCCTTTGTTATTTCTTATGAAGACTTTGTTTATATCAGATGGATTTTCTCTAAATTCTGAATCAGCTTGCAAATAAACCCTATATACTCGGCCAAATTTATTAAAGTCATTTATGTAATAATTACCAAAATATCCTGATAATGCAGCATAAACAGAAGATATTGAAACACCTTGTGAAAGCGCTTTATCCTCATCAACAATCATCATCATTTGCGGCAAATTTGCAGTAAATGATGTGTATACCGTAGAATATTCCGGTTCTTTTGATGCCGCAGCTATGAATTTCATTGTCTCATCATACAGTTCCTGCGGAGTCCTTTCTCCTTTATCAAGTATTTGAAATTCTAACCCGCCAAAGAAACTTAAGCCAGAAATTGCAGGAGGCGGAAAAGATGCAATTATTGCAGACGGATAGTTAGCGAACATCGCATTTATTTTGCCGAGAATACTATTCATTGAAAGTTCTTTTTTCTTTCTGTACTTGAAATCTTTGAGCTCGGTTATGATGAATGCCGTATTTTCACCATTCATACCAACAAGAACAATTGTGCTATCGACTCCATCAATTTCTCTTATTTTCTTATCAATTAAATCTGCAACTTCATCTGTTCTGGAAGCAGAAGAACCTTCAGGAAGCTGTATTTGAGTAAATATTGTTCCTTTATCTTCCGTAGGAATAAAACCGGTCGGTAATATTGAAAATAAAATAAAAATCAAAACCAAAATAGTACCGTATACCGTAAAAGTCAGTTTGGCAGAAGATAAAAATTTCTTAGTAATATTTAGATATTTTTCCCTGACTTTATCAAACCAGATATTAAATTTATCAATAAATACAAAATCAGCTTTTTCCGTATTACTATCCAGTATCATTGCACACATAGCAGGTGCGAGGGTTAATGCCGCAATAGTAGATAAACCAACTGAACTTGCAATACATAAAGCAAACTGCCTAAACATTTGTCCAGTAATACCGGTCATAAACGAAACAGGGACAAATACCGCCATCAAAACAAGTGACGTTGCAACAACGGCGCCAAAAACTTCCTGCATGGTAATTTCTGTCGCTTCTTTTGGCGATTTTCCATCCTGAATATGCCGTTGAGTATTTTCAAGAACAACTATAGCATCATCAACAACAAGTCCTACAGCCAACACAAGTCCGAAAAGTATGAGCATATTTATCGAAAATCCAAACATACTCATAAAAATAAATACACCTATCAAAGATACCGGAATTGCACAAAATGGTATTAATGCAGATCTTTTACTCTTTAAGAACAAATAAGTAACCAGACCAACGAGCAAAATTGCTAACCCAATTGCACTTATAACTTCATTAATAGATTCCTGTACAAACTCTGTATCATCATATTGAATATGGTATTCTATACCCTGCGGTAATGACTTACTTAATTCTGCCATTCTTTTCTTAATCTTTTTGGCAAGTTCAATAGCATTTGCCTCAGGCAATTTGTTAATTACAATAACGGCAGAATTTAATCCGTTAATTCTCGAAAAATAAGAGTAACTTTCAGCACCCAGTTCAACACTGGCAACATCTCTTAAGCGCACATTTGAACCATCTGCTTTTGCTTTTATAATTATATCTTCAAATTCATCTGTTGTAGAAAGTCTGCCTTTTGTCCTGAGTGTGAGTTTTATAAGCTGAGGAGTCACCATTGGTTCATCACCCAAATCACCTGCCGGAACTTGTGTATTTTGTTCTACAACAGCTTTTGTAATATCTTCTACCGTAACACCCAAATTAGCCATTTTGTTCGCATCAAGCCAAATTCTCATAGCATAATCAGCTGAACCAAATACATTAATTTGACCTACACCATAAATTCTTGCAAGTTCATCTTTCAAATAAATTGATGCATAGTTTGCTATATAAAGATTATCATAGGTGCCGGTAGGAGAGTTGACCGAAATCATCATAAAACCCGGCCCGCCGGTTGATTTTTTTACTGTTAAACCATATCTCTTAACATCTTCCGGTAACCTCGGTGTAACAAGTTGAAGCTGGTTTTGAACGTTTACGACAGCCATATCAGGATCAGAACCGACCTCAAAATATATATTAAGCTGATAACTTCCGTTTTTGGAAGTCGAATTCATATAAATCATGCCCTCAACACCGTTTAATTGCGCTTCTATAGGAGCCGCAACGGTCGCCTCTACAACATCAGAACTTGCACCCGCATAATGTGCCGATACAACAACCTGAGGAGGTGTAATTGAAGGATATTCTTCCAAAGGAAGAAGATTTACTGCTAAAAAGCCCGCAAGCATTATTACTAATGATATTACTATTGCTAATTTTGGTCTTCGGATAAATAGATTCCCTTGTTTTTCAGACACTATTTCTCCCCTCTTTTATTTTCTCTTGTTTCGGAAGTTTCCGTCATATGAGCCTTTTCTTCAGGCGTAATTTCTTTAACTTTACTTCCCGGAACGACTTTCATAAAGCCATCCGTAATCACCCTGTCGCCTGCTTTTAAACCCTCTTTTATAATCCAGTTATCGCCAGTCTGCTCACCTGTTTTTATATATGTCAATGCTGCAACATTATCATCATTCACCGTATAAACATATTTACCGGCTTGATTTTCCTGAACTGCAACCTGAGAAACAACCGGCACTTTAATTTTATTATTTGAATAAAGTTTTACGTTAACAAATTCCCCATGAAGAAGAATGTTTCTGGGATTTTCAAAAGTCGCTCTCATAGTTACCGTACCTGTTGTTTCATCAACTTTGTTATCGTGAAAATCCTGAACTCCGTCTAACTCATACTTAACACCGTTTCCAAAATACAATTCAACTTTTCTGTTTTGTTCATTACCCTTATCTGTCATCATAAGCGTTGCAAAATCTGCCGTTCCCATAGGGAAAGTTACGTAAATCGGATTCATACTGTTAATAGTCGTAAGCGGCCCTGATGACGGTGTAACGTAGTTTCCCAAGGTAACAGTAATCAATCCCACTCTGCCGTCAACCGGAGATTTTACTTCTGTATAACTGAGATTTCTGCGGGTATCGGAATTTGTTGCCTTCGCAGATGCAAGCTGAGCCATAAGGGAATCTCTTTCTGCCAGCATTGCTTCATATTGAGATTTGGAAATATAGTCGTTTTTAACCAGTTCTTCCGCCCTTTTTAATTGATTTTGAGCATATGTTAAACGTGCCTGAATATTTTGAACATTTGCTTTTGCAACATCAGCCGCATTTGAAAATTCTTCAGGCTCTATCTGAAAAAGCACTTGCCCGGTTTTTACAAAATCGCCCTCTTTAAAATAGCTTTTCTGTAAATAGCCATTGATACGGGCAAGAACATTAACCTGATATTTGGAAACAATTCTGCCCGGAGCGTCAAATGTCCAGGTTATTTCCTCTTCCTGCACCGGCTCTATTATAACCTGCGGTGCGTTACCTGCGCGTTTAGCCGCAGATTTCATCTTGATAAACTTATATACCCCAAAGGCACACAACAAAAATGCAACTACAATTATCGCAATAATAACAATGCGTTTCTTTGTCATCAAAACTCTCCTTGAAAATCAAAAATTTCCCTGTAATATTTATATCAAAGTAGTTCTGAGATGTCAAATAAATATAGCAGTTTGAACATTTTAATAATAATTTACAATCCTAAAGTTCTGCATCAAAAATACCGATAAAATCAGTATGAAAATTTCTTTTGTTCAAAAACCAACATGTCACATTTGCCTGAGTAATTCAATAGATGAAGAATACAAAAAAATCATTGAAAAGCTTCTTGCCATCGGTATTCAACCGACGGGTAACAAAACTGCCGACAAAGCCAAATTACGTCAGTATGAAATGCAGCAGTTAAAAATTGCATTGGGAGCCAACGGGAAAGGCGAGGTTAATAAAGCCGATTATCTGACTATTTCGGCAAAAGAAATTGAAACAATGAAAGATAATTTAAAAATAAATGCCGAAGAAGAGAAGCTTGTTGAAAATATTAATGAAGATTTTACGGGAAGAACAAAAAAGGCAATGTTAAACCGTTTCTTTATTGAAAAAAAGAAAATTATTGAAGAGTAAATTATTCCTAACTTTGACATGACAATTTTTTTGTTATAAATTAGTCGGAGTGAGGATATTATGCTACGTGAATTTTTAGATTCCAAAATCCATAGAGCAACAGTGACCGATGCCAATTTAGAATATGTCGGCTCAATTACTATTGATGAAGCTCTTATAAATGCCGCAGGAATGAAAGAATGGCAAAAAGTAGAGATTTTGGATGTAAATAACGGCGAAAGATTTCAAACATATATCATTAAAGGCGCCCCAAATTCAGGTGTCATTTGCTTAAACGGTGCAGCAGCAAGAAAAGTTCAAAAAGGGGACAAAGTTATAATCGTAACTTATGTTACCCTTAATGAAACCGAAATGCTTAATCATAAACCGAAAATTGTTATAGTTGACGATAACAATAAAATTATTTCGTAAAGTATTGCGCCGATATTATTCCCAAAAGGTAGTTATTGGTTTTTAAGTGCTTAAACCCGTTTTGTTCAATGAGTTTTATTAGTTGAGCGCTATCGGGGAATTCTTCTTTTGATTTTAACAGATACTCATAGTTTTCATTTTTAAAGGATTTTACGATTTTTTCAAAAACATAATCAGCTAATTTTGATTTTTTATCAAAATCAAGATGAACGAAAATTCCTCCGCTTTTTAGTACCCGATTTATCTCAATGACCGCTTTTTCATAATTTTCGGTATTTCTTAAACCAAAACTTATCGTTGCAAGGTCAAAGGTATCGTCTTTAAACGGCAGATTCAAACAATCCGCACAGATAAAATCAATTTGGGAATGTTTTTTACGTGCAATATTCAGCATTTCTTTTGAAAAATCAACCCCGACAACATTTGCCGATTTGTATCTGTTTTTCAACATGACGGCAATGTCGCCCGTACCCGTACACAAATCAAGAATTTTAGGATTCTGCGGTAATTTCCCGACAGAAGCAATTACAAGATACTTAATGATTTTATGGGTAAAAAGTGAAATTATATTGTTGTTTCTGTCATAATCCGCCGCAAGTTTGTCAAACATTGCGGATATAATTTCTTTTTTGCGTTCAGTCATTACTCAAAAAGTTCTCCAGACAGGTATCTTTCACCGGTATCACAAATAATGGTAACGATTTTTTTATCCTTATTTTCAGGAAGTTTAGCAAGTTCGAGCGCTTTAGCAACATTTGCCCCTGCTGAAATTCCGCATAAAATTCCTTCTTTTTTAGCCAAATTTCTTGATGTTTCAAAGGCAAGCTCATTACTGCATGTCAAAACCTCATCAACCAATTCTCTTTTAAAATTTTCTGGTACAAAATTTGCACCGATACCTTGTATTTTATGCGCACCTGCCTGACCTTTTGACACAAGCGGCGAACTTTCAGGTTCTACTGCATAAATTTTTACATATTTTTTTTCAGCTCTGAAAACTTTTGCACATCCCGAAACAGTTCCGCCGGTACCAAACGAAGCAACAAAAACATCGGGAACTTCATCTAAATCATCAATTATTTCTTTTGCGGTAGTTAGTTCGTGCGCCAAAGGATTAGACGGGTTATAAAATTGTCCTATTATTATTGAATTTTCATTTTCCTTTAAAAGTGTTTCCGCTCTTTCAACAGAACCTTTCATTCCTTCAGCGGCGGGCGTTAAAACAAGTTCTGCGCCATAAGCTTTTAAAATTTTTCGTCTTTCTACAGACATACTTTCGGGCATCACAAGAACAAGTTTATAACCTTTAACCGCACATACAAGCGCAAGGCCTATCCCTGTATTACCGCTTGTAGGCTCAATTATGATAGTATCTTTGTTAATTTTACCGACCTTTTCAGCGTCTTCTATCATCCTTAACGCAGGTCTGTCTTTAACCGAACCTCCCGGATTTTTGCTTTCAAGTTTTACAAAAACGCGTCCGAAACCGCCCTCATTAATTTTTTTCAGTTCCAAAAGCGGGGTTTTGCCGATAAGTTCAAGAATATTGTCATATATTTTCATATATTTCGCCCTCTTTACATATTTGAGTAATTTAAACAATACACATATTATTATAATATGAAAAATTTGGCAAACATAATAGCCCGAATATTGTTGATATTGATGATTTCAGTAGCAGGAGTTTATCTTTTGCCTGACGGAAATTTAAGAATGAAATACATTATGTCAAAAATTATTCCGTCAATGGAATATGCTCCGCAGACAGAAAGCGATTATACAAGTACGAATGAAGATAATGCAAAATCTAATCAGAAGATAACCGTTCCTTTTATTCAAAATGAAGCAAAAACAGAACCTGCTCATGATATTGCCCCGACCGAAAAACTGCGCTCAAACAGACGTGCGGTAAAAAATCTTATCGGCGAAAATTATCTTGATGCGGTACTATCCGCCGGAAAACTTGAAAGATGGAATCCTGGAAGTTTTCCTTTAAAAGTTTATATGGCAACAGACAGCGGAACACCAAAAGACTATGTGAATGAAGTATATAACGCGTTTTCAACCTGGGAAAAAGAAACTAACGGTTTTATGCGTTTCACATACACAGATAACCTAAGTACTGCAAATTTTGTCTGCAATTTTAAATCAGACCTCAAAAACAGAGGCTGCGATGGCAACGGCGCAGGAATGGCGGCATATCAGTATTTTACTTATAAAAACAACCGTATTGATCAATCAATAGTTAATTTTTCCGCATACGCATGCAACGGACAGCCTTGGCCAAAAGACTTTTTCTACAGCTGTGCGCTCCACGAAATCGGGCACGGATTAGGATTAAGAGGACACAGTACGAACAAAAGTGATTTAATGTACCCGGTTGCAACAAATATGGGCAGAATGAAGATTTCAAAAGCAGATATGACAACTCTGAGAGCAATTTACTCAATAATCCCTGATATTACGGATGTTCCTCTAACCGCTGAACAAAAGAAAAAGCTTATAACGACTGATGATTTCTACGGAAACAGCTACGTCAGAGCGGATTTTCAGATACAGCAATTAAAACAAAATATAAGACTTACACCGAATCAATACGGTCTGTATATAGAACTTGCGCGTGCGTACAAAGATAAACAAGATTACAACAATGCAATTGCCGCATATTCCGATTCTCTGAAAATGATTGATGATAAAAACACTGCAGTGGCAATTTTGTGCGAAGTTTCACAGTTATATATAGAACTTAAAAAATATCCGTCCGCAGAAAAATGCCTTAAAAAAGCACTTAGTTACGGCAATAATGATACGGCTGCGGCACTTCTTATAAACATGGGGGTTGAGTTAGGTAATCATAACAATTATTCTGAGGCAACAAGACTTTTTGAAATGGCACTGAACAGTACTCAAAATGTCGAATTAAAACAACTCACATATAAAAACCTGTGCTGGATAGCACAAAAAAGTAAAGACAAAGTGTTGTATAACAAATATTCTAAACTTATAAGCAAATAAAAAAACGAAATCATTTTCAGATTTCGCTTTTTCTTCTTTTTCTTTCTCTTTATTTTAAAATCTTTTTATTAGCAGGATGCTGAAAAACTGTCACCGCCTCCGCAAGAGCAACCACAGTCGCCGCCCGCAAATCCGCCGTCAAATCCGCCGGAGAAATCACCGCAAACATCTCCGCCTTCAAATCCGCTTCCCATAGAAAGCATATTTGCCATTGCTACAGAATATGTTGTTTCGCTATTTCCTGCTTTAGGAGCCTGAGCATAATTTGAATAATCCACGTAACCGTGAGCAAAAGGATTAGATGCTGAAAATTCATCGTATGCATCGTCACTCATAAAAATTGCTTCCGGTAAACAAGCTAAAGGACCTGCGGTTTCAACTGATGTCTGGCCGCCTGTTGCAAAACCTTTTTGAGTTTCTCTGTCAACCTCATTAATTCTTGTAATCGTGCTCATCTCTCTAAAACCTCTCTTATACTTACATATAAATAAAGTATTTTTTTAAAGGTCAAATTCACGAAACAGTTATTTTGTTACAAAAGTTAACATTTCCTTAAAACATCTTTTCCCGCTGCTCTTTTATACTGCAAATCATATTTTTATAATCTCCATGAGTCAGTTCGCCGACAGATTTATACAATTTTAAAATAGCGGTCTCAATATTTTGGGAATTCATATTAAACATATCAAGTGCCATTTCCTCATTTGAAAGAGCAAGCCTTGTCATATCACGGAAACCGCTTGATGCCATTTTCAGAGCCAGTTCGTTGTCACTCGCGGCCAGAAATAATGCCTGCGCAATAATCATAGGCATATGAGAAATCAAAGCTGCCGCCTCATCATGCCTGTCAGGCGTGGTAACCAGAGTTTGTGCACCCATTTTTGTAATTAAGTCAGTTAAAATATCCATTCCGTCATCACCAAAAACAGGCGTTAAAACCCATATTGCACCACTAAACATTTCAGGAAACGAATTTTCAAACCCTTTCTTCTCAGTTCCGGCCATCGGATGAGAGGGAATAAATTTATAAGAGCGCGCCTTTTTGCAGACAAAATTTTTAAGACTGCAAACATCGGTTACAACTGTTTCAGCGGGTAAAATTTCTTCTAATTTATCAAGGGCGGCAAGACATTTATTCATAGGTGTACAGACAAAAACAACATTACAGGATTTCAAATCGTTCCAGTCAGATGTGATATTTTCACCGCTTTGAGATTTTGAAATACCTATAACATCAAAACCCTGTTCTTTCAGATTTTTAAAAATTGAACCGCCTATTAAGCCAAGCCCTATAACACCTATTTTCATCTACAACTCCTTATGAGTAAATTTTTTGTTACCGCTGACGTAATCCGCAACAACCTGACCGTTACCGCGAAGTTTATATTTGTAAATAACAAGCCCTTCCAAACCTACAGGCCCACGTGCATGTGTTTTATTTGTTGAAATACCGACTTCTGCCCCGAAACCGTATCTGAAACCGTCGGCAAACCTT
This sequence comes from bacterium, assembly GCA_017652265.1. Classification (GTDB taxonomy): domain Bacteria; phylum Cyanobacteriota; class Vampirovibrionia; order Gastranaerophilales; family Gastranaerophilaceae; genus Gastranaerophilus. Next base: position 58,300 of record JAGCBH010000006.1, read on the forward strand.
GTTGATACATTGTGATAAACACCCGCACTGTCAACTTTATTCAAAAATAGTTCCGCATTTTCAATACTTTCGGTCATTATACAATCAGTATGCCCGGAACCATATGTGTTTATATGTTCTATTGCTTCATCAATATTTTCAACAACTTTACAGGATAAAATTTTATCACCATATTCAAAAGACCAAGTTTCCGGCTCTTTAATAATTTTTATGCCCGCATTTTCGAGTTTTTCCAAAAGTTCTTTTTTAGAAGCAAAATTTTTGTGTATTAATACTGTTTCAACAGAGTTACATGCACTCGGATATTGTGTTTTAGCATCAATTATAACCCCGGCTGATTTCTCTAAATCAGCGCTTTCATCAACAAAAATATGACAAATACCGTCAGCGTGCCCCAATACAGGAATTTTTGTATTTTCTTTTATAAATTTAACTAACTTATTTCCTCCGCGCGGAATTATAAGGTTAATATATTTATCACATTTGAGCATTTCAGCAACATCATCCCGGGTAAATACCTGCTGAACCACGTTTTTAGGATAACCGACTTCGCCAAGCGCTTTCGTTATAATTTCAAAAATCGCCTTATTTGTGTTCACTGCTTCTTTTCCGCCTTTAAGAATTACAACATTACCTGATTTAATCGCAAGCGAACATATTTGGGAAATTACATCAGGTCTTGCCTCAAAAATTATCCCCAAGACTCCTATCGGACAGGATACTTTTTCCAGAATCAAACCGTTATCCAGTTCACGTTTGAATAAAGTTTTCCCAGACGGATCTGGAAGTTCAGAAATATCAACAACTCCCTGAATCATATCGCGCATTTTGTTTTCATCAAGTTTCAGGCGATTAAAAGTAGCGCCGTTGAGCTCGCCTATTTCAACAAGTTTCTGTGCTTCCGCTAAATCTTTTTTGTTAGCCTCAAAAATTAAGCCCGAATTAGTTTTTAAATATTCGGCAATTTTTTCCAGCGCCTGATTTTTCCGAACAACAGTAATGTCTGAAATATTGTCAAATGCCGTTTTTGCTCCTTTAGCAATTTCTAGAAAATCCATTTTACTCCTATAAAAGCGTAATATTATCCCTTACAATAATTTCATCATAGTTTTTGAAACCAAGAACTTCCGCAATATTATCCGAATGACATCCGACAAGTTTACGGCAGGAAATACTGTCATAATTGACAATTCCACGTGCAATTTCTTTATTTTCTTCATCAATAATAGAAATTACATCACCCTTTTTGAAATCTTCAACAACACCGACAACACCTATCGGCAAAAGGCTTTTGCCCTGCAATAAAGCCTCTTTGGCACCGGAATTAACTACAATTTTACCGATAATATTTGTGGCATAGCCTATCCAGCGTTTTCTGCCTGAAAGCATCTCTTTTGACGGTAAAAACATTGTTCCGATTTCTTCGCCTGAGAAAATTTTATTAATAACGAACGGAATTTTGCCGTTTGCAATCAAAACTTTTCCGCCAAAACGGTTTACAAGTTTAGCAGCCTCTAGTTTTGTCCTCATTCCGCCTCTGCCGCCGTCTGAAACACCGCTTGCAAGCGCTAAAACATCATCAGTTACCTCATCAACTTCCCTGATTAATTTTGCACTCTGATTAAGTTTAGGATTACTGTCGTAAAGCCCCTCAATATCAGATAAAATTATAAGTAAATCTGCATCAAGTTCACTTGCAACAAGCGCTGAAAGCTTGTCATTATCAGAAAAACATGCAATTTCTTTCTTTTCATTTGTTGTTTCAAGAAGTTCTATTGTAGAAACCGTATCGTTCTGGTTAATAATCGGTATTGCCTTCATTTCAAGAAGTTTGTTAAGGGTAATTCTCAGACTCAAATAACGGCTGCGGATAGAAAAATCATCTTCCGTCAAAAGAATCTGTGCGGCAATAATTCCATATTCATCAAATCCGCTTTCGTAAACCGACATCAACTTACTCTGACCTATGGCGGCACATGCCTGTTTCAGTGCCATTCCTGCTGTACTTTCAAGATTTAATCTTTTTTTGCCAAACCCAACAGCACCTGACGTTATAAAAATAACTTCTTTACCAGCTTTAACAAGCTGAGATATGTCTTCAATAAACGAATAAATTCTTGGCAGTGCAATCTGCCCGTCATCCCCTCTTAAAACGTTTGTCCCGACCTTAATTACAATACGTTTTGCATTAATAAAATCACTTCTTTCCATAAAATTTATTTTAACACAAATTTTAAAAAACTTAATATTATTAAGTTTTTTGTTGTTCTTAAAACACTTTGGTTTTAGAATTTTTTTGTACACAAGGAGAGAATTATGAATAGCTACATAAAAAATGTAATTGAAGATGTTGAGAACAGGAATAGTAACGAAAAAGAATTTATACAGTCGGTTCACGAAGTTTTGGAAACTTTGGAAAAAGTCATAGATAACAACCCGGATTTCGAAAAAAACGGGCTTCTGGAGCGTCTGGTTGAACCTGAAAGAGTTATTATGTTCAGAGTGCCATGGGTTGATGATAACGGTAAAGTTCAGGTAAATAAAGGTTACAGAGTGCAGTTTAACGGAAGTATCGGACCTTATAAAGGCGGTTTAAGATTTCACGAGAGTGTAAATTTAAGCATAATGAAGTTTTTGGCATTTGAGCAAACTTTCAAAAATGCTCTTACCGGATTACCGATAGGCGGCGGCAAAGGAGGCTCGGACTTTAACCCGAAAGGGAAATCCGACAACGAAATTATGCGTTTTTGCCAAAGTTTTATGAATGAGCTTCAGCGTCATATCGGCGCGGATTTAGACGTTCCGGCAGGCGATATCGGTGTCGGTGCAAGAGAAATCGGCTATCTTTTCGGACAATACAGAAAAATTAAAAATCTTTATGAAGCCGGTGTTTTGACAGGCAAAGGACTTTCTTACGGCGGTTCTCTGGCAAGAAAAGAGGCAACAGGCTTTGGACTCATTTACTTTATGCGTGAAATGCTAAAGGCCAACAATATGACTCTTGAAGGCAAAACCGTAACGATTTCTGGCTCCGGTAATGTGGCTATTTATGCCGCTCAAAAAACACTTGAATACGGTGCAAAAGTCGTTGCAATGTCAGATTCCAATGGCTGCATTTGGGATAAAGACGGTATTGATTTAGCGGAAATCAAACGCATAAAAGAAGTTGAAAGACTGAGAATAAAAGAATATCTGAAAAAATATCCAAATGCCGTATATATGGAAAACGTAAAAGGAGAAATTCCTGCCGTTTACACAATTAAAACAGATATTGCACTCCCTTGTGCAACGCAAAATGACATCAACCTTGAAACCGCAAAATTACTGGTTTCAAACGGTGTAAAAGCAATCGGAGAGGGTGCAAACATGCCGACAACAATTGAGGGTATAAAATATTTCCTTGAAAACGGTATACTTTTTGCGCCTGCAAAAGCTGCAAATGCGGGCGGCGTTGCAACATCAGCACTGGAAATGAGCCAAAACTCTATGAGATGCCCTTGGACATTTGAAGAAGTTGATGAAAAACTTGACAGAATAATGACAAATATATTTGCTACCTGCAAACATACCGCCGAAAAATACAATTTGGGCAAAAATTATCTTGCCGGTGCAAATATTGCAGCATTTTCAAAAGTTGCAGATGCTATGATTGCTCAGGGGATAATATAATTTCTTCCGCAGGTTCCGGTTCCTCAGGCACCGGAGTTTCATTTGCTTTTGCAAGAGCAATTTGTTTCCGCTTATCATCTATAATTGCGCCTATATAATTAAGAACAAAGGATGATGCCAAACCTGCTGCCAAGCCTTTAAAGCCTGATGTTAAACGTGCAGTCATAAACATCATTACTCCCATACCGCCAAGCGCCGGTATGCCGGCTTTTAATATAACGGATTTTCTTTTTTCCTTATCACTGGTAAGTGCTAAAGCCACACCCATTGTCGCAAAACTGCTCAGAACCCCGATAACGTCTGTCGGTGCCGCGCCAAGTGTCCAGTCACGCAATTTATCAAAGTAATCGTTACTTTCTACTTTTATTGCAGAATCAAGTGAATTAACAGCATTTACAGACGCATTTTTAACATGTCTGTATTCTTTATCTTCAAGTAAGGCTTTATAAATCTCATTTATCTCATCAACACAGCCGTGTTTTGAAGATGAAATTATTCCCTGTATTTGTTTAGTTTGTTCCATTAATGTCGTCAAAATATTTTCGTCATAGCCGAAAGTATCTTTCCCATGTTCAATTATTTTACCGTACTCTCCAAGTTTTACAGAAATTTCCTTAATCAATTTACCGGCTTTTTCAGGATTTTTCTTTGCTGCAGTTTGATATTCCGATAAAAGTTTATTGATTTCCCGAACCATTTTTTCAGACGCAACATCCTGCGGATGAAGAAATTTTTTACCGCTGGCCAAAATTTCTTCACACATTTTTGCTTTATCAATTCTGCTGAACGCAATTTCACTTCTTACTCTGTTTATTTCATTTGCGTATTTTAATTTGTTTTTTGCCAAAAATTTATCAGCCCAAAATGTAAAATAAGTATCTTTTTCTCTCATTTTACCTTTTGTACCGAAACTTGCATCCCACACATTATTGCCAAGTTCGGACATAAACCCTTTGAGACGGTGATTACGCCTATTGATACCTGTTTCTGAAAAATTTGTTTCCAAAATATGCATAAGATCACCGCGTCTTTTTGCAAGATATTCCGCCCATTCGGCTTTTGTTTTGGAAACGCCGTTAATTACCACGATTTTATCGCCGTCTTTTAACAGTTCACTTTCCATATTTGTATATAGGCGATTAAGTTTACCGAATTTCTTTACTGACTTTGCATAGCCTTTTTTAACAACACCCAAGCCTACTTTATCAAATACTTTTGTTATATTTCTTGACAGCCTTTTTAATATCGGAACCTTATCCGTTATTCGGCGCTTAAACCAAATATCTTTAAACGAAACAAAATTATTAAAGCCTCGTGCTCTTTCGGCCACTTGCCTCATTGAGGCTACCATTTTTCTGTAAAAAATAGCCATGCCGGATGAAATAGCAACTTCTTCCGACTTATTAATCAAATGTTCCTTAATTTTATCAAAACGGATAGATGTTGCTTTTGAAATTCCGCTTATACAACCGAATGCTAGCAACAGACCTGACAAAATACCGCCTGCGATTTTAATTATCTTTTGTTTTTTTCTGATTTTAACAGGTTCGTCATATACATATCTCTCCTTATAACCCTCTAATATATTCTCAGGCACGGTAAATGAACCGTCCCACGGTTCACGTGCATCCTTGTACTTTGAATGCGCACGAAAATTCACACTATTAACCTGTTCTATCATATATTTATAAAAACATATTTTGGGCAAAACTTGCCAATTTACCAGATTTTTTATAAGAAATATTACAAGTTTTTAATAATTATTTTAGCCGCTTCAGCACCTGAATTTTTATCGGATAATTTTGATTTTACCAGGCTCAATTCTTCAAGATATTTTTTGCGGTACTCTTTGTTATATAAAAGGTTTTCGGTTTCACCAACAATATTTTTTACTTTAAGTTTATGCTGAACCAATTCCTTTACCACATCTTTACCAAGAATTATGTTTGGCAGGGACACACGCTTGATACACCTTACAAGAAGATATACCAAATAGAAAAACCAAGGGCCCCTGTAGGCAATAAGCATAGGTGTTTTATAAATTGCCGCTTCTAATGCAACAGTTCCGGACGCCAAAATAAGCGAATCAGAAACACTTAACAGCTCTGTATTTTCACCTTTTATTACCTTAAATTCCGAATTTTTCAGATATTTATCAAAAACCTTATCCGGTAAATTCGGCGCATGAGATATGCAAAACTGAATATCAGGATGTCTTTTTTTCAAAACTTTTGCGGCCTCAATAAAAGTTTTCATAAGTTGTTTCAGTTCAAACTGTCTTGAACCCGGAAAAACTGAAACCAATTCTCTGTTCATATTCAATTCGTGACGTTCAAAAAACTCTTTTTTATCAGCGGGTTCGCCAAGTTCGGCTATTAAAGGATGACCGCAATATTCAACATCAATTCCCGCTTTTTCATACATTTCTTTTTCAAAAGGAAATATGCAAAGCACCTTATCTATGTATTTTTTTATTGTGTTCAGACGCCACTTCCTACTTGCCCAAACCTGAGGCGGAATATAATAAAATGTTTTTATACCCGCATTATGCAAAAATTTTGCCATATTCAGATTAAATACGCCGTAATCTACAAGCAAAACCAAATCAGGTTTAAAATCATTTTTTATATAATCAAAAACCTTTCTTCCCAAAAGCAAATGGTCAACAACTATCTTTAGCGTTAACCCGACAGCACCCATTTTATTATGGTTGCAAAACAGTTTAACACCCGCTTTTTCAAGTGCATCAGCACCTACTCCTTCTATTTCTATATCCGGGTAATTTTTATACAAATTTTCGGCAACTCTGCTTGCATGAATATCACCTGAGTGTTCACCCGTAATTATAAAAACTCTCTTCTTCATATTTAATTAAACCGCCATTATAACTATTCCGTGCTTATCAGCATAATCTATAACTTTTTTCTGATTAACAATTATTGTTTCATTTGCCTCAACCGCAATCAGAGAAGCTTTGTATTTATGCATTTTTTTCAAAGTTTTCAATCCGATTGCCGGAATATCAAATCTCTTATCCTGCGAAGGTTTTGCAACCTTTATTACACAAGCTCCGTCCTTAGCAAGTTTGCAACCGCGCTTGATGCAGGCATCGGTACCTTCAATAGCTTCAACAGCCATTATCATCTTGTCTTTTACAACAACAGACTGTCCGACATCAACTTTACCCATTTCTTTTGCCATCCAAAATCCGTAATCAACGTCTTTTAACTGTTCTTCAGTCGGTTTAACTTTGCCCAAAACTCCTGAAGGTATCATCAGATTTTTTATAAAAATTGTCTGATCAAGTACCGTTATGCCGATTTTTTCCATTTCATTAATTATCATCATCATAACACCGTCATCATTTAATCTGACTGCCTGTTTTAATAATTCAAGTGCACGTTTATCAAATTTATTAAGCTTTAATAAAACTCTTTTATGAACTTTACCGATAAACGTAAGCTGCTTTATACCTTCATCAACAAGTATTTTTTCAATTTTATTAACCTGACCTGGATGGCAGGAATAAACTTTTTTGCAGTACTTTTTCAACTGCTTTAAATTATCATCTGCAAGCGAAATACAAATCACTTCACATCCGTTGTTTTTTGCACATTTTGCCACTTCTATGGGTAATGTACCGTCTCCTGCTATCAATCCTTGTTTCGTTTCTAATGTTATAGACATATAATTTTATCGCCTCTTAGTTCTTTAATGATATAATCTCTGCAACCTGACAGTTTGTCAAGAGTTTTGTATTGCCCAGCAGTTTACAATTGAAAATAATCTGAGCATAACTTTCAGCCAGCTCAAGTTTCATATAGGCATTTCTCACATTGTCAGCACCTACGATAACACCATGATTTGCCATCATAACGACATCGTGCTTATCAAAAAATTTCGCTGTCTTATCCACCAAATCAAAAGACCCCGGCAGAGCATAATCGGCAAGCGGAATCTCTCCAAAGTAAAATATATTCTCCGGCATAACAGGCTCCGTCAAATCATAACCGCAAGATGCCAGCGAGCACAAATAAACGGGATGAACATGAAAAATACAATTAATATCAGAGCGCATTTTGTAAAATTCAAGATGTAAAAATTTTTCACTTGACGGTTTTCCGTTTCCGCTCACAACATTTCCCGCATAATCAATTATAACAAAATCATCTTCCGATAAATCGCCATTTGCCGTTGAGGTTTTTGTTATTATGACATTATCCCCATATCTGGCAGATAAATTTCCGGTTATACCTGGTGTCATATTTTTTATACCTGCAAGTTTGCCGTATTCAATTAATTCTTTAACAATTTCACTGTAATCCATTAGTCTGTCCGTTCCCTGTCGTTATCTTCATCAATAGAAATTACCTGTGCTTTTCTGTATCTAGGTGCCTTAGTTTTAGGTTCCGGCAACAACCAGAAATCAGGAGCCATCTGTTCTATTTTTTCAGAATCATCACCAAATTTATCAGGATTTTTTATTTCCATAACGTCATACTCAAGTCTTGCTTTCGACGTGTCAAGAGCTAAGCCGAAAGTTATATAAGTTCTCTTTCTTATGTAATCATAGCCCAAAGTTAGCTTCAAATCATCCGGGCCTAATATAAACATAAACGAACTTTCCTGCATCATCTTTTTATTAGGAGCATCATTAGACAATGTTAACATACCGGACCATGCAACAGAGAGGAATTTACAAAGTCTAATCGCTTCCATTATCCAAAGACTTGAAGTACCATATCTATATGCATCAAATCTTTGCATCGGAGTATGGTCATCGTACGCAGATAAGAAATAAGAAACGTTCTGAACCCAATATTTGTACTGGGTTCTTGTATCTATACCCGCGCGCCCGATAAACTGTGTAGCACCGTTTCCGTATATGCTGGCACTACCCTGTAACATAGCCCCCAGATTAAATCTAAAATGATTTTCACGATTAATATAGTTGTATAAATCCTGTCGGATTTCAGCCATATAACGGCCTCTCATAGTACCGAAATTATTGCCTTTGAACGTTTCAAAATTCATATTATACATCGAGTTGTGATAATAACCAACTGAAGCCAAATGTCTGTATGTCAGATTCAAACCCTGCTTGAGAGAATTAGGCATTGTATAACCGTTTGTGTACAATAATTCAGCAGCATACTTAGGGCGTCTTGGTCCTAAAAACCATTCCTGCAAAAATGAATTCATACCGTATCTGAAAGTTAAATTATCATCAAGATATTGATAACCTTTTGCAACAATAATATCAGATACCGAACCGTATGCGACTTCGGTAAAGTTATTTGCACTCCTGTACCTGACTGCACCACCGAAACCGAGATGTCCCTTTCTGTAATTCAAGAACGGAATGACCTTCATAACACCGGCGTGCGGAATATCAAACGCAAAACCGGGTCCTAAAAACATACCCAAATGAGAAATACTGCCCAATTCAGGATAACTTGCCTCAAATACACTGTGGGCTTTATCGGTATATGCCGTCAATGACGGCCATTTTAGAATTTTATTATTTCCGTAATATAGTTTTGACTTTTTGAGAGTGATTACATCATGATCATCTTTTGCATCAATAATAACCTTTTCCGAAAACAATCTTGAAGAATTGTCTTTAAATATATTCTTCTGGATATAATATTTATCCTCTTCCTCAACCGGAATCAAACCGTCAGGCCTTAAACCACGAATTCTTCTTGATTTAACATTAAGAGTTTTACCGGTATTGGACTGTATATAGCCATTATATAGGTAAAGAGTATCATCACGCGATATGGCATTTTTTGCTTCCATTTTAACCGTATTAAAATCAGCAATTATATTATCAACAGAAATTTCTTCTTCATTAATATTTACCTGAATATAATCACTGTAAATACAATGTCCTTTTCCTGTTATTTTTACATTGCCTATTGCTTTTAAGATATTATTTGTATTTGAATATACAAATTTGTCAGCCGTTACGTTAATTTTTTGGCGCGGAAATTTCACAATTGCGGAATTTTCAGCAATAATTTCATCATCAGCCTCAATATAGTAAATGTTTTTTGCATCAAGAACTATAATATTTTCACCGCGAACTTCTCTTAATTTACCTTTGAGAGGAATTCTTTTAACCTCAGTTTCCGTATTTTCTTCCTGAACTTCTACGGAAGGGATTTCTTCTTCTATTACGACTTCTTTAACTTTATCTTTAAAATTTACAATGTCTTTTGGTTTTGAAGATCTCTTATATTTGTTGAATATATTGTTAACCTGAGATTCTTCATCAAGAGATTTTTCATATTCCGCCAACTGTTTTTTCTCATTTTCCAAATCCTTTAAATAAGACTGCTCCTCACTGCGCCTTATCTTATTCATAAGCTTAATTCTTGCTTTTTGAAATAGCGGCATATTTTGGGTACTGCGCATAACAGAACGCGGCTTTGTGCTGCCCTCTTCCTCCCCAATATAAGGAGCAAGTCTTGGATCAGTAGTGAGAACCGAATTGTACATTACAGATTGAACACCATCTCTGCCGCTAAACACCGGATCGGTAGGATCAGCATTTTTAACTTCATCAGGAACATAGGTATCTCTTTTAGCCCCTCTAAACAATTCATCAAAAAGACTTGAACCAAATCCTGACGTTTCTGTATCATCCCAATCATCAAAATTTGACATTAATTCATAGGAACCAAACATCTGCGCCCGCGCCGCATAGACGCAATTTGATGTTATGACGGTCGTAAATATTATTAATGCTATGAGTATTATCTTTTTCAACTAAGTTTTCTCCTAGAACTGGACATAATTTGTAGGATTATTCGGTTTGCCGTTAACTCTGACCTCAAAGTGGCAATGGGGGCCTGTACTGTACCCGGTTGAGCCTTCTTTACCAAGTACCTGACCTTTTTTAACGGATTGCCCCTGTGAAACATTTATAGCGGACATATGCGCATACAGCGTTGTTACAGGGTTTCCGTTAACATCTCCGTGATCAATTATAACGACTTTTCCATAACCTCCATACCAACCTGAATATATCACAGTTCCATCGTTTGATGCAATAATGTTACCTGCATTTGGTCCTGCTATATCCACACCGGAATGGAAAGATTTACTTTTGAATATCGGATGAACTCTCGGGCCGAACGGTGATGATATTTTACCGCCGATAGGTCTTACAAAATTAGAATTTACAAGTTTTTGATTTGAACCTTTATTGGTAAGCATCGATTGTAATTTGGCAGACTGCCCCATCAATTCGCGTTCTGCTTTTTCGTACGCACGCCTGTCGGTTTTAAGTTTGTTAATCTTTTTCTCATTCGCAGCAATTTCGCGTCTCAAAAGTTCCTTTTTGCTATTTATATTGCGAATTGATTTTGCAAGATAATTTTTCCGCAACTGCATAGTTTTCTTTAACGCAATTACCCTGTCGGAACGCTTTTTAATTTCAAAAATTTTGGCAACATCCTGTCTTAAAATTATCTTTTCATAATAAATAACATCCATAAAAGAATTCAGGTCTCGCACCGAAAACAATGCTTGAATCATCCCGGTTCGTTGATGTTTGTAAATAATTCTTATTTTTCTGTTTATACTGTTAACAGCCGCATTGTACTCAAGCTGAGCATTGAGGTACTGCTTTTCAATTCCGTTAAGTTCGGAACGCAGGGTATTATAAGTGTTTTCGGATTTTGCCAAATCTTTCTGGGTATTTTCCAGCTGCTTTTGATTTTTATGAAGTTTGTTCTTTTCAAGACCTTCAAGAGCTTTAATACTTTGAATTTTTTTATTATAAGTCTGCAATTTCTGATCAACAGATGCCTGTTGAGTGGCTGAATACACAGGCACACCCACCAATAAAAATGTTGATAATATGAACAAATACAGAACAATTTTTTTCATATTGCAGCATTCCAAAAAATTAACAAACTACTGTTTTACAACAAGTGCCAATAAAATAGGCAACACCATCCACGTCAAAAACGTAAGCGCTATAACTGCAATTATAATTTTCTGGTTTTTTCTGAAAAATTCCATATAAAATCCCCTCAAATTTTCTTTAAATATGTCAACACTAAGATTTTACAAAAAAAATCCGTTTTTTGCAATTTTTTAATAATTAATTTGCAAAAATTGATAAAATGAATTAATATTAACCGTATGGATAAGGTTTTTTTAGATACTGAAACGGATTATGAAAAGATCGTAAGTTCTGCAAATGATACAAACTTCAACATTTTGGCTGAAAATAACAAAGATGAAATCCAAAAAATTATGAATTTCTTTGCTTCCGATAATTCGTTACTCTTTGTAACGGGATTTTTGGGAACAGGAAAAACCGAAATCGTAAAAAATATTGTTAATCAGGCCGATAATGATACAGTTGTTCTGTGGGCGAACTGCTACGAATCCACAAACCTTGACGATATTTTTCTTGTTTTCTTTGAAAAATTCAAACACCTTGCATCATCAGGAATAATAAATATTCCACAGGCAAGATTTGAAAACTTTAATCAGCGCATAAATGCCTGTTTTTCAGCTATTCAGAAAAATATAATTGTTGTTATTAATTCGTATCAGGCTCTTATGGCTGAAAATGTCAAACCTATAAATGACTTTATTAGCTATCTCACAAATTTCAGTAATATTAAAACCATTGTCATTTCAAGAAATTTCAACACTGCTGAACTGCCGGAAAACGTTAAATTTGAAAAAATTGTACTGAAAGCTTTTGATGAAAGTACGTTTCAGAAACTGCTTTTAAACAACAAAGTAAAAATGTACGGCCCCGTTGCCGATGAATTATACAAACTTACAAAGGGCTATTACTTTTACCTGACTCTTGCAATAAAAATTATTCTTGCAAAAAATATTACGGTAATTGACTTTATAAAAGACTATTCTAACAGTTTTATGTCTATGAAAGAATTTCTCTTTCAAGAAGTTTTAAAAATTGTAGGGAACCCAAATCCTCACCTTATAAGATTTTTAACGGTTATAAGGTGCCCGGTCAATGCGAAATTGCTCAACGCATTAAATCTGTATGACGAAAAATTTTTGCAGATTCTTGCGGATAATATGATTATTGAAATCGATCACGGCAATATCTACCTTAAAGACTACTATAAAGATATGTCCGGAGCGGAAATCCCGCAAAATATATTAAACAAAATCCATAAATCCTGCATTGAACTTTATGAACTTCAATTGCCAAGGAAACCGGATGACCGTGATTTATTGATTTCCAGAAAAACAATACGTCAGGAAATTGAATACCACAGAATTTTCGTTCCGAAAAAATATGAGCCTGGAACGAACAGCCTTGCAATATACAATTCTCAGCCGATTATTGTCAAATCTCAGCAGCTTGCTCAGGAACAGCCTGAAAATAAACCGGAAACTCCAAAAGCAGAACCGGAACAACCGAAAGAATTAAAGGATATCCTGTTTGTATTTAACGAAGAGGAAGAAAAATCCTTAATGACAGGTATTGCAGAATCCATAAGCTCTTTTATGGAAAATGCAAAACAGCAGGATAATGCCGAAAATAATATGTCTGATGAAGAATTGATTAATCTTATGAATGAGGCCGAAGATAACTTTGATTATAAAAAAGTTATAAATTTGGGTAAAAAAATTATCATTCGTGCGGATGCCAATCCGGATATAAAACTTTATACCGCCGAAAAAATGGCTCTTTGCTACGAAAAATTATCCGATATTTACAATGCCCTGAAATATTGCGAAATGGCAAAAAGTTATATCTCAGAAAGCGGAAATACTTTCAAAATCCTTGAATATGACTTTAACATTGCAAGATTAAACTATAAGATTTTCAAACGAGATTATGCAAAAGAAATTTTGTTGAGTCTGCATAAGGCTCAAAACCCTGTAATAAAAATAAAAAGCGAACTTCTTCTGTTTGATATTTATCTGGATGAGGGAGATGAAGAAAAAGCTTTTGAAAGCTGCAAAGAAGCACTTGCACATCTGGATAAAAATCCTGACAAAGAGCTTGCCTGTGAACTTTTATTCAAATGCGGGCTTATTCTTGACATAAGAAAAAATTATTTAAAGGCTATTGATGCTTATGAACGTTCGCTAAAAATTTCTTCCGACAGTACAAATAAATACCTTATTCAAACATATAACAACCTTGCAAATCTGTACAGCGAAACAGAAAATTATGAAAAGGCCAAAGAATATTCTCTGACTGCATTTGAAACCGCAAAATCGCAAAATAACAATGATGAAATGTTCAATTCTACATTAAGGCTTGCAGAATTAACGAAAGATGACGAAAAAAGCGCCCTTAAACTTTATGAACAGGCCCTTGAGTATGCAAAACTTGCTAATGACACTTATTGCAACATAACAGCTCTGATTGCGCTTGGTGATTTCTATTTTGAAAAACATAAAAACTTAAGTGCACTTGAAAATTATCTAAAAGCATACAAAATCGGCAAAGAAAGCTTTTATGACGAAATTAAAACTCTACTGGATAACAGGCTAATCTCTGTCAAGGCCGTATTAAATTATGATGTATATTACCCTAAATTAAAAGAATACGGATATGAAGAAACTTAAAAAAGAAAATTTTAATACCTATATTTCAGCATTTTTGGAAGAAAATTCAAAAATAAATTTGATTTCCAAAAACGAAGAAAAATTTTTATGGGAAAAACATATTTTTGACAGCCTTTCAATATCTTTGTTTTTTGAAAAATACCTAAAAGATTTATCAGGTAAAAGGCTTCTGGATATAGGTACAGGAGGGGGCTTCCCTGCCGTTCCTGCGGCAATAAATTACCCTGAAATACAGGTCTTTGCACTAGACAGTATCAAAAAAAAGCTTATTGCAATTGAAAACATAAAAGCAAAATTAAATCTGAAAAATTTAACGACAATAAACGAACGTGCCGAAAACTTACATGACAAATTTGACATTATTACGGTTCGTGCCGTAGGCAAGCTGGATAAAATCGCAAAATATGCATTACCGCTATTGAAAAAGAACGGATATTTTATTGCATACAAATCCAAAACAGCGGAAGAAGAAATCAAAGAGGCACAAAAAAACATTTCCAAACTTGGCGGGAAAATCATTGATGTTATATCATATCAACTTCCGACAGAAGAAATTTACGAAAGAAATCTTGTTATTATTAAAAAAGCATAAAAAATACCCCTCTGATAATCAGAAGGGGTATTTTAAAGTTTAAAAAACTACTTAAGTTCAACAGTAGCGCCAGCTGCTTCAAGCTGTTTCTTAAGAGCTTCAGCTTCGTCTTTCTTAACGTTTTCTTTAACAGGTTTCGGAGCACCGTCAACAAGGTCTTTTGCTTCTTTCAAACCTAAACCTGTGATTGCACGAACTTCCTTCAATACAGCAATTTTGTTAGCACCAGCTGATGCCAAAACTACTGTAACTTCATCAGAACCTGCATCATCGCCGGCTGCTGCTGCACCTGCTGCTGCAGGAGCTGCTGCTGCAACTGCTACAGGAGCTGCTGCTGATACACCAAATTTTTCTTCCATTGCTTTTACTAATTCAGCTGCTTCTAATAAAGATAATGCTGAAATTTCTTCTAAAATAGTTTCTACTTTACTCATTGTTATTTTCTCCTTTTTTGTTTTTTGAGTTGTAAATCTTTAAGTTGTTATGCCAAACATAATATTCGGCAAATTGCAAAACCGCTATGCGGTTTTTTGATCTCTGACAGCTGCCATAGCACGCGTAAGCTGAGACATAACTGCAGAAAGTGAATTTGCGATACCTGATGCCGGTGAATTGATAGAACCAAGTAATTTTGCGTAAAGTTCTTCTTTTGAAGGAAGTTTAGCCAATGCTTCAGCTTCTTTTACGCTCAACAACTTGCCGTCTAATGCACCACCAAGAACCGCGCCCTTTTTGCTGTCTTTAATGAACTTTGAAACAACTTTTGCAGGGCTGACAGGGTCATTAAACCCGAATGCAATTGCTGTTGCGCCGGTCATTAATTCTGACAATACTTCAAATTCTGTTCCTTTGAGAGCAATTTTTGCAAGAGTGTTTTTTGTAACCATATAGTCGCCGCCTTCTTTTTGAAGTGCACGTCTAAGATTGGTTATTTCTTCAACACTGTAGCCTTTGTATTCTGTCAGAAGAGCAACTTGAGCTTTAGCGATTTTTTCTTTCATCGCTTCAATTTTTTCTGATTTAAATGCTTTTGTTGACATTTTCGGCTCCTTTTTATGTTTATTTATCGACCAGTTTCTTATTCTTCAAAGACTTTCCTAAATACTAAAAAAGACTTTGAGGTTTCCAAAACCGCAAAATCTTACACAAAAGTCTTCTTTATTTGACTGCATTGACTTTTAAATCAACACCGGCACATCATCCTGTGCCACTTGTATAACCTCGACCGGTATCATTAAGGGAAGTGTTTTTCAGATGCGAACTCAAATCCGTTACCTATGTCACCGTTAACTTGAGCATATAACCCGCCTCTGTTAAGGCACCCCCGCCGGTTGTCTGCGGCTTCGTGAAACTATAGTAACATAAAAATTTCTAAAATCAAGAAAATATTTATAGTTTTGTAAAGTATTACTCTTTTTTATAAACAAGTTCGTACAAACTATCAGGTAAATCTTCATAATTGCCGTTTGCGGTTGCATCAAACTTGTTATTCAATACTGTATTCAGACATTCCGGAACAATCTGGTAGCAGACAATTTTATTTTTACAGCCAAGATTTACAAGTTTTACAGCAGAATCCATAGCCTCCTTAGGATCCTCATCAACCGTATGCGTTGTAACTGCTATAAAATATTCCAGTCCGGATTTAACATATTTTTCAACTTGGCATAGGGATTTCAGAAATACCAAAATCTTATTCAACTGTTCCGGACTCTGAATATGAAGAATGATAATATCGTCAACATTAGTTTTATCGCATTTGACACTTGACGTAACAAGATTTTTTACTTCAACAAGCATTTTATCAACTGCTACCTGTAATTTTTGTGAATAATCGGGATCCGAAAACGCCAAAGCCTGAAAAGAATCTTTAAAGACGTTCAGTCTTAATGCTACAATAAACTGCATGTTGTGTTTCAGATGTAATTCATAATTCTTTTTAATTTGTTCGTTTATACGGATATTATCCTCTTCAACAGATTCTTCATGGCTTCTTTCATACATCTGCAGCATATCTTTGACAACATCGCTGATAAAAGAAGAAATAACCAGCAAAATTATGATATTAACGGAAAGATAAACAATACTGTTATCACTTTCTTCCAAAACATTTTGGGTAACGAAATGAGAATTGAACTTTGTCAAAAACGCATTTATGTTGCCGCTGAACGGGATATATGAATCAAACTGAAAAATTTGTGCCATCCATAACATGATTATCCCTATCAAAAACAACGATAACAAAACTCTGAACAAATCAGCAAAGTTCTTGATTATTTTAGAAACTTCATCTTTTTGACTATTCAGCATAAAACTCTCCGCTAATATAATTTTAACCTTTTAATGAGACATTGTCAATAAGACGAACATTGCCAAGCCTTAGAGCAATAAAAACTATTGTTCTGTCATCGGCAATTGTTTTTTCTTCCAAATCCTCTTCATCTCTGAATTCAAGATATTCCAAATCATGATTCTTATTTAAAAAAGCATAAGCGGTTTCTTTTAATGCCGAAATATCTGTTATCCCTTTTTTATAACAATTTTGAATATTAAAAAGAATTTTGGATAAAGCAAGCGCATCCTGTTTTTGCTCAGGTGTAAGGTACGAATTTCTTGAACTCAACGCCAATCCTGATTCTTCTCTCACAATAGGACATCCCACAATCTCAATCGGAATATTTAAATCTTTAACCATTTTCTTGATTATTATCAATTGCTGGCGGTCTTTCTCTCCAAAAAATGCAAAATCAGGCTGAACAATATTAAATAATTTGTTTACAACGGTACAAACTCCGTCAAAATGGCCTACACGGCTTTTCCCGCACAACTTATCGGTATAAAAATAAGGCGGAATAACATAAGTTAAAAAATCATTTGATAAAATATGACCTTCACCGTACATTTCCTTAGGTGACGGAGCAAAAATCAAATCGGCAATTTTTGCTGTTTCACAATCTTTTTCAAAAGTTCTGGGATATTTATCCAAATCTTCACCCGGGCAAAACTGAATAGGGTTCACAAAAACTGAAACGACTGTCCTGTTGCAAGTTTCAACGGATTTCTTTATAAGACTAAGGTGCCCTGCGTGTAACGCTCCCATTGTAGGAACAAGCCCGACTTTAAGTCCCTGTTTTTTCCACTCCCTTACCTGTTCTCTGACTTCCTCTATAGTGTGAACGGCTTTCATAAAAATCCTTTCTTATTAATGTATATTTAAAAGTTTTAATTCCTTTTCTTCCAAGTGAAAAGTTTCGCTTTCAGACGGAAAATCGCCTGATTTAACATCGCTGATATATTGTTTTGCACATTCGGTAATCAAGCTCTGCATATCGCCGTATCTGCGGGCGAATGTCGGTTTACGGCCTGTAAATTTACCGAAAACATCATCCGAAACCAAAACCTGACCGTCGCAATAGTGTCCAGCACCGCAAGAAATTGTCGGAATAGAAAGGTTTTCGGTAATATATTTTGCACATTCTTCCGGCATAAGCTCAAGAACAATTGCAAAAGCACCTGAAGCCTCAAGTCTTTTTGCTTTTTCCAGCAATTCAACGGTCGCATCATAGGTTTTTCCCTGAATATAGTGTCCGCCAATTGCATTTATTGATTGCGGAGTAAACCCGATATGAGCAACAACAGGAATACCGATTTCAGAACATCTTTTTATAACACTTTCGATGTATTCGCCTGACCCCTCAATTTTAACCGCATTTGCGCCTGATTTTATTGCATTCCCGATATTTTCCATTGCGCTTTCAATACTTTTTTGATAACTCATAAACGGCATATCACAAACAATCATAGCTCTTTGAACAGCTCTTGAAACTGCTGATGTAAA
Organism: bacterium; assembly: GCA_017652265.1. Classification (GTDB taxonomy): domain Bacteria; phylum Cyanobacteriota; class Vampirovibrionia; order Gastranaerophilales; family Gastranaerophilaceae; genus Gastranaerophilus. The sequence continues at coordinate 76,983 of JAGCBH010000006.1, forward strand.
TATCAGCATCTCATTCATAGAAATCTTATTTGTATCATCGTAACCAAGAACCACATTCGCTAAGCTATCTCCGACAATTATCATTTCAATTCCGGCTTCGTCAATTAATTTTGCCGTCGGATAATCATATGCAGTAAGGGCGGCAATTTTTTCGCTGTTAAGTTTAGCATTTTGGATATAGCGTGTATTGATTTTTTTCATCGTTTAAACTAATTCTTTCTTTTTTGCGGTTTTACCGTGCTGAGTGGTCTTGTACCAGTAATTTATTGCTCTTGCAACCCTGTTTGAGCTGTGGCGTACAAAACCTTCTTTATTGGCTTCAACAAGCCTTTTTGTGAATAATTCCACACCCAGATTTGCAATGTTTTCTTCATCAACAACTACAGGGAAAGAACCCGCCTGAATGTATTTTTCTGCCAGATTTTGAGGTATAAAATCATTCATAATAACGGTATCAATAATTTTATTGCTGCCTGCGTGCAAAAATAATGCTTTAATATGGTCAGAAACGGAATATCCGTCAGTTTCACCCGGCTGCGTCATAATGTTGCAAACGTAAATCTTTTTAGCATTTGCATTAACAACAGCCTTTGAAATTTCTTCCACAAGCAAATTCGGAATTACACTTGTATAAAGGCTTCCGGGCCCAAGAATAATCAGATCGGCATCATTAATAGCTTTTAGAACTTCCGGTAAAGCCTTACATTTTTGAGGATCCGTATATAATCTTTTGACTCTGCCTTTTGCTTCAGGAATATTAGATTCACCGTAAATTGTGCGGCCATCCTCCATTTCGGCAACAAGTTTCATATCATCCAGAGTTGACGGTAAAACAACTCCTCTTATTGAAAGTACATTAGAGGACTCTTTAACCGCGCGAACCATATCGCCCGTAATAGCACAAAGCGCCGTCAAAAACAGATTTCCGAAACTGTGACCTTCAAGTCCTTCACCATTTTTAAAACGGTACTGAAACAGTTTTGTAACCAAGTCATCATCATCGGCAAGCGCAGCAATACAGTTTCTTATATCCCCCGGCGGCAAGACACCCAATTCGCTTCTCAAACGTCCTGAACTTCCGCCGTCATCACCAACGGTAACTACTGCCGTTATGTTGTTTGTAATATTTTTTATTCCTCTTAATAACATTGAAAGACCTGTACCACCACCAATGGCAACAATTTTAGGCCCGTTATTAAGTTTTCTTCTTCTGTACAGCGACTCCAGTAAATCTTCGTTATCATACATTCTGGCATTCATAAGTGAACTGTTTGCTTTCCCCATAGACAAAAGTAAAAGCCCAAGCCCGAAAAAGACCATTGATAAAGCAATCCAGCTTGTCGGAATAACTGTTGCAACGTGGCTTATAAATCTCATCATATAATATATCGGTCTGAAACCGCATATGATAAGCAAACCAAGTGTCATAATAAGCGTTCCCAATACATATAAAATTATCCAACGCTTAACTTTAAGCCCCGGAACAAGCCATTTTGCCTTTTTTGCTATTTTTATTTCTCTTTCGCGCATGTTCATATTTATTCTACCCAGCCTGATGCATATACATTTTTATAATTTACCGGCATCGGCTTAATTACCTCATTGGCTTCCTGCAAAACTTCTATTACATTCGGAGCGGAACTTGAAAAATGAGCTGTATCCGCTTCAACGTAGCTCTTTCCGCCTTCATTGTTATAAACTTGTGATGCCGAAAGCAACTGTTTTAAACGAATTATTGAAGTTTCCGTATTGACAATATCTTTTGCATCAAAATCAAGTGATCCGTCTGCGTTATAAATTTTGTTTAAAAATACTTCGTGAGCAACTTTTACATTCAAATCTTCGCTGACTTTTGAAAGATTTTCACCTGTTGCGCCGTAATAAACAAGCCACTGAGAACATTTTTTTATCGCTTTTGCAATCGATGCCGAAAATTCATAATCCTGAGCAGCCATTTTATACATTGCGCCGTGCGGTCTTACGTGCTCAATTTCCATTTTAAAGCTCTTCGCAATAGACATAATTGCACCGACCTGATAAAGAACAACCGCTTCAATTTCATCATCCGACAATTTCATAGGGCGATTGCCAAATCCCTGTATATCCTCAAAACCGATATGAGCACCCACTACAAGATTATGTTCCTTTGCCTGAGTAAGAGCATTTTTTATAGAAACAGGATCGCCTGCATGAAATCCGCATGAAATATTTACTGAACTCACATAGTCAAGCAAATCTTCTTCAGAATTGTTTTTATAAACTCCGAACATCTGCGCCAAATCACAGTTAAAATCAATGTATTTAACAACTTTTCGCTCTAACGTATTTTGCATATAACTCACCTATTCTATATTGTAACATTTCTGATTATACCAGTAAAATTTTTATGTAACCACATCTTTATATAATCTTTAAAAAATATTAACCCGCTTCGGTGATACTCATAAGCAGTATTGCCCGAAAAGTTATTTTTATGATATTCTGAACCTATGAAAATTCAGGGTTATGTTTTATCAGTTATTTTATTTTTAATTTTGTTTGCGGGAGCATGCATAAGACGCGATGTTCCGCAAAATATAACCGAAAATTCAGCGCAAACAGAAACACTTTCCGTGAATGAATACCCGGTAAACCGAAAAAATGTAACAATTAACGGCGTGGATTATCTCCAAACAGATGCGCCTGTCGGCAACTTTGGCGGAACTCTCATAAATTCAACAATCGGAGAAGGCCCTAAAACTTTTAACCCGTTTAACTCAAAAGATGCAACTTCGTCAACCCTATCAGACATTATGTATGACGGCTTGGTAACTATTGATCCGGTTACGGGCGAATACATTCCAAAACTTGCAAAATCTTTTGAAGTAAATGGAAATGACTATATAATTCATTTAAGACATGGTTTAAAATGGTCTGACGGAAAACCAATAACGGCTGATGATGTTTATTTTACCTGGAAAAATATAATTTTAGACGGTTTCGGAAACACATCAACACGTGATTCTATTGCGGTTGAAGGCAAACTTCCGACAGTTCAAAAACTTGATAATTACACGGTAAAATTCACGACTCCAAAACCGTTTGCACCGTTTTTGGCATCACTTTCAACACCAATTGCACCAAAACATGTGTTTGAACCTGCCGTTAAAAAAGGAAAAGAATTTTTTGATACCTTTATGTCCACAAACATAAAACCAAATGAACTTGTAATATCAGGGGCTTTTAAATTAACCGAATACGTTCCCGCTCAACGTGCCGTATACAAGAGAAATCCGAATTATTATGTAATCAATTCAAAAGGCAAAAAACTGCCATATCTTGATAAACTTGTTTACTTAATAGTGGGAGATGTTAACAACGAAGTTTTAAAATTTGAAGGCGGTGAACTTGATGTAATCGGTGTCAGAGGGACAGATGTTCCAAGATTCAGAGAACGGCAGAAAAAAGATGATTTTTCGCTCGGCAATTTAGGGCCTGACACAGGCACTATGTATTTGTCTGTTAATATCAACGACCGTAAAAATAAAGAGGGTAAACCGTATGTTGATCCTATCAAACAAAAATGGTTCAGTGATAAAAATTTCAGAACAGCGGTAGATTATGCTCTTGACAGAGAAAACATGGTTTATAATGTCGCAAACGGATTTGCAAAACCGCTTTTTACACCTGAAAGTTTGAATTCAATATTTTTAAATAAATCGCTCAGACCATACCCGCGCAATCTTGAAAAATCAAAGGAATTATTAGAGAAATCGGGCTTTTACACGGACGACAAAGGCAGATTATTTGATAAAGAAGGCAACAGAGTGGAATTTACCCTTATGACAAACGCCGGCAATACTGAACGTGAAGCGATAGGTGTTATGGTTAAGCAGGATTTAGAGGATTTGGGAATGAAAGTCAATTTCAAACCTATTGAATTTAATTCTCTTGTAAATAAATTGCTCTCAACGTACGACTGGGATATGGTAATAATGGGTTTAACAGGCTCTCCGTTAGAACCGAACGGCGGAAAAAATGTCTGGATGTCAAACGGCGCTTTACATATGTTCAACCAAAGAGGACAAGATGAATATAATATCGGTGTTCTGCCGTGGGAAAAAGAGTTAGACTATCTTTTTGAAAATGGTGCCACCGCATTGACTTTTGACAAAAGAAAAAAATATTATGACCGCTACCAGGAAATTATTTATAACGAAAAACCGATGATTTACCTTTATTCACCATTAAGAATAACCGCAATAAGGAACAAATTTAAAAACATCTATCCGACATCTTTGGGCGGTGTTATTCATAATATAGAAGAAATCTACATAGATAAGGAGGACAAAAATGGAAATCCTTAAATATGTGCTAAAAAGAATTTTACAGACAATACCGCTATTGTTTATAGTGTCATTGGTCAGTTTTTTCATAATAAGATTATCACCTGTTGATCCGCTTGCGGAATTAAAGCTGAATCCGTCAGTATCACAGGAAACTTTGCAAAGAGAACGGGAACGATTAGGATTAGATAAACCTATCGGGATTCAGTATATTTTGTGGGCAAAATCTTTTGTAAAAGGAGATTTAGGGATAACATCAAACGGCGAAAGTGTTGCTCAGAAACTAAAAGAAAGAATACCAAATACGCTGCTTTTGACGACATTGGTAATATTTTTGACCTGGATTGTCGGAATACCACTGGGAATTTTGGCTGCCGTAAAATGGAAAAGTCCGCTTGACAGAATTTTAACGGTTTTGACAAGTATCGGAATGGCAATTCCGTCATTCTTCTTTGCGGTATTGTTATTGATTTTTGCCGTCAAAACAGGCTGGTTCCCGATTGGCGGTTTAACCGGCGCAAATTATGCTGATTTAGGATTTTGGGGCAAATTTTCAGATATTACAAAACACCTGATTTTACCTGTAACCGTACTTTTCACTATATCCCTTGCAGGTTTACAGCGTCAAATGAGGGGGAATTTGCTTGACGTTCTTGACAGCGACTACGTTAAATTTGCCCGTGCAAAGGGTGTGAGTGAATTTAAAGTAATATTTAAGCACGCTCTAAGAAATGCCGTTAACCCGATGATTACACTTTTGGGATTTGAATTCGCAGGACTTTTAAGCGGTGCCGCTCTCACGGAATACGTATTTCAATACCCGGGATTAGGCAGGCTAATTCTTGAAGCCGTTATGAAATCCGACATAAATCTTGTTATGGCATCACTGATGATGGGCGCAATAATGTTGATTTTGGGTAACTTAATCGCTGATTTGCTCCTTATTTTCACCGATCCGCGTATAAGGACGGGAGGTGAAAATGCTTAAAATTATTATTTCAGGACTTTGGAAAGACAAATTTGCACGTATGGGGATGATAGTGTTAGCGGTTATTTATCTGGCAATTCTTTTTGCACCGATAATTGCACCATACAGCAAAGATTATTCAGACAGAAGTCTTGCTTATGTTCCGCCGTCTAAAATTTTCACAATTGACGAAAACGGGCATTTTTCAAAGCCATATACCTATAATTATGTCCGAAAATTTGACGAAAATAATTTTAATGTCTATAACATTGACCGAAGCCAAAAACATTATCTGAAATTCTTTTCAACAGGCGAAGACGGTAAATTCCATCTTGTAACTGTTGATAAAGGCGGAAAACTATTTCTTTTGGGAACAGACATAAACGGTCGCGATGTATTTTCAAGAATACTTTTCGGTGGCAGAATTTCAATGACAATAGGATTTTTAGCACTGTTTGTCTTATTTCCTATCGGAATGTTATATGGGGGAATATCGGGTTATTTCGGCGGAAAAATTGACACGATTATGATGAGAATTGCAGAAGGTATTATGTCAATTCCGTCATTTTATCTGTTGATAATCCTGGCTTCAATTTTACCTGCCGGGATGACCAGTGTTCAGCGATTTTTGCTAATTGTCGTGATTTTGGCGCTCATAGGTTGGGCAGGATTTGCACGTGTTGTAAGAGGTATGGTTTTATCGATAAAAAATCAGGAATACGTACAGGCAGCAAAATCAATCGGAGCATCCGACCTGAGAATTATTCTAAAACACATACTTCCGCAGACAACAAGTTTCATAATCGTTGCAATAACGCTTTCAATACCGTCATATATATTGTCGGAATCAGGTCTGAGTTTTTTAGGTTTAGGTATTCAGCAGCCTGATGCAAGCTGGGGAAATATGCTTAAAGAAGCACAAATTTTCTCAAATATCATTTACCGCCCATGGCTTTTAACACCCGGATTTTTGATATTCCTTGCAGTTCTTTCATTCAACCTGGTCGGTGATACCGTAAGAGATATTTTAGATCCAAAATCTAAAGATTAAGTTAAAATCCGTTTTATCTGAACTGTTTGTCATTTTGAGGATTGTAGTCCTGTCGCATTGTTACTATTGGTAATTTTTCCTCGTTCATCAATTGCTGTATTGCCCTCAGAAAATATTCCTGATTGATTATTCCTGTTTCTTCTTTCGTTTTCACCATTTCCTGATAACGCATTTGAATTATCGGAAGAAGATTTTCCTGATAATATTTGTCCTCGTCTGCTAATGGCATTACTACCTTGACTTTCCTCTTTTAATACTCCTTTTTCAATTGTATAATCGACAAAGCATTATACTTTAATTAAAACTTTTATGCTGTCTTTGTCTTTGTTGCGTTCAAAGGCTTCCAGGGCATCATCTATATCATAGGTCGCGCTAATCATCGGTTTTAAATCAATTGCACCGCTTTCAAGCATTCTTAATGCCGGCGGGAACTGACCGCAGCGTGAACCCAAAACCGTAATCTCATTTATTACAATAGGTGCAAGATTTAATTCTTTTGATGCCGCAATTGTGCTTTTCAGAACCAAAACTCCTCTTGGTCTTACGTGAGCCAATGATGTTTCAAACCCTGATAATGAACCTGTTGCCTCTACAACTACATCAAACTGCTCATCATCTTTAAGTTCAGAAAGCAATTTTGTTTTTACGCCCTGATTTTGGGCAATACCAAGTTTATTTTGGTGTTTACCAATTAAAACTACGTCAAGATTTTGCGCTCTTAGAGCCAAAGCCGTTATAAGTCCCAGCTTTCCGTCACCTAAAACCATAACTTTTTCAAACGGTTTTATGTGTAATTGTTCGGTTATTTCTAACGCTGCCGCCAAAGGTTCAACAAAAACCGCCTGTTCATCAGGTACATTATCCGGTACTTCAAACAAAACGTTTATCGGCATTGTAAAATATTCGGCAAAACATCCGTCTTTTTTCCAAATTCCCAATGTACGACGGTTCGGACAGTGGCGGTAATTTTTAACCGCACACCAAGGACAATCTTTATCTCCGCAACCGTAACTGATTTCTGCAACAACCCTTTTGCCCAAAAGGCTTTTATCATCTGAATTTACTTCTTCAACAACGCCGACAGCTTCATGACCTAAAATACCTTTGTAACCCATATAGCCTTTTGTGATTTCAAAATCGGTATTGCAAATTCCCGCCAAAGTCACTCTGATCAATGCCTCACCTTTTTTCGGTAACGGTTTCGGATAATTTTTATCAAGTTTTAATTTGTCATCAAAAACAACCGCTTTCATCTTTTTTCTAATTCCTCACATCTTTGTTTTAAAAGTTTTATTTCAGCATCAAGCCTGTTCAAATCGCACATAACAGGATCCGGAATGTGGTTGTGCATAAGATTTCCGTTTTCATCAGGTATGGCACGTTTAACAATTCTGGCAGGAATACCGACAACCGTTGAATGTTCAGGTACATCATTTATAACAACAGAACCTGCTCCGACTCTGACATTATCACCGATAGTAATATTTCCCAAAACTTTAGCACCGGCACCTACAATTACATTATTTCCTAATGTAGGATGGCGTTTACCCGTATCGTTGCCAGTACCGCCTAACGTAACCTGCTGATACAAAAGACAATCATCACCGATAATAGTCGTTGCACCAATAACAATACCCTCACCGTGATCAATAAAAAGGCGTCTGCCGATACGTGCCGCAGGGTGAATTTCAATACCTGTAAGAACACGTGTCAGATGTGATATTAGTCTTGGTATAAAAGGTATATTCCACTTATAAAGCCTGTGTGCAAGACGATACATAATCAAAGCATGCAACCCCGAATAGCAGAAAATAACTTCCAGAATATTATTTGCCGCAGGATCGTTTTCGTAGATTACTTTTATATCTTCTTTGAGTTTTTCAGCACCGCGCTTTAATACATCTAACATTACTTCACCAACTTCGCAAATTTACGTTTTCCGGCCTGCAATATTACATCTTTATCAAGATTTACCACATAAGCCAAATCGATAATTTTTTCATTATCCAATTTAACTCCGCCGCCCTGAATAAGACGTTTGCCCTCACCTTTACTTTGAGTAAAACCAAGTTCAAGCAGCAAATCAACCATTTGTTTACCGTTTGCGCCTTTAATTTCAGGAATATCATCAGGAATACCTTTATTTGAAAATACGTTTATAAATTCTTCCTGCGCCCTGTCGGCACCATCAACCCCGTGGTATTCGGATGTAATCATGTGCGCAAGCTTCATTTTGATATTGCGAGGATTAACAGAGCCGTCTTTCAGTTGATGTTCAATTTCTTTAAGTTCCTCATCCGTTACATCCGTC
>JAGCBH010000038.1 GCA_017652265.1 bacterium
CTTGCTAAAATAAAGGGTAATATGAGCAACATAAAAAAGTTATTAGGATTAAAAATTAAAGAATACCGCAAGTCTCGTCATATGACGCAGGAACAGCTTGCAGAGCTTATTGGAATTGGTACTCCTAACATAAGTTATATTGAAAACGGTAAATTTGCGCCGTCTGTTGAAACATTGGAAAAACTGGCTGAAATTTTTGGTGTAAAGCCTTATGAACTGTATATGTTTGAACATCTTAAACCTGCAAACGAATTAAAAACAGAACTTATAAACGCAATTGAAAAAGACGAAAATCTTTTAAGGATGATTTATAAATTTTACAGCAGTATAAAGTAATTACTTATTTTTCAGATACATACAGTCACCATAGCTGTAAAAACGGTATTTTTCTTTTATGGCTTCATTGTACGCTTCAAAAATAAAATCTTTACCCATTAAAGCACTCACAAGCAATAATAGTGTTGATTTCGGCAGGTGAAAGTTTGTTATCAGGTTATCAACGACCTTAAATTCATAAGGCGGGTAAATAAAAAGTGTTGAAGAATTTTGACATTCTTTTATTTCCCCGTAGATTTTGTATGCTGTTTCTAAAGTTCTGACAGTTGTTGTACCGACTGCAACGATTTTTTTACCGTTCTTTTTAGCTCTGTTTATAAGTTCTGCGGTTTCTGCAGGGATTTCAAAGGTTTCGGAATCCATTTTGTGGTCTAAAACGTTGTCGCATTTAACAGGGCGGAATGTTCCTAAACCTACGTTGAGTGTAACATAACCGATTTCAACACCTTTGGATTTCAGTTTATTTAAAATTTCTTTTGTAAAATGCAGTCCCGCAGTCGGCGCGGCAACAGAGCCCTCATTCAGGGCATATACAGTCTGATAGCGTTCAAAATCCAGTTTTTTAAGCTCATCTGACGTCATTTTGCGCTCGATATAAGGCGGAAGCGGAATATTTCCGACTTCCTGTAATATCTGATAAATATTGCCGTTATAATCAAGGTGAACAAGCCATTTGCCGTCATCTTCAAGCTCATTTTTTACAACAACGCTTAATTTTGGTGAAATTTTAATAATAGTTCCTGTTTTAACTCTTTTTGATGGTTTAATAAGAACTTCCCAGTCTTGATTTTCTCTCTCTTTGAGCAAAAAGACTTCAATTTTGGCGCCTGTTTCTTCTTTTTCGCCGTATAGACGTGCCGGAATAACTTTAGTATCGTTTAATATCAAAACGCAGTCGTCATTAATAAGATCAACAATATCGTAAAAATGTTTGTGTGAAATTGTGCGGGCGGATTTGTCCAGCACCATCATACGTGAATTTTCACGTTTTTCGCTTGGGTACTGTGCAATTAAACCTTCGGGTAATTCATAATCAAATTCGGAAACAAGCATTTATTCTTTACTTTCTACCTGTTTTGCATTTTGCAGATCGTCATCGGATACTTTATTCTTTTTAGCCTCAAATTCGGCATCAATTTGTTTGTTTACAATAATGGTTTGAGCAACCTGAATAATGTTGCTTGTTACAAGATATAAGAATACACCTGCCGGTATCGGGATTATGATAAATGTACCGATAATCATAATCGGCATGAATGTACCCATTGATTTTTGAATAGCCTGTTGAGCCGGATCAACATTTTGATTATTTTGAGTTCCCATCAGAATTTTTTGTGATAAGAACATTGTTACACCGAACAGAATAATTAAAGCCAAAACGTCATAGTGGAACACACCCTCATTTTTAACCGGTTCTGTCGGAACACTTGCAACAAGCAGGTTATCAAATTTCTTCTCAAATTTTATGTTTTCAATTTCTCTTATGTAGCGTTTATTAACTTTTCCGCCTTTATACATAGCGCCGACATCCATAACAGGAACTTCAGCATACTTAACCTGTTCAATTTTATCAAGCGGAATGTTGAAATTGTCCGTGTGGATTTTTAAGCCCAAAGGTTCACCCGGAACAATGTCTCCCTGAACTTTAACCGGGTTGTCATTTGCGTTGATTTTAACTTCCTGCGATTGACCGTTTACATAATAAATAACGGCTTCATCACCCGCAACGAAATGATCTTTGTCGGTTACTTCAAATTTGCCGTCATTTGAAACGCCGACTGTGCTTACGCCCTGAAGAGTTGCATCAAGTCTGTCTATAAATAAGAATCTTGTATCGCCTGCAATTTGTATAAACTGAGGACTCATTAAAGCTGTATACAACAAGATGAAAATCGGCATCTGAATTAATAAAGGCAAACAACCGCCCATCGGGTTGAACTTATGTTCTTTGTAAAATTCCATCATTTTCATCTGCATTTTTTGCGGATCATTTTTGTATCTGTCCTGTATTGCTTTTAATTGCGGCTGAAGTTTTTGCATAACGCGCATTGAGCGTTGTTGAGAAACATTCAACTGCCACATTGCAAGTCTTACAAGAATTGTCAAAATTATAATTGCTATACCGTAGTTGCCGACAAAATCAGCAAGCCACTTCAAAAGATCTATAGTTAATGTTGTAAAATCCACTTATTTATACCCTCTTTTTTAATCTCAAAACTTAAGTTAGGTTTAGCCTAACACAAAGCCACCCTAAACGCAAGAATGGGAATAAACAACAAAAACCGCAAGTATTATAATGAACTTGCGGTTTTTAAATATTTCTATATTATTATTATTTTATTTTTTAGCGTGGAAAGAAATTCTTGCTAAGCCCATCGGGCTGATTTCGTTTGTTCCTGGTCTTAACTGTAATCCACCGCTCAAATCATAAGATATGTTTGGAGTTATATATCCTTTTGCTAAAATTTGTCCGCCCACATACATTGAGGTTTCAGTTGTTTTACCTGTAGAAGCTTCCGCACGTGCTTCGACATGTGGATTAGTTATAGCGCCATCTACATAATCATATCTTATGCTTGTCTCTGTGCTTGTAAAAGCGGTAGGCAGAACTTCGGTATGAGTTCCTAAATTAAATTCAAGACCTAAATAGCCTTCATTTTCATTTTCGTATTTTATACCAAATGCCAGTTTAGTATCAAAATAATTTTTATTCACTTTTCCTATAGCTTCAGCTTCTGCCATAGCATTTATACCTGTAATTTGCTGCATATTTTCATCGTACAAAATATCTGTAGTTGTCAATGTTGCTACTTCTCCATTTCCATCCGAATCATTTGAATGATAAATATCCGGGGTTCCTGTCAGATTCGCGTCTATTTGTAGGCCGTCTACATGAGTTACGCTTTGTGAATAACATGAAACGACATTTTTATCAAAGCCAAATCTTCCGTCAATTCCTAATGAACCATATACAGCTACTTCATCAGACAAATTTCTGAAAAGAGTGTAATCAACACCTGCACCTATATATCCGCCGGCTTTTTCTGACACAGGTGCTGCAACTCCATATCTGATTCCAAGTTGTCTGTCAAAAACAGTACCCTGTCTTAAAAAGTCCAAACGATGGCCTGAATAAAAGCCCCCTATCCCATTTTTTGTGTCAACGCCTATTTCATAAGCAGCGGTTAGTGTTTTTTCCGGACCGTCCGGATCTACAAAAGTGTAGTTTTCCTGTGCTTGTGATACTTGTCCAACTGTTAAATTGTTTCCCATAATAATATCCTTTCCCAATTATGTAATACTCTAATATCTTCCTTGTATGTATTTATAAAGTATTTCAAAAGGATATAATTGCTATATACTCATATTAAATTTTAGATAATTTTCTCTTAAAACGACTAATATAATTGAAAAAGAGCGATTAAAAATTCGTTTTTACATTTCTTAATAATATACATTTAATCTACAAACTTAACTCTGCCGTCATCAACTATTTCAACGGGTTTGCCAAGTTTTTGGATGTAATCGCCCGCAAGCGTATCTTTATCAAAATTATATATTGCATCAATTTCTGCTGATTTGTCAGGTAATAAATTCTCTCCTCCGCTGGCCATAAAGTCATCGGTTGCAAGGGTATAAATCTTATTTTTATCAGGATTATTTATATCAACAGGTATTTTGTTTCCGTTTTTATCAATAAATGTTAATGATTTTACTTCGCCATCATGGGTTAAAGTGTATTCAAAGCCTGATGGTATGATGAGTCCGGCACGATGACCTTTTTTATTAATTGATCTTGCTCCTGCTTTAACGGCATTTACAAGTTCTTCTTCCGTTATTTTCATTTTTACCATTTTATTGTCAAAAGGCGTGATTTCAAAAAGTTTACGTTCCGTCAATATACCCTCTGTGAAACAACCCCTTATATTGCCTGAATTCAGCATTGCAATATCAGTACCAAATTCGTTTTTGCAGGCATCTGCTATGATAAATCCGTGAGGGTTAGGGTTTGCAAGTCTGTCTTTTACAGGCGGTAATGTCGATTTAACTTCTCCTACAACTCTTTTCTTATTAAGTATTGTATTGAAAATTTCTTCCATTACCTGATTTTTACTGAAATTTTTTGAACTTTGAACATTATTTTGTGCAGACTTAATAATGCCATTTTCGTCAAATTCAACATTTAATATCCCAAAATTTTCGCCATCTCTTCCAGCTTGGGTTATTATAACGGGTTCATTGGTTTTGGAATTAAAAAGATTTTCGTTAACTTTTATGTTTTTAAGAAGGTCGTGTGTATGAGCACCCATTATAACATCTATGCCGCTTGTTTTTTGTGCCATCTGCTTGTCAAAATCAAGCCCGCAATGGGAAAGAACAAGAATTTTATTTACACCCTCTTTTTGAAGTTTATCAACTTCTTTTTGCACAATGGCTAATGTGTCATCTTCGTTTAGTGGGGTTACTGTCTTCTTTGATTCATTGTCTCTTATACATGAGTGTAAATCAGGAGGTATTAAACCGATTATTCCGTATTTATTTCCGTTAATTTCTTTAACAACAGAGCCCGATATTAATGATGGCAAAGGGTTATCCTCATTGGAATATTTTATGTTAAGTCCAAGAAGTTTATATTTTGCATCCTTGTTTATATCGTAAATTTCCGAAGGAATTGCATCAAATTCATGGTTACCCATAGTGTTTAAATCAAGGTTTATTGAATTCAAAAATGTACTTGAAAGTTTTACAACTGAAGGATTTGCTCCTGCTGAAATATCCCCTGATGCAAGACAGAAAACATCTTGTCCTTTATGATCCAATCTGTCAAAGGTATTTTTGGCATTATAAATTCTGCTCATGTTGTTGATATTTCCGTGTAAATCGTTGATGTAAAAAATACTTGCGCTGGCAGTCTTTTTCTGTTCGGATTTCGGAGCCTCTGCATTACCATCTTTACCGCGGAAATTTATATAACCTATAGGATTGTAAAAATTTACAGGACTTATCATACCTTTAACCTTCTTTGTCCGAGAAACTTTTGCGATTACGTCAGTATAGCAAAAGTTTTGAGTGGCGTATTAGACAGCGTAGCTACGCACGGCTTGCGGTTCAGCAAGGCGTAAGTAGCGGAGAACTGCTTTTCTTACACTTTTTGTAAAACCTATGAAAATTTTTATTGCTTTAATCATACCTAATTGTTACATTTCTTTATGAATAAATTTAAAAAAAAGATTAACCTTTTGGGTTAATCTTTTTAAAATCTATTCTTCTGCAAGTTTTGCTCTAATTTTGGCCTCTATTTCTTTTAATATGTCAGGGTTTTCAGAAAGAAATTCTTTAGCCTTATCTCTGCCCTGGCCAAGTTTTTCGTTGTTGTAACTAAACCAGGCCCCTGCTTTTTCAACAATTCCGAAATTAACGCCGACATCAAGGATATTACCTATTTTGCAGATACCTTTGCCGAAAATTATGTCAAATTCGGCGGTTCTGAATGGCGGAGCAACCTTGTTTTTAAGAACTTTAACTCTTACATGGTTTCCAATTTCTTCACCGTCACCTTTTAAACCTTCTGTTCTTCTGATTTCCATACGAACAGATGCGTAGTATTTGAGAGCATTACCGCCTGTTGTTGTTTCAGGGTTTCCGTACATAACACCGATTTTCATACGTAATTGGTTGATGAAAATAACGGTTGTATTTGTTTTTCCGATAACACCTGTCAATTTTCTGAGCGCCTTACTCATCAAACGTGCCTGCAAGCCCATTTGTTGATCTTCCATAGAGCCGTCAATTTCAGCTTTCGGAACAAGTGCTGCAACGGAATCCACAACTACAACATCAACAGCTCCTGAGCGTACAAGTTCTTCCGTTATATCAAGAGCCTGTTCACCTGTATCCGGTTGTGAAATTAACAGGTTATCAATATCAACACCCAAATTTCTTGCATATTCAGGATCAAGTGCGTGTTCAGCATCAACATATGCAGCAATTCCGCCTTTTTTCTGGCATTCTGCAACAATATGCTGAGCCAGTGTTGTTTTACCTGAGCTTTCAGGACCGTAAACTTCTATAATTCTTCCTCTTGGAACTCCGCCGATACCAAGTGCGATATCAAGAGCCAAAGAACCCGTAGGAATTGCTTCAACATTTACGGCAGGCTTGTCGCCAAGCTTCATTATAGAACCTTTACCGAAATCTTTTTCAATTTTTTCTATAGCCATCTTTAAGGCTTTATTTCTTTCATCAGATATACTGACAGCCTTTTCTTCTTCTTTTATTGCCATCTTAATTTACTCCCAAGTATGTTTTTCTGTTTTTCTGTATAAGCCCATAGCTAAAGGCTTGTAGCAAGTAAGTTCATTTTTAAGTTTATAAATTTCTTTGTTTAAATCAATTATTTTCTGACGCAGTGTTTCGTTATCTGTTTTGCAGCGTATAAGTTCAACAACAACTTCATCCATTCCTTCAAGTTTTTCATCAATAACTTTTGAAATTTGAGAGGAGATATTTTTTTCCATATCTTTTATTGAATACAAAATGCTTTTAATCCCCGAAGGCTGATGAGAGTAATTTTCGCCCACAACAGGCAGCGATTTGTCACCTGAATAAATTCTCTTTAAATCTCTGACTTCATCATAAGAGAAGTATGTTTCACCTGAACTGTTTTTACGTGGTTTAATGGATGCCTTTTTGCATAAATCAACGATGCCCTGATTATCTATTCCCAAAATCTTACGGACATCCTGCGGTGATAAACTTTTTTCCTTTAATGCTTGTTCTGACATTCCCAATACTCTCCTCAAACTCATTGTAATTTATTTATGTAAAAAAAACAAATTATTAACAAATCTTGTAACAGAAATTTACATTATTTTTCCTCTGTATATCTTGCCAAAGGAAAATTGTTAACACGAAGCGCCTGAACCATTGTTTCAGCCTGTATTTTGGATGAATAAGAACCGATTTGCAATGTGTAACCTTCTTTTGTTAATTTTACAAATGCATTTTGTCCTAAAGATGATTCTCTTATTAAAGATTTTGCAGTCTGCGCTTCTTCTGCGGTTTTATATAATCCTACATAAACCTTATACGAAGTCGGTATCGGCGCAGGATTTAGTGCTGGTACCGATGCAATTTGCTGTTTATTTTCAGTATTTGGCACATTTACGTTCTCTGTATTTTCAGCCGGTTTATTTTTGGAAATTATATTGCTTATTTTATCATCAATAGATTTTTCTTCGTTGGAATTTTCTTCATTTTCCGTAATTTGTTTTTTACGTGTCGGAAGAATTACCGGTTCATCAAGCGAAGAATTAAAAATACTATTTTCTTTTTCTTTTTGCAATTCCGCTCCACCCATAGAATCATTGAACTGTATTAATTTTAATCGGTCATCAATTTGCATTTTTTCGTTTGAAACATCCTGAGTTTCATCAGTAGTATTGTTGCCGATTGAAGTATCAATTTTCGGTGTAAAATTTTTAACCAGTTGTAAAAAGACAACCGAGAACAGGAAAAATAAACATACAAACATAATGATTGCTTCGTTTAACTGTTCTTTTTTCTGTTGTTGTTTACGTTTGCCGGAATTTATATTTTTCTGCCGGAATTCATCAAGTGCTTTTTGCTGAACTTGTTCTACTCGGGGCATTTTATACTCCTCTGACTTTCGTTGTTGCCATAATTATATCATCGACTTCCTGAGAATATCTTAGCATGACTTCTTCACTAAAGCAATTAATATCTTTGATATTTAAATCGCTTGTCAAACCTGCTGTCAGAATAGGTGTACCTTCAGAGGTGATATTCAGCCCAGTATGTATTAGAATTGATGTAGGGGATTTTGTGGCAATTGATACCGATAATTTTTTGCCGTTAATAAATAAATCATCACCGTCTCTTACAACAAAAATACCTCGTTTTTCAAGCGCTTCTTTAATTATTGTCATTAAAAGCCGCTGTCTTAAAACACCTTCGGTTAGTGAGATATTAAATTGTTCCGATATGAAACTCAGCATGTTTTTACTGTATATCGGTTCATTATTTATAACATCTTCAATATCAACCATTTCATCAAGCTTAACTTCACATTCACCCGTAAATGATACTATAGCATCACCCTGAATTTTAAAATTTTTATAAATCCAGTGCGGGGAAAGCTGCCAGCCTTCATATTTTATTTCGTCTTTTATAAATAATGTTTTCATAATTACCTTTTAAAAAAGTTCGTTTAAATATTTTTCTGCATTATTGGCTATCAATGCCTTTTTTAATTTAACACAAGACGGACATTTTCCGCAATGTTTTTCCATATTCCTGTAACAACTATAAAGTTTATCAAGCGGAATTTTATTTTCAAGCGCCAGTTTAACTATTTCTTCTTTGTCACAATTAATCAACGGGGTAATAACCTTTGGTTTAATTTGTGTTGAAAATTCAAATTCACTGTTTATACGTTCAATAAATTCCTTAGTGTTATCCGGAAAATTCTGCGCTTCTTCTTTATTTGCTCCGATGATTATATTGTTGTATCCGAAACTGTCTGCATACGCACCGGCAATATTCAGAAAAAGCCCGTTTCTGTTTGGTACCCAGACAGATTTTGCGGAATTTTCATCATCAGTATCCGGAATTTCATTTTTTGACACAAGCGAAGTGTTTGTTATTTCTTTAAGCCAGCTGAGTTTTATAATTTTGTGTTCGGTTTTGTAATAATCACAATACCACTTTGCTGCAGCGGTTTCTTTTTCAAGAGATTTTTGCCCGTAATCAAAAGTTAACGCAAGGGTTATGTCTAATTTTTCTCTCAATAAACCAAAACTTACAACCGAATCAAGTCCGCCCGATAACAAAATTATTGCTCTATTGGCGTTTTCTGACATCGTATTCCTCTTCGTTTTCGTATTCTTCAATTATATTCCGCGCTTCATTTTTCAAATTTTCATTATAAGCGGACGAACTTATGACTTCATCCAAAATATCTTTGCCGTCAAGGTTATAAATTGCAATAAGTGCATTTTTTGCAACTTCTTCATCCTTATCAAGAAGTAAAGGTTTGATAACTTCAACTGCTCTTGGATGTTCACCGTTCATTATTGCTTCAATTGCACAAATTCTTATTTGTGCGGATTCATCAACAAGAGATTTTCTCAATGCGTTAAATACAAAATCGTTATTTGTGAGTTTAATTTTCCCTAACGCTTCAATTACACGTTCTTTCAGGAAAGTAAATTTGTTCAAAATACCTTTGTTTGCATCTAAAATACTTACCAAAGGCTCAATGGCACTTACGTCACCTATAAGTCCCAAAGCGCTTGCGGCAGATTCTTTTACATAAACAGAACGCTCATTTTGGTCTGTTACAACAGCGATAAGCGGTGCAACCGCATATTTATCACCGATTTTACCCAAAGCGTCCGCGCAAGCCAAACGGATTCTGTAATTTTCTTCCTTGTTATTGAGACAATATAAAAGCGCCGTTACCGCTGAAGTATCTTTAAGATTTGCTATGGCTTTTGCGCTTAAAACTCTTACGTTAATATAATTGTCTTTGTCTTCCTGCGAAGTTTGAGGCATATTGTTCATAAGCAGAATATCCAGTAGTGGGCTTAAAGTGGATTTGTCGCGAAATTTATCCGTAATGACTATAACTTTCATAAGTACAACCGGATTATTGACGATCTGAAGAATGTGGTTGCAAATTTCAATTAGTTCCTGCCCGGAATAGTCTTTTTCAATTTTTTCAACCGCAGCAAGCGCAGCGTCAGTGTTGATAACTTCCGCTAATCCGTAATTAACCATTATTTCTGCAAGATTCAACATGTTATTCCACAAATCCCGTATCTTGTTACTAAAACTATATAACAAAGGATTTTTTATATCAAGTATTTTAATATTTCAAAAATCTGCCTTAACATTTCTTAACAACTATGCAATTTTCATGAGAAAAAATACTTTATATAGATAAGGTTATGTGTTTATAAAGGTAAATTGTCATGGGTTTAGGTACTGTAATAGGAAAAACATTTAAAGTCTGTATTAGTGGCATATTTGGTACAGGTATGGAGACTTTTTCAAAGTCTTTCAGAAGATATGCATTTAAAAATGCGGGCGCTAAAAGTATATTTAGCAGTGGCGGCCTTAATCAGGGCTTTTTCAGAAATGCAGGTAAGGCGTTTGAAGATGTTGCAGCTCATGAAACCAAGATGGCAGCAAAAAATGGCGGTGTTTTAAGGAATTTATGGAAGCAAATATGTGATATTCCGCATTGTTTTAAATCATATACAAAAGCTGGTGTCAGATTAGCTAAAATGAAAAATACCAGTAAACTTTTGGGCGGCTTAAAAGGTTTCGGTAAAGCATTTATGAAAAAGATGCCGTTGATAGGCGGTATTATTTGGGCAGCAAGTTATGGCGGTGATGTTGTTGCAGCATTTAAAAATGGCGGTATAGGAGCAGGTCTTAAAGAATTAGGTAAATCTGCAGGTAAACTTGTACTTGATGTGGGCGGCTTTATGCTTGGTACAGCGTGCGGCGGTTTAGTCGGAGGTATCGTTGGCAGTATAGCATTTGGAGCTATTGGAAATGCGATTTTTGGTAAAGGTTATAAAGAAAAAATGGCTGAAGCAGAGGAACAGCAGCAACAACAAGCTGCTCAATATATGCCGCAAGACGGTCAATATTATACAAATCCGACAGGTGGCGTAACGAACCCGCAGCAGCAATATCAAACATATGATGTTATCAAATGGGCACCACCTCAAATACCGGGTTTGCTCTCAGATCAGCAATGTATGCAAATGAAATATCAAACATTTAATCCGTGGAGTATGGGTCAATACGGTGGCGCGATGGCATAATAAAAGAATTGATTAACCCCCGAAATTATTTTCGGGGGTTTTGGTTTATTTTAAAAGGTATTTTCTTGACAACTGTTCTTTAGCATATAGAATGATAATTGCTACAGAGA
>JAGCBH010000007.1 GCA_017652265.1 bacterium
CGTTCGCACTTGCGTCAAAAGTTCCCCACTTTTGCCGTCGCGTGCTCAACTCTTCACTCTCTATCGTTCGTTTCGCGGTTCTGCTCGGGCTTTGCCGACACCTTATTTTAAGACCTTAGACTTTTAGTTTAAGGTCTTTTTAAGGCTATTTTTAAGTATTGTAAATATTAATAGAAAAATTGTTAAAAATATTATTTTATGGAGTTTAATACGGATGTGATAAAAATTCGGGTGTAGTTATGCTAAATATTCAAAACAATTACAGTAATTCCAATGTTCAATTTGGTTCAAAAATAGGTACAAGATTAATCAGAAACCTATTTTTCAGTTACACAGAAAAAACATCTATGGATATTTTCACAAAGAATATGAATACTAAAGAAAAAGATTTTGTTATCAGGAATATGGCACATAGAGTAGGCTTCAGACCTGTAAATATGCTTACAAACTTAATTTCAAATTTATACTTTAAACTCATATAACATACTGCAAATTCATTAATTTTATTGACTTTTACATATAAAATGCTACGATAAGTTATATTAGAATTTATACGAGGATAGTTTATTATGCCTGAAATGTTAGAAAAAATTGATATACATATTACTGACCACTGCAACCTTAATTGTAAAGGATGCACTCATTTTTCACCTTTGGCAGAGCCTTTTTATCTTAATTTGGATAATTTTACTGTTGATATACAAAGGTTTGCCGATATAACCGGATCTTTATTAAAACAGATGTTTCTTTTAGGCGGCGAACCGCTTTTACATCCTCATTTAACAGATTTTTTCCCTGTTGCAAGAAAAGCTTTTCCGAATACAGAAATCATAATTATTTCAAACGGAATATTGCTTGCGGATCAACCTGACAGTTTTTGGCTTGCCTGCAAAGAATATGATATCAAAATATGGGTTTCTTTATACAGACTTAAAATTGACTACGATAAAATAGGCGCAAGAGCAAAACAGTTTGGTGTATTCTGCGGGTACACAGGAACCAGAACAAATGACGAAAACAAGAAAGACTGGGGCAACTGGAAACTTGACTTAGAAGGCAAACAGTATTGGGCTGATGCATTTTCACATTGCTGCTTAAAGAATTGTGTAACACTCAAAAAGGGGAAACTCTATACTTGTCCTACTGTTGCCCACATTGAACACTTTAACAAATATTTCGGCACAAATTTGGAAGTTTGTGAGTATGATTATCTTGATTTATTCAAAACACGAAATAATGAAACCGTTTTAAAAGCAATGGTCAAACCGATTCCTTTCTGCAGGTATTGCAAGACCAGAGAGTATCAATCATGCTGCTGGGAGCCTACAAAACGTGATATTCACGAATGGATATAATTTACCCGACTATTGCAAAAAACACGCTTGTTACAATGCCGACTAATATACAATAAACCGCAAATATATTTAGTGAAAATCTTGCAACGAATTTCAAGAAATATTTTATGCAGAGATATCCGACTATTCCGGAAACAATTGTGCCTGCAATAATTTCACACCAGTCGTAGCCGATAACTTCATTCAAATCCAATTTTATAAGCGGATAAAGCATTGAAGCACCAAGAATAATAGGTATGCTCAACAAAAATGAAAATCTTGCGGCAGTAGTTCTGTCAAGTTTTCTGAACAACCCGGCAGCAATTGTTAACCCCGAACGAGAAAGGCCGGGAAGTGCTGCTAAACCCTGCGCAAATGACATCCATAAAGCAGTCTTTAAATCCAGATGATCTGTTTTTTCAATTTTATTAGAATATTTTTCACTTGTAAACAGAAAAATACCTGTACCAATGAGTAGTATTCCGACTATCATAGGAGCAAAGACCAGTTTTTCAGCGACTTCATTCAAAGGATATGCTATGAAAATTGTTACCAGCGTGCCCAATATAATATAAATGCCAAGCTTAGTCTTTTCATCATTAAAATCACGGGTTTTAACCGCATTACAAAAAGCTGTCAGAATTTCCATAATATCTTTTCTAAAAAATATTAAAACAGCAATTAACGTACCCAAATGAAGCATAATATCAAAGAAAACTTCCTGAGACGATGCTTGTGTAATATCTAATCCTTTAAAAATTTTGTAAAAATTTGATGTAAAAACAAGATGAGCTGAGCTTGATATAGGCAAAAATTCACTCAAGCCCTGAACTATCCCCATTAAAACGGCTTGTATAATATTCATAAATTTCCTCTTGTACTAATCAGTTTCATAAAAACTTGCGCAGGATGACTGAGTTTCCCATACAGAAACTTTGCTTACCTGAACAATTTTCTCTTTTAGCTTGTAATAAATAAATCTTGCTATCATTTCACTTGACGGGCTTTCCCCTTTAAATTCATCAAGTTCATTTATATCCCTGTGATCAAGATATTCCAATACTGAATTTAACTCTTTTTTCAGCAATTTAAAATCTATAAGAATATTGCTTTGATCAAGCTCTTCTCCAGTTACATAAACCTCAACCATCCAGTTATGCCCGTGCTGATTTTCACAAGCTCCCGAATAATTTAAAAGGTGATGAGCTGCTGAAAAAAACGCCTGTGTTTTAATTTCAAACATTATTTAACTCCTTTGCCCTTCCGCTACAACATAATCTTTTTCTATATTTTGTGCACTTAAAATAAAATCGCACAACTCTCTGACAGCGCCTCTGCCGCCATATTTTGATGATACGAAACCACAAATATCTTTAACTTCTTCAACCGCATCATTTGGGCAACACGCCAAACCCACTTTTTCAAGAATCGGTATATCAGGCAAATCGTCACCCATATATGACACATTTTCAAATGTCAGATTATATTTCTTCAATAATTCTTCCAAAACAGGAAGCTTAACCATACATCCCTGATGAATTTCCGTTATATTAAGGTTTTTGGCTCTGTGGGCAACTGTACCGTTATTTCTTGCCGTTATGACAGCAGTTATAAAGCCTGATTTATTCATTCTAACAATACCATGTCCGTCTTTAACGTTGAATGTCTTGTACTCAACACCATTCTCATCATAAGTAACACTGCCATCAGTCATTACACCGTCAACATCAAAAGCCAGTAGTTTTATCTTTTTTGCCTTTTCAACCAAAATTGAAGTATCCATCACATTTCCTCAAAACCTACACACTGATTATATTATAATATCTGTTAAATTTCAACATTTTCAAGTTATTTAGTGTTAAGCAGGTTGCTTTTTTAAACTTAAATAATTAAAATGACAATATGAATAATAACAACATAAATCTGAATTTTATCAATAACAGGCAGATTTTCAGGGCAAATACTCCGCCACCGCCGCAGACTCCTATGCAGCAACCGGCACCCGCGCAGCCGCAAATTACCCCGCAGGCAAATATGCCCCAGCAAATTGCAAATCAGGCTATTCAAACCGCTATGATGGGAGGAGCTGAAAATGCCGCATTTATCAAAGATGTTATGAAATTTCCTTCAAATTTCAACGCTTTTATATATATTATTCAGCAAAGGATGACCACTGCACAACTTAACGCGCAAATAAATAAACATCTCTTGAATATGAAAGGATTAAGTCAAACTCAAGCACAAATTCTGGCTCAGATGAATGGTATTAACAGTACTGAATTACTTAATTTACAAGGAATTAATAAAACTGTTCTTGCTCAAATTGAAGCTTCAATTAAAAAATTACCGATATCCGCAAACGGAATGATTAATATAGCAGATATTGCTTCGCTCATAACCGCAAACGGTAAAGATGCAATAACGCAATTGATTATCAGCATGGCAAATTCCGCAAAGAGCGGTTTAAATAACATTAACCAAATGAAAGATGCTGCAAGACTTATCAATGCAAGTATAGCGGTTGCGGGACAGGGAGATAATGCACAAACTTTAAAAATGCTTATGCTGTTGTATCTTCCTTGGTTACCGCTTCAGCAAGGCGTTGATTTTGATTTGGAAATATCCTCAAAATCAGAAGAAGATCTTGATAACAGTGTTCTTACAATAAGGATACAAACAATTAATTTTGGGGAAGTTATTGCGGTATTAACTCTTGAAAGTCCCAGCTCAATTGACATAAATATTCAATGTATGGATTCATTCCCTAAAGATGAATTAACGCTGAGATTAAATGCGGATAATCAAAACTATTCTGCTCAAAACAGGATAAATTACACAACCAAAGCCATTGACAAATCTTCATCCGAAAAAACAACAGCGACTATAAACATGTCCGGAACTAATGAAATTAATCCGTATCTTTTGTTGACTGCACAGCAAATAATTAGACACGTTGTTGAAATAGATAAAAACAGCCCCTAAAGAATAAACTTTAAGGGCTGCTATATTTATAAACTTTCAACTTATACTGCTGAAAATTCTCTCTTTCCGTTTTTTACACCCAAGATTTCAGAACTAATCTGAGCCAAATCTTGCTGCATAAGACGTCTTGGAGATCCTTCTTCCATTGAATGATTTCTCAATAAATATGATGGGTGGAAAATAGTCATTGCTTGATAATCAACACCGTCAACACTTATTGTTAACCATTGACCTCTGATTTTTGAAATTGTTGTCTTCTTATCAAGTTCCATGAATGATTTCAAAGCCGTAGATCCACAAAGAACAATAGCCTGAGGTTTAATAATATCAATTTGTGCCTTTAAGAACTTAGAACAGCATGCCTTTTCTAAATCGGTAGGAACTCTGTTTTCAGGCGGTCTGCATTTTACAGTATTGATAATATACAAATCTTCTTCTCTTGAAATGCCTGCTTCAGCCAAAAATTCATTTAACAACTGACCTGCGCGGCCTACAAAAGGTCTGCCTTCCATATCTTCTGTTTCTCCCGGAGCTTCACCGATGAAAACAATTTTTGCTGTTTCAGGATTACCGTCAGAAAATACAACATTGTGACGTGTTGCACCTAACGCACAAGCTCTGCAGGACTGACATTTCTTTTCAACTATTTCTAAACATTCTCTCTTCATAATTTAATTTTCTCCATTACTACCGTAAATTCCAATGTTATATCTTTTACAATACCGCTTAACTTCTTTAATTACAAGATTTGAAAGTAAAAATACTGCAAACAGATTAGGTACTGCCAAAAACAGGGTAAAAGCATCGGATAAATTGATAATGCTTTTAAAATTCATAGCCGAACCTATGACTATAAATATACAATATATGACCTGAAAAGTCCTTATTGTAAACTTTCCTTCACCAAAGAGAAAACTCCAGCTTTTGACACCGTAATATGAACCGCAAAGCATTGTAGACAGTACAAAGCAACTTGCCATAACGGTTAACAACACAGGGAAAAACGGACAAACGGAGCCAAAGGCTTTGGATGTTAATTCAATACCCGCCAAACCATCAGTATTCATATAAACACCAGTAACGACAATTATAAACGCAGTGGCAGAACCCACTATAACAGTATCAACAAAAGGCTGAAGCATGGCAATAAACGCCTGCGCAACAGGTTTTGAAGTTTTAACGGCAGAAAACGCAATAGGCGCAGTACCCAAACCTGATTCATTAGCAAACATTGCACGTCTGAATCCCCACAAAAGGCACGCAAACATGCCACCTTCTATTGCTCTTGGCTCAAACGCCTCTTTTACAATTGTCACAACCGCATGCGGAAGGTGATGAATATTAACAAGACATATCACAAATGCCGTAAATACATATAGCGAACACATAACCGGAGTAACTTTTGAAGTAAATTTTCCAATTGCTTTTATACCACCAATAATTGTCACATAAGTTATAATGGCAACAATCACACCTAATAGCCAGCTTTGACCTGCAAAAATGCTGTTTTCTCCGCCTGTAACCTCCGTTATTTGAGCAGTCATGGCATTAATCTGAAATAAATTCCAGCCACCTATCATTGCAAAAATACAGCACAGTGCATATATTTTTGCCAAATGCGGAGCAATTTTGCCAAGGAATTTACCCCTCAAACCGCCCAAAATATAATACATAGGGCCACCATCAACGGTACCGTTATCATTAACTTTACGAAATTTTATACCCAGTAATACTTCTGAAAATTTAAGCGCCATAGAAAATAATCCGGCAACTATCATCCAAAATATAACGCCCGGTCCGCCTATTGAAACAGCGGCTGCAGAACCCGCAACATTACCTATACCTGCTGATGCTGAAATTGTGGCAGACAAGGCCTGAAAAGAGGAAACTTCACCTTTTTTCTTACGTTTATATGTATCTTTGTGTTCAAATCTTTGAGAAATTAAACGTAAAGCGTGCCTGAAACCCCATATACCTATAAATCTCAAACGAAAAGTAAAATACAATGCCGCAGAAATCAACAGAGCAACAAGTAATTCAACTTTTACTCCGCAAATTGTTATATGACAAAATATTATACCTGAAATCTTATCGGCTATCGGCGAAAGCAGTGTATCAATTACGCTATCTAAATTCATTACTAAATAGTATTATAAATAAACTAATTAATCAAGGAAACGTTTTTACAAAATATCAAGCGGATCAACGTCTATTGCAAAACGAAGATCTTTTGGCATCTTAATTTTCGATACAAAACCCGAAATAAATTGATGACCTTTATCGGCAAGTTTATTTTTTATAATAATCTGAAATCTATACAGGCCGTTAATTCGTTCAATAACGCAAGGTGTAGCACCTAACACCTGTAGATGCTCTGACAGGCCGTATTTTTCGCACATAATATTCAGGCGCATAACAATCTCATTTGCGGCCTTTTCAGCCCTGAAATTATTTTCCGAACTGATAATAAACCTGATAATTTGGCTATACGGCGGATAATCAAACTCTTCTCTTGCAATAATTTCTTTATCGTAAAAATTCTTATAATTTTGAGATTTAGCACTTTCAAGGGCGTAATATTCAGGATTATATGTCTGAAAGAAAACTTTTCCCGCAAAATCGCCTCTCCCTGCGCGTCCAGCAACCTGAGTAAGAAGCTGAAAACCTCTTTCTGACGCTCTGAAATCGGGCAGATTAAAGCTTGCATCCGCCGAAATCACCCCGACTAACGTAACATTCGGATTATCCAAACCTTTTGCAATCATTTGCGTTCCGACCAGAATATCTATTTCACCACGCTGAAATTTTTCCAAAAGTCTTATATGTTCACCTTTTCTAACTAAAATATCACTGTCTATCCTTGCGATACGCTTATCCGGATAAAGTTCTTTTATGAATTGTTCAACTTTTTGAGTACCTACACCGTTGCTTCTGAAGGAGTCAGAACCGCATTCAGGGCAAAATTCAGGAAATTCTTCCGTATGACCGCAATAGTGACATTTTAATTTTTTATCTTTTGAGTGCCAAATCATAGGTATTGCACAATGCGGACACTCAATAACATAACCGCATGCCTGGCATTGCGAATACGTTGAATATCCGCGCCTGTTTATAAGCAAAATAACCTGTTTACCGTTTTCAAGCGTTTCATTAATTTCCGTCTGAAGAGGTTTTGAAATAAGGCCTCTATATGCCGCTTTTCCGTAATTTTGCATATTAATAACAGAAACGTCAGGAACTTTTGCGTTATTAAACCTGTGTTTTAATTCAAACAAATTTCCGTTATTTAGCGCTCTGTAGTATGAGGAAACATCAGGAGTCGCAGACCCCAGCAAAATAGGACATTGATGAAACTCTGAAAGTTTTCCTGCAACAACTCTTGCATCATATCTTGGCGCCGGACTTGTTTGTTTATAAGCGCCTTCGTGTTCCTCATCAATTATTATAAGCCCAATGTTTTTTAAAGGGGCAAAAACTGCAGATCGTGCGCCGGCCAGTATTTTTATTTCGTCTTTATAAAGTTTTTGCCATACATCATATCTTTCTCCGTCAGATATACTGCTGTGCCAGATTGCAACATCTTCAGTTCCGAATTTCTTTGCCAAGCGCTTTGTCAGCTGTGATGCAAGCGCGATTTCAGGCACCAAAAAAAGGACATTTTTACCAGATTTAATACAGTCATCAATAAGTTTAAAATAAATTTCCGTTTTACCGCTTGCGGTAACACCATGCAACAGCATGGTATCAGTTTCGTTAACACTAATTTTATTACGTATTCCTTTATAAACATCATTTTGTTCAGGCGATAATTCGTACAACGCCTCTTTTTTGTCTATATGAAGAATATCAAGAGGATTACGGTATATTTCTTCCGATACAATTCTTATACACCCCAAATTTTCAAGTTTTTTAATCGTTGCGCGGGTAGTTTTAGCAACATTTTCAAACTCAATTAAATTAGTTTTCCCTATCTCTTTTAAAACTTCCAAAACCTGAATTTGCCGTTTGGATGCACCCTCAAAATTCAAAAACTCAACATATTGTTCGGTTTTTGAAACTTTTTCTATTAGCTTTAAAGGAATTGCCGCATTGATTACCGTTATCAAATCCGTACAATAATAATTTGCAACCCATTCCAAAAGTTTAAGATAATCAAGCGAAAAAATCGGCTTTTCTTCTATAATGGAGTGTATTTTTTTGGCTTTAATATCTTCGGGTAAATAATCAGAAAACCCGACACAAAAGGCATTAATATACCCCTGATGTCCGAAAGGTACCAAAAGCACCTGTCCTATTTTAATTTTATCCGATATTGAATCGGGGATTAAGTAACTGTATGTCTTAACCCCCAAATTTTTAATATTAACAAGTACCTGAGCGTATTTACTCATTGTTATACTATTCTTCCGCCATAAATTCTTTTCTTGCTTCCTCTATCGCATCTGTTAACAGATCTAATTGATCTGGTGCAAATGTAACACCCTTTTTAGTCGGAAGCCAGGTTTGACCGGCATCTGTAGTATAATAAATTCTCATATTCAAATAACTTTTACCCTTGTATTCGCTTACAGAAATTTGTAATTGTTCTGTATCCGTTCTGTCTATTGTGGCCAAAATTTTTCCTTCTGCCATTGTTTTCTCTCCTTTTACTGTATAACTTTCTCCAACCCTTTTGGTTTATCAACATTGTGATGTAATCTCATTGCCATTTCCAGCGCAAATAATTGCGCAATTACAATAATAGCAAAGGATTTAACTACAACGTTTTCAATATTCAGATTTAAATTTATATTAACATTAATTTTATCATTCTGATTTCCAATCAGTAAAATCAATGGTTTATAATCTTTTTTAATCTTATTCAAATTCTTTGTTGCCGCATAATTTAAATTATCCGTAACGATATAAATAAATGCCGATTTTTTATTCAAAACTGCAACATGCCCATGCATAAATTCCCCAAGAATATAAGAATTTATATTCAAATAGGTTGTTTCTTTCATTTTCAAAGACGCTTCTCTTGCAAGTGCATAGTCAAGCCCGTCTGCAGAAACTATCACATTATCATATGAAAGCAGCATTTTAGAATACTTTTGAATCTTTGACCTCAAAGAAAGTGCATTATTTATTTCGCACGGCAAATTTTTTATACTGTCAACGTAGCTTTTAATATCTATTCCTTTAAGCTTTGCATATTTCAAAACTATCAATGACAGACATAAAGCCTGTGCTGTCAGGGATTTAGTAGCTGCAATAGATTTTTCCTCTCCCGCGTGACAGTTTATTTTGTAATCCGCAAGTTTCCATATTGAAGAATTTTCATAATTTGTAATACAACAGGTCCTAAGGTTATTTTCCTTAGCTTTCATTAAAGCTTTATTTGTATCTGATGTTTCACCTGACTGAGTAATAAATATGTATAAAATCCTTTCATTAGAAGGTATTACCGATTTCAGAAGAAATTCGCCCGAATATATGGCACCGGCTTCAATATTGGCGATTTTATCAAACAAATCAGCGCCAAAACGTGCACAATTATAAGATGAACCGCTGGCTACAAGAAGAACTTTTTCAACATTATCAGGCAAATCCATCACCACATCATCATCTTTTAAATAACATTCTAAAATATCGCTCAAAATTTTAGGCTGAGCATATATTTCACGTTCCATAAATGTCTTATTTTTTTGGGAATTAAAAAACATATTATATTCCTCTGTTTTTAGTTATCAAGCATACCTTTAACAAGTTCGTTAACAGTTTTCGGATTTGCCCTGCCCTTTGTTTCTTTCATTATTTGACCTACAAAGAAACCAAGCAGATTTGTTTTACCGTTTCTGTACGCAGTAACCTGATCAGGATTTGCCTCAACAACTTTTTTAACTATTTCTTTTATAGCACCCTCATCCGTTATTTGGCTTAAACCTTTTTCTTCAACAATTTTAGAAGCGGATTTGCCGGTCTGCATCATTTCTGTAATTATTTGTTTACCTATATTATTGGAAATTGTTCCCTTTTCAATTAATGAAATCAATTCGGCAAGATTTTCAGGTGTAAGTTTTGTATCATTAATTTCAATTTTTTCTTCCTTTAGATATGCCGCAATTTCGCCCATAATAAAGTTTACGGCAGTTTTAGGATTAGCACCTAAAGCAAGAACTTTATCAAAGAACAATGCCAAATTCATTTGTTCAACTATAACATTTGCATCATATTCGCTTAAGCCTAAGCCTTTATAGCGTGCACGTTTTTGAGCCGGTAATTCAGGCATTTTTGCTCTCACTTCCTCAACCCATTCTCTTGAAATAACAAGCGGTTTCAAATCAGGTTCAGGGAAATATCTGTAATCATGAGCATCTTCTTTTCCTCTCATTGAACGTGTTTCTTTTGCATTATCATCCCAAAGTCTTGTTTCCTGAACAACTTCTCCGCCTTCTTCTACTATTTCAATTTGGCGGTCAACTTCGTATTCAATAGCACGCTGCAACGCCGAAAAACTGTTAACATTCTTGATTTCGGCACGAGTACCAAAGACTTTTGAACCTTTAGGCATAATTGAAATATTTGCATCACATCTCATTGAACCCTCTTCAAGGTTTCCGTCACAAACGCCAAGATAGCGAACAATATTTCTCAATTCTTCCATATATGCTCTGGCTTCATCTGCCGATCTCATATCTGGTTCTGATACTATCTCCAAAAGCGGAGTTCCGGCTCTGTTAAGGTCAACCAAAGAATATGTAGAACCTGCAAGCCCGTCAGCGCCTGCGTGAACAAGTTTCCCCGCATCTTCTTCCAGGTGCGCACGGGTAATACCGATTTTTTTACCGTTAATTTCTATATGGCCGTTTACACAAATCGGCTCATCATATTGCGAAATCTGATAACCTTTAGGTAAATCAGGGTAAAAATACTGTTTTCTGTCAAATTTACATCTTTCCGGAATTGTGCAATTAAGCGCAAGTCCCAGTAAAATGCCCATATTAACACATTCTTTATTTAATACCGGCAAAACTCCCGGCATACCAAGTGTTATCGGACAAGTCTGAGTGTTTGGTTCCTGACCGAATTCCGTTCCGTCTGGTGCAAAAATTTTGGATTTTGTCTTTAACTGAGCGTGAACTTCAAGCCCTATAACAACTTCATATTTATCTCTTAATGAATTCATAATTTCTCCTTATTAACCGAACACATTATATCATAAAAACAATACTTACATATCAAGCCCGATATCAAGTGTCGGCGCCTTAGCAACTATTGCACTTGAAGATATAATATCAACACCGGAAGAAGCTATTTTGTTAACGGTTTCAAGGCTGACATTTCCGCTTGCCTCAATAATAGCTTTATTACTTATGATTTCACAAGCCTTTTTCATACTTGGAACTGACATATTATCAAGCATAATAATATCGGCACCTGCCCAAACCGCCTCTTTAACCTGTTTAAGATTATCGCATTCAACTTCAATTTTATGAGCGTGAGAAATATTTTCTCTCAATATTTTAACCGCTTTTTTAATAGAGCCGGCCAGTTTAATATGATTATCCTTAATCATAGCGCAATCCGAAAGATTAAACCTGTGAAGTGCCCCGCCGCCGGTTTGAACAGCATATTTTTCAAAAGCTCTGAAATTAGGTGTTGTTTTTCTGGTATCAACGATTTTTGCTTTATAAGGTTTAATTGCCTCCTGATATTTATGTGTTTCAGTTGCAATTCCGCTCATTCTTTGAAGATAGTTCAATGCAACTCTTTCACCCATTAGAAGCGCCTTAGCATTTCCTTTTATTTCGGCAATTTTGTCCCGTTTTTTGATAAAATCACCATCATTAAAGTAAAACTTTATATCAATTTCGTCAGATAAAATTTTAAATACCGTTTTAAAAACTTCACATCCGCATAAAATACCGTTTGACCTCGATACCAATGCACCCGTTAAAATATCATGTTCGCCCGCTAAATTTTCTGTTGTAATATCTCCGAAACCGATGTCTTCTTTTAATGCACTTTTTACGTGCTCCTCAATATAAAACTTACTCAACATAATTTTTCTCCTTTGAATAAATACTGTGTTGCGGCCGTTCGGACATTTGCGGATAATCCGTTCTGTAATGAGCCCCTCGTGATTCCCGTCTGTTGAGAGCGCAAATCAGAATTGCACGTGCCGTAATCAGCATATTCCTTAATTCGTACTCTTCCTTATTATAGCACTTATATTCTCGATTAAATTTTAATACCAGCTCACTAACATCATTTAACGCCGTTTTTAAGGATTTTTCATCCCTGAAAATACCGGCATTATTCCACATTGTGTTTTTTAAAGCTGTCAAAAGCCCGTTAGTATCCGCTTCTACACCATTAACCGGTGTATCATCACCGTAACGATCAATAAGTAATTTCGTGTGAGAATCTATCTGTTTGGGAGGCGTAAAATCATAATCTCCCAAAGTTTTAACCATATTATAAGCACACACAGCACACTCTAAAAGTGAATTGCTTGCAAGCCTGTTCGCTCCATGCAAACCTGTAGATGCGGTTTCACCAACGGCAAACAAACCTTTTACGGAAGTTTTTCCGTCAGTATCGGCTACAATTCCGCCCATAAAATAGTGAGCTGCAGGCGCAGTCGGTATCGGCTCTTTAGTAATATCTATTCCCGCATTTTTACAAATTTTTCTTACAGTCGGGAATCTGGTAATTAATTTGTCATAATCAATGAGAGTTGCATCCAAATAAACATTATCCGCACCATTTTTGCGCATTTCGGTTGCAATTGCCCTTGTTACAACATCTCTTGGTGCAAGCTCACCTCTTTTATCATATTTCGGCATGAATCTTTCACCGTCATTATTTAAAAGTACTGCACCTTCACCTCTTAAGGCTTCCGTTAACAGAGGGCGGTTTTCCAAATCCTTTACTGCAAGCGCTGTCGGATGAAACTGAACAAATTCCGTATCTCTTAGCTTTAGCCCTGCATTATAAGCCAAAGCAAGTCCGTCACCCGTTGCACAAAGAGGATTTGTCGTATATTTGTATATTTGCCCTATTCCGCCCGTTGCCAGTACCACAACAGGAGAATATACAATTTCATAATCACAGGTTAAATTATTGAATAGAACGATCCCTTTACATTCGTTATTTTCCGAAATCAAAAGTTCAACGGCTGTAGTATCCTCATAAATATCAACATTATTAAGCTCTTTAACAGCATTTGCAAGTGTTGTCTGAATGTGCCTGCCAGTCGCATCTCCGCCTGAATGTAATACACGTCTTACTGAGTGCGCAGCTTCCAGCGTAAAGGAAAGTTTTCCGTTTTCATCTCTGTCAAAATCTACACCGTGATTAATCAAATCATTAATTACAAAATCCGAATTTTCTGAAATATTTTTAACAGAGTCTTGTATATTCAACCCGCCGCCGGCATTTATAGTATCTTCAATATGAGAAGTTATCGTATCTGCGGCGTTTTCACGCATAACACCGACTATTCCGCCCTGAGCGAAATATGAATTGGATTCACTCAAATCGCCTTTGGTCACAAGGAGAATATTATCGGTCACTTTGGAATTTTTGCTCAAACTCAAAGCAGAATATAAGCCGGCAACTCCACTCCCAACGATTACTGCCGAATAAGAAGAATATCTCATGTTTTAATCCCTTAATTACAATAATCGTAATTTAAAAACATTTTACCGTCAAGACAAAGAGTTAAACTTCACAGGGAAATTATATACATGATATATAAAAAAATAAAAAGCCTGCTCAGCGCAGGCAAAATGTTATTCCGTTCTATTCCTATTAATTTCTGACGTTATTATTAAATCTAATTAATTACCTACCGGCGACCGCCGCCTCCGCCAAATATAGCCTGGAGTGACTCTCTAAACCAATCTTCAGCCTGTTTAATCATTTCAGTCCAGAAGTCTTTCATTTCCTGCCAGTAACTTGATTCTATAGTTAAATCTTCTTCTTCCTGCTGAGCAGCTTCAATTTCTGTGCTGTTTGCCTCTTCATATTGACTTTCAATATTTGCTTTTTCAGTAGCATAATAAGTTGACCATTCAGAATATGCCTTGCTTTGTGCTTTAGATAACGCGTTGTTATATGCCATTGTCTCTTCAGCCGTTGCACCTTGACCAGGAGCTACGACACCAGCCATTGCTTGAGCAATAAGACTACTTACAACACTATCTTTACTAGCATTAAGATCTGTAATTGCGGCATTCTTTTCAGCAGTCCAAGCGCTTTGCAGATTTTTAATGGTCTTTTTAGCTCTGGCAAGGCGCATGTTAACACTCGTCAGCTGATGCTCAGCGTTGAGTTTATTTAGTTTGTACATGGAAGTGCCGAATAACATTTCTTAAGGTCCTCGTATTTTCTCTTATATATATAAAGTTATATACTTTTTGAAAATTGCCTTTTTTGAAAAAAATTGTAAAGAAATCTTAACAATTGAATAAAAATAATAAAAATTGAATGGGCTTAAACGCACGAAATATAAGGACTTATAAACATGCTAAAAATTTTTGTAAAAATTATAACTTATAAGCTAAATTTATAAAATGATTAAATCTATACGATTATTTTTGCACCTTCATTTTCAACATCAAAATCGTACAAATCCGCCTTTATATTATGGTCGTTCCATACTGATTTAACAACGCTTTTGGCCTTTTCACGACCATCATTTTCGGTAATAAGTAAAATAGTTGATCCGGCACCGCTTATAACACATCCCAAAACATCGTCTTCATAGCGCAAAAGCCCCATAATTTCAGACAATCCTGGTATCAAATGCATTCTGTACGGCTGGTGTAATTTATCATCCAGAGCAAGTTTCATTAATTTAGAATCATGAGTATATACGGAGTATATAAACATCCCAAATCTTTGGGTATTAAAAATTGCATCCGACATCGGAACATCTTTCGGTAAAACCGAACGCGCAATATTTGTAGAAAGTTCAAAATCAGGCACACATGCGGTTAATTTCCAGTCTTTTGGCCATGGCAATTTACGGTAAACAACACTTCCGTCAGGCTGAACCGATGAAAATACCGCACCGCCTAATATTGCAGGAGCAACATTATCAGGATGTCCCTCCAATTCCGTTGCAATAGATAAAAGCGCCGATTCATCCGCAGGTTTACCCAATAATTCGTTAGCTGCAATCAAAGCGCCTACAATAACGGATGAGCTGCTGCCCAAGCCTCTTGTCATAGGTATTTTTGAATTAATGGTTATTTTCAACTCTCCGGGAGTCTGTCCTATTGAATTGTACAATAATTCAACCGCTTTGTAGACAATACTTGTATTGTCTCTGGGTACCTGTTCCAATAATGCTTTATCTTTATAATTATAGTCAGAAACAAGTTCAATAATCACACCGGAACCCGGCATAACCGTTTCTTCAATGGTAACTGTATTATAAAGGGGAAATGCAATACCCATGGTATCAAACCCGGGACCAATATTAGCCGAAGTTGCCGGCACTCTTACACTGATTTTCATAAAGTTATCCTTTTGAAATAATATTATCACAAAAAAATTAAATTTCCTCAGGAATATAAAATTCCGAATCATTCAACAAAAGTCTAACTATTTGCACATCTTTAAAACCTTTTGTAACTGACTGATAATGTTTTACAACCTGAATAACGTCTTCCGTTGATAATTTCACCATTCTTCTGCTTTTTGTAAACTCAATAATCTTAGCCATACTCACCTCCAATATGGCTAATCGTCATAAAAATAGTAATCTTTAATAATTCATCTTTTCGGTATAAAAATAAATTTTAAAATAATAAAGGTGTGCCGAATGACACACCTTTATTAATATATTTTTACAGCCATTAGTACCTGTAATGAGCGAATGCTTTGTTAGCTTCAGCCATTTTGTGGGTATCTTCACGCTTTTTGCAGGCAGCACCCGAACCGTTTGAAGCATCAATCAATTCGTTAGTTAATTTTTCTACGAATGATTTACCGCTGCGTTTCTTAGCTGCTTCAATAATCCATGATGAAGAAAGTGCAAAACCTCTGTCAGCTTTAACTTCAATCGGTACTTGATATGTTGAACCACCAATACGGCGAGCCTTAACTTCAAGTAACGGAGTTGCATTTGTAAGTGCTTTTTGGAACACTTCAAGAGCTTTTTCGCCTGTTCTTTCTTCTATTTTAGCTAATGTTGCGTAGAAAATCTTTTCTGCAAGAGATTTTTTACCTCTGCGCATAATTCTGTTGATAAATTTTGAAATATCAACGCTGTTATAAATTGGATCAGCTAAAGGTACTCTTTTAGCCGGTTTAGAACGTCTTGACATTATTTCTTACCTCCTTTAGCATCTTTTTTGGCACCATATTTAGAACGGCTTTGTGCTCTGTTTGCAACACCTGCTGTATCTAAAGTGCCTCTGATAATGTGATAACGAACACCCGGAAGGTCTTTAACCCTGCCGCCCCTGATAAGAACAACACTGTGTTCCTGCAAATTGTGTCCGATACCCGGAATGTATGAAGTAACTTCAAATCCGTTTGTTAATATGACTCTGGCAACTTTTCTTAAAGCTGAATTCGGCTTTTTAGGGGTAGTTGTGTAAACCCTTGTACATACTCCGCGTCTTTGTGGACAATCCATCAAAGCAGGAGATTTTGTTTTGTCTGTTAGTTTTCTACGTTCAGAACGTACTAACTGGTTAATTGTAGGCATTTTTTTCTCCTTTTAATATTAGTAATCACTGAACCCTAAACCATTACTGCCCAAAACCCTTACTTATTCCGGCAGGCTAGTGTTCAATTACAATTAAACATCATAAATATGTGATGTCAACTTGTACAAAGGGCTTTTGTAACAAATAATTACTTAAACAATTCGGATATATCAGGTAAAATTGCATTCTTAGATTCTGTTCGGATATCCTTTTCAACAGCAATAATATAGTCTTTAAGCAATTCTGAAAAGGCTTTTGATTCTTTTCCCAGAGTATCTTTATAAATTTGTACAAGTCGTGTGACATGCGCCTTCATATTTTCTATGGTAAAAGGTGCTTCTTTTGCAATCAAATGCAGCGGAAAGGTTTTTATTAATGTATTATCTCTGTTACATTCCCATATAGCAATATCACCGCCATCTCTATATGGTTTTATATGACCCAAAACCGCAAAAGGATCACTGTAAATATCCATTAGGGAACTTTTGCTTCCTCTCTTTTTTAATTCTAATATTGCTGCATTGACATTAGTTGTATAATGCGGCATTTTGTACCATATTTTTTTGTAATATTCACGCTGCTCCAGATTAAGACTATCAAAAAATTTAACTATTTCTGCATTAAACAATGAATTAAAGTCTTTCTTTTCCGGCAAATTTTGGTTTACTATAGCCATAAATCTGTTACAGATACCCGCAAGAATTTTTTTTCTGCTACCAGGCAAACTAAAAATGTTTTTCATAAAATCATTGAGCGTATCAAGTCTTTTAACATCAACAGCTCTTTCCGCCTGCGGTGCCATTTTTATAAGTAAACCCTGCACCGTCAAATCGGGGAATTTTTCACTTTCGGCTTTTAATCTGTAATACAATCTTCTGTTTGTATCGGTCATTTTATAAGTATAGGGAGCCAAATACTTTAATGTCGTTGGCGCAGGCAGATGAAAAATATCTAAAGAAATCATATTTTCACCGCAAATAGGACACGGCAAACCATAATTCCTAATTGTTTTTAGAAAAGCTCGCGGATATTTTTCTGATATTCCCGAATTAACTCTTACACGCATATAATTCATAGGATACAAAAACACCCAAAACGAAAGAATTTGCTATTTTGTAAATAAAAGTAACAAATATACGCAATTAATAACAAAAAAATATATGTTTGAACATTATACTAAAAGTACTAGAGGTAATATATGGATAACACAGGTTTAAGCATCAGTTTTGGAATTAGAAGCAGAAATTACAGCAAAAGTAACGCGCAAAAGAATGTACTTGCAAGAAGGATTATAAAACAGGTCAGGAAAATGTATCCGGAAACACCTGAGTGTATCATCGGAGAAACAAACATTGGCGGACAAAAAGCAACTGTTTATATAAATCCGGAAAAACAGACTTTAAAAATTCATCCAAAAGAATTTACAAACGAAGTACTTGTAAGATTGAGCAAATATTTTCACAAAAAAGCCTAAATATGATATAATTTCCTAAAAAGTAAGAGGAGATTTATCATGGATATAAAAGAAGTAAGAGCACAGTTTCCGCTTGTTGATTTATTCTGTACTTTAGCGGAAATTCCGTCACCGTCACTACACGAAGAAAATGTTTCGGCAAAAATACTTGAAATTTGTGCTGAAAATAAAATTCACGCAGAAAAAGATTCATACGGAAATGTATATGTTAACATTCCGGCTACCGACAACAGTAAGAAACCTTTACTCTTATCCGCTCATATGGATGTTATAGGAGATGACAGCCCTGTTGTTACGTATTTAGACGGAGATTTAATAAGGGCACAAGGAAGAACTTTGGGCGCTGACGATAAAGCAGGCGTTGCAAATGCCCTGTTTTTTGCCCTTAACCTTAATAAATCCGATATGAAGCATGGCGGACTTGAGCTATTCTTCACAAGAGATGAGGAAAGCGGTATGAGCGGTATCAGAAATGCCGACTTTAATAAAATTAATTCAAAATATATTCTTGTATGCGACAGCGACTCTTTGGGACAATTTGAAGTTGCCGGAGCAAGCTACACTCTTGTAACGATTAATCTTAAAACATTTAAAGGCGGACATTCCGGTATTGATATCGGAGACAAGACAAGATTTAACAGCGGAAAATTGCTGGCTGAACTTGTAAACAATATGCCGCAAGGAGTTTATTTTGAAGAAAACGGATTTGTTGTTACTTCTTGCAATCTCGGAGGAATGACTGCAGGAAACCCTAAAGTTACAAACATAATTAATCAGGAAGGTCTTGTAACATATTCCATCAGAAGTTCAAGCAGAGCAAAAGAAAATGAACTTCACGAAATTATGATTAATTGCGTAAACGAATTTAATAAAAAATATTCAGGAAGCGCAGAAGCTAAAATTGAATTTGCCGAACATTTACCGCCATTTGAAGCATCAGGCGACGATTATATGCCGAATGTATTTGTTGAGGCAGGTAAAAATACAGGCGTTGATGTTAAGGTTTCATCTTTCCATGCCGGCGCAGAAACCCATATCTACGCAAACAAGAACAACAAAAATGGTGAAAAATTTTCTCCGTTTTTAATAGGACTTGCAACGGTTTGTAATATGCACTGTAAAGAAGAATATCTTGACTATAAAACTCTTTTAAAAGGCCAGGAATTATTTACGGAAGCTTTCAAAATATACAACAGATAGCGATTTTCGTGCTAAAATCGTATTATGGACATCAAAGAAAAATCTTTAATTGCACTTGAATTTGACAAGGTTAAAGAAAAGCTTTCAGGTTTTGCAAAAACTGCAAAATCAAAAGATTTGTGCCTGAATTTACGAATTTTTGATGATATTAATATAATCCAAAGCGAATTAGAGTTAACAAGAGAAAGCAAAGCAATTCTTGATAGTCCGGCAGAACTTCCTATTTCGGAAATTACCGATTTTTCGGAGATTAAATATGCTCACGGAATACTTAATGAGGAAGAAATTTTTGACTGCGCAAAATCTTTATCAACCTTCAGACTCATAAAACGCTTTTTGTCGGAAAATACTGAAATTGCACCTAAACTGGCTGAAAAAGCAAAACAAATACTCACAAATAAAGAACTTGAAGACAAAATTTTTTCCGTTATTGATGAGAATTGCAAAGTTAAACACAATGCAACACCCGCACTTTCGGGATTATATTCTTCACTTTCGGAATACGAAAAAACGATTAAAAAGACCGTTACTTCTCTTTTAAATGACACGGAATTTTCAAAACATCTGCAGGAAAATATTTACACAAAACGTGACGACAGAATAGTTTTTCAGGTAACAAATTCATCCAAAAATTCAGTCAGGGGAATAGTTCATGATGTATCTGCAACCGGCAGAAGTTTTTATATTGAACCTGAGCAATTAATACCGTTAAACAACAAATTAAGAGAAATTACCTCACAAATAAATGCCGAAATTCTGAGGATTTTATCCGAATTAACCTCAGAAATCCGAACAAATATTGACGATTACATAAACACATCCGATATTGTTGCAGAAATTGATTTTCACTTTGCAAAAGCCAGATACGCAATAAAAAAGAAATGTGCTGAACCCGAACTCAACACAAAAAAAATAATAAAAATTGAAGAAATGAAACATCCGTTACTTATGGAAGTCACAGATAACGTAATACCTAACGATTTTGAACTGGGGAACGGATATAATTCAATTATAATAACGGGTTCAAATACAGGCGGCAAAACAGTTACAATAAAAACTGTAGGGCTTTTTATTCTTATGACAAAAGCAGGAATGTTCCTGCCTTGTGCATCTGCCAA
Organism: bacterium; assembly: GCA_017652265.1. Taxonomy (GTDB): domain Bacteria; phylum Cyanobacteriota; class Vampirovibrionia; order Gastranaerophilales; family Gastranaerophilaceae; genus Gastranaerophilus. The sequence goes on from JAGCBH010000007.1 coordinate 20,819, forward strand.
TATTTACCCATATAAAAATGTCTATGCCGATATCGGCGATTCTCAAAGCATTGCGCAGTCACTATCAACATTTTCATCGCACATGACAAATATAATTGAAATATTAAACAAAGCAGATGACAAATCCTTTGTTATTTTGGATGAAATTTGTGCAGGCACCGATCCGACAGAAGGTTCCGCCCTTGCCAAAACGATTTTGGAATATATGGCTGAAAAGAATATTCATTCCGTTGTTACAACTCACTACGGAGAACTTAAAGCGCTTGAATATACAAATCCTTATTTTAAAAATGCATCTGTTGAATTTGATACAAAAACTCTGCACCCTACTTATAAGCTTTTAACGGGAATTCCGGGAGCCAGCAACGCTGTTCTTGTTGCTCAAAATTTGGGTTTGCCCGATGAAATAGCCGTTAAAACAAAAGAAATTTTATCATCCGATAAAGACAATTCAATCCTTGTCGTTGAGAAATTACAGGAAACGCAATACAAACTGTCCCAGGAGCTTGAAAAAGCAAAAGCTATCAGAGATGAAGCGGAAATTGCCCAAAAAGATTATGAAGAAAAACTTGAGCAGGTAAAAAAAGAGAAAAAGCACGCGGTAAAAATTATCAAAGACAAATTTGACGGCGAAATTAACTCAGCAAAAGCTGAAATTAAGGCACTTTTAAAAGAACTTAAAAACCAAAAGAACGAAAAAATTATCAGAAAAAATTACGCAAAACTTTCTCAAATGGATAATGATTTTTCAGAAAAACTTGAAGAATATGAAGTAAAAGAAGAATACGGAGAAATTGACTGGACAAGCATAAAAACAGGAACAAAACTCACAGTAAAAAAATTAAATCAAACAGTAGAACTTATATCGATGCCTGATAAAAAAGGAAAAGTTGAAGTCAAGATGGGCAATATAATAACCAAAATTCCTGCTGATAATCTTGCGCCATACAGAAAAGATTTGGATAATTCGTATAAATATACAAAAACAAGTAAAATTGACGACTTTTCACTAAAAAAACATACAGTATCAAGCAGA
>JAGCBH010000039.1 GCA_017652265.1 bacterium
ACCTAAAGAGCCAAAAACAAATACTACACCTTCTCTGGATGCCTCTATGATTTTTGAGAAAAAATGACTGAAAGCTAGTAAAACATCTCGGCTTTTGGGCAATAAGAAAATAGTTATTCCAACGATAAATTCCAGAAAAAAAGCTATTAGATTTGTTCTGAAATTATTTGATTTTTTGTGGCTGCTGCATAGCCATGCAATATAAAGAAAAATAAATATGCCGATTAGCCCTATAATTTTTTGTGTCATATTAACTCCTAATATTATCTATCTATAAAATTTATACTATTGTTTATCAACTGATAACGGTGTCCCTTTTTGTCCGAGATAAAAAACAATGAGTTCAACAGGTTCATTTCCCGTATTTTTGCCATAATGGTATTTCCCTATTAATTCGGGCAAAACCTCTCCTTCGTAAAGTGTTATTTCTTAGTTATCATCTGTAATAACAGTTAAAGCACCTTTTTTAACATAAGCAAAATTAACTAAATCATGCTTATGCATAGGTAATTCTTCGCCAACATTAATAATAATTTTTAATACCGTAACTTCAGGTTTTTTAATTTTCAATTTTTGATATTCTGCATTATCCCAAGTAGAAGTTGTTTTTAATAATACTTCTTTTTCTGCTGAATATGATACATTTGTTACAAGCAAAGCCATTACAAATAGAACAATCATTGATTTTATTACTCTTGCCATATCTTTAGCTCCTTAAAACTTAAATATTAAAACCTATAACCATAATATTATTTCGGAATTCTCCTGTCAAATTTGTTCACAGCTTACTCTGTGCTATAATATTTTCAACAATTGTAGGTTAAAGGATAAAAATTTATGAAGTTTATATTAGGCAGTTTATTGATTATATTTTTTGCATTACTGATTATTGCAGTATGTAAATTTAGTGAGCTAAAAAATATTAAATACAATCAACCGCAACTTTTGTCTAATAAAAAAATATTAACGGTTTATTATTCAAATGGCGGTCATACTAAAGAAGTTGCACAAAATCTCCATTACATTGTTGGTGGTGATATAAAAGAAATTGAATTAACAGAAAAATATCCGAATAATATTTTTAAAATGTCTAAATTTGTCAAAAAACAAATGAAAGAAGGATATTTACCTAAAATAGAGGATATTGATATTTCAAATTACGATATCGTTTTTGTTGGTTCTCCGATTTGGAACTTTTCAATGTCTTTACCTGCAAAAACATTCCTAAAAAACAATAATTTTGAAAATAAATTATTAATTCCGTTTTTTACATATTCAGGTGGTGCAAACAAAAATAATGTAATTAATGAGATTAAAGATAATGCAAATACACAAAATTTAAGAAAGCCTTTGTTTATGTTTGAAAACGGGATTTTTCTTACTAAAGAACAAATTATAAAATGGTTAAATAATATATAATTATAAGTTTGAGGATTTAATATATGTCAACATTAACAACATCAGTATTAGGAATAGAATTTGAGAATCCGTTTTTGCTTGCTTCAGCACCTCCAACAGCATCAATTGAAAGTATAGATAAAGCATTTGAAATGGGCTGGGGCGGTGCTGTTTTAAAAACCATAACTCCCGACAATTTAGAAATGGTTGAAGCAAGCCCTCGCTATGCGATTATGAAAGAAAAGGGCAAAGTTATCGGACTTCAAAATATAGAATTATTGAGTCATAAATCTGTTCAGTATTGGGTTGATGGGATCAAATACTTAAAAGAAAAACACCCGACAAAAGTTATTATTGCGAGTATAATGTCTCCGATAGATAGAAGTGCTTGGCACGAACTTGTACGAAGACTAAACGAAACACCTGTTGATGCTTACGAACTTAACTTTTCCTGTCCACACGGAATGCCTGAAAAGGGAATCGGAATGGCAATAGGCACAACAACAGAAATTTCAACTCTTATTACCGGTTGGGTAAAAGACATTGCAATAAAACCGGTTTTTGTAAAGCTTACCCCTAATGTAACTGATATAACAAGAATTGCAAAAGCTGTTGAACGTGCAAATGCTGACGGATTTGCTGCAATAAATACCGTTCAAGGATTTATGGGTGTTAATCTTGATACTTTAGAACCTAATTTAAATATTGGCGGACTTTCTACTTATGGTGGCTGTTCGGGTGAAATCGTAAAACCGATAGGCTTCAGGTGTGTTGCTCAATTAAGACAATGTTCAGAATTGCCAATTTTAGGCATGGGTGGAATAACAAATTGGCAGGATGCAGCACAATATATTGCGTTAGGTTCTGATGCTGTTCAAATCTGTACAGAAGTTATGATAAACGGTTATGGTATAATTGATGGGCTAAAATCTGGTTTATTGAAGTATTTAGAAGAAAAAGAAATGAATGATATTTCTGAACTGAAAAATATAGCAATCTCTAAAATTACAACACACGAAAAATTAAATAAAGAACATCATTTACACCCGGAGATAAATAAAGACGTTTGTGTAAAATGCGGAAAATGTGTCAAGATATGTTCAGAATCGGAGCATCAAGCTCTTGGAGTAAATGATAATAAAACTTCCATTTGTCTTGATAAAGAAAAATGTGTAGGTTGTTCTTTATGCTCTCATGTTTGCCCGAAAGAAGCCATAAAGATGTGTTGTTAATGTTAAATTTACATAAATTTTAGCATATTTTCATGCACAATAATTAAAACATTTTAATTTATAAAAACATTGATAATTCATACTAATTATGCAACCATACCGAATGACGAGATGAGATAACATATCTTTCTGGTTGCAGGGGTATTATGATGTTTGAGTTCGAACCTTGCGTCATCAACCCCGCCATTAAAATAAACTTTTCAAAGGTTATTTTTGTTGTATTATTAAAATAGGATAGTGTTACAAAATAATTAACTCAAATGATAAAAGTCTCTAAAGTAAAGCTGTTTCCTAATATAAGAAAGCCTGGAACACATTATTCCAAGCCGAAATTTTATAGCGTAATTAAATTGGCGCAATTCACAGGTGCAGAAGTATCTGAAAAAGCAAAGCCTTCCGGTACTTATAACGTTTGTTCTCTTCTCCAGTTACAACAAAAACTTGCAGAAATTAAAGAACAATTTAAAGAAATAGCAAAGGAATTTTCCGGAATTACATTATCAGGCAAATCGTCTCTTTTGGATTTAAGTAAAAAAGACATAACTCAAAATATCTTAAATAAGGAAAGGGCTAAAAGATTACTGCACAAAGGCTATTTGAGAGATATTGTAAATGAGTTTTCAAATAAGGTTAAAGTTCCTTATCTTGGTAAAATGTGTTCTGATGTCCCGACAAAGCAATTTTTTACATTTTTAAACGAATCAATGATAGTTTCTCCAAGGCTTTTAGTTCACTACATCAAAGGCGAAAATACGGTAAGTCATTACGAAAATATAAGAGAATTAAAAAGAATTTACTCTTCCTGTTCCGTTAATGAATTGTTCAGGATGAAAATGAAAATACTTAAAGAGTTCGGGGAATATACAAATACTGACAGTTTAATTCCTGATTATAAATTCTCCAAGGCTCAGATGAAATGCCTAAAACAGCTCACTGCAAAATATGATGCAATTGACGGCTTATTAAAAAAGCACAATATTCACACATCGGCAATTGAAGCTCTGTTTTATTCGGGAATAGAAAACTGCTCAAAAGCGGGTGATGTTCTGCCAAACAAAGATATAATGTTAGGATTTTCACAAGTTTATGACAGAACTTTAAAAATAAATATACCTGTAATTTTATCATTTGCAAATACTGATTTCGGGTATCGGTTTAAAGCCTATCGTTATGATGAAAATTTAATTTCAAATATTGCAAAATACAAAAAACAAGTATCGCATTGTATAAAAACTAAAAACTATGCATATATAAATGATTTGGACGATAAAATTATGAAATATCTGAAAACTATAGAAGTTTCGGAAGTTTATGCAGAGCCTAAAGATATTGCAGGTATGCGGAAAGAAATGGAAAAATGTCCTGATATGACTGCGGAAAAAATTGACAATGTATTAAATAATTCAACAAATGATATCGTATATCATATAAGAAATCTTCAGAATTTTGATGTCAAAAGATATTATAATACCTCAATTCCTTTGATAAAATGTCTGAAAGAGTTTAGCCGGATAAACAAAATAAATGAATTTTATACAGAAGCATTGGCCTTTAATAATGTCCGGCATTCTCCGGTAGGGATGTATATAAAATACGGTTTTGAACCAATTTCTGTATCAAAAGAAGAAATTGAAAAGGCATTATTAACAAAGGCAGGATTTGATTTCAAAAGATCGGTTTGGCTGGTTTACAAAATGTAATATTGATTTGATTTTTAATATAGTATCAGTTAGCATAAGTGTATAGTGTTTAAAAGCAGTTCTACGCCACTACCGTTTCGCTGAACCGCGAACCGTTCGTGGCTACGCTGTCTAATACGCCACTCAAAACTATTGCTTTACTACCGTGTATTTGCAAAAGTTTCTCGGACAATTAAGGAGGTTTTAAATGATTCGTAAAGTCGTACTTGCAGAAGCACCTAAGAAAAACATGTTAGTGTTACCTAAAAGCAAAAAACCTGTTTTGCAAAAAAGAACAATGTCTTTACCTGCCAGAAAAGAATTACAAACTCAAGTCGCAGAACAACCGGGAAGAAAGACTAAAGTATTTACATCAACCAGATGCAGTGACTATGAGCCTATAGATTACTGTTCACCTTTATTCCCATAGTGTTATATTAAAAAACAATGTTGAAAAAGCAATACATAAAATCAGCATTTCAATTATTTGCTGACGAAAGAAAAAAATCTTCCCCGAATACAGGTCTTTCTTGTGTGCAAAAATACAAAAGGAGTTTACCTGTAGGATTTTGCCACAGTTACCCGAACACCGTATCTTTAAAAGTTACTGCGGATTGTAATTTGCGCTGCAAACATTGCTACTATTCCGGTAAACCTGCCGTTTACAATCCTGATAACGATTTTTCTTCGGAAGATATTTTTAAACTTATTGATTTTTTAGTTGATGATTTGAATATTCTCAGTTTAACTCTGACAGGCGGAGAACCGTTTTTAAGACAAGATTTTACTGAGATAATCTGTCACGCTAAAACCAAAAATCTTCCTTTGGTAATACAAACTAACGGAACAATTTTGACTGAACGGAATATTAAAGACTTAAGCGAAATACTTTATCCCAAAACCGATATTATACATATTAGTTTGGATGGAGCGGATAGGGAATCTCACGACAGTATTCGAGGGAAAGGCGCCTTTGATAAAACCATAAAGACAATAAAACTTTTAAGAAAATACAATTTACCGGTTCAGATTAACTCTACACTGAATTCTGCTAGTGCTAAGAATTTAGAAAATCTTTTTGAATTATGCGACAGCCTGAAAGTAAACAGACTATCCATTTCAAAATTTCATGTTTGCCATGAAAATCACAAATATTTGGATGTAAGCCTAGAAGATACAATATACTGCGCACATAAAATTCATAAAAAAATGAAAGAGAATCCTCATATTTTTGCCAAAACAAAGATAATTGATATTCATGATTTGCTAAAATTAGCTGAAGGTAAAAAGCTTCTTGATGAATATCTTGAAAAACACCCGCAAAAATTACACGAAGATGAATGCCTAAGCTGCCATAATCACAACAAAATTGTAATTTCCGCTAAAGGTGACATATTTCTTTGTTCAACATACGAATCCGAAGATACTTGTTTGGGGAATCTACGTAAAACGGACTTTTACGAAATCTGGGAGAATCGTTTGTCAAATCCGTATTTTCAAAAACGTGATTTATCAACGGTTAAATGCAAAGACTGTAAATATATACCGCTATGCGGTGCAGGATGTCCGGCCAGTGCATACAAAGAATATGGCGATATAAATTATGCACCTGCGGAATGTAGCTATTTCAAAGAATATATAAGGGGATTAAATGGATAAGAATACTGTATTATCTTTAGCTCCGCACGTTTTAAAGCGAATGGAATATGCGCTTGATACATTCTATTTATTAAATTTTGAAAACGATGAAATTTGGACAGGTAACTATTCATCCTATTTAATAATAGACAAATTAAACGGTAAAGATAATATAGATACCATCATTAAAAACCTTATAAAAGAATATAGTGAGTTTTCATACGAAGAATTATACAATTCTGCAATAATTGTTTTTAAAGAATTATCGGATAAAAAATTTATTTTATCCGATAATTCCAAATAAAATTTCTAACGGCCAACGCGACTTGCCAAAAAGTCAAGAAATCCTTTATATTGGTCTTGGATACGTCTTATAATGAATTCATAGCTTGGAATCGGTAATTCTTCCGATATAAATCCGTGCTCTTTCAGTGAACGCCCTGAGAGATTTCCCTCTGTTTGGAAAAGAACTCCTTTTTGGCCTTTAAGTATAACGAAAGCCGGAGCTTCCAATTTAAGAGAAATGTTGTCCGAAATTATAGGAGTTCCGTCATTCAAATCCGCAACTTCTTCGGAACATAAATCTTCATCAACAAGAGTTCCGAATGAATATTTTTCACGGCTAATATCTGTTATGGTTACGGTTAAATCATTTCTTTCGTTTTCAGGAATCCTCTTAAGAACATTCCAGGTGTTCGCCTTAAGGTTTGGCGGCATTTCATTATAGTGCAGAGCTTCCATTAAGTTTATTGGCTTTTTCATAATCTTTTCTAATTCTGCAATGATTTCCGGCGAAACAAGAGCTTTTATCTTTGTCATACATTCCGGAGTTACTTCCACGTGTCCAAATGATGGTTGTTTTTCGCCTTCCGGCGCAATTCTGTTGTTAACCTGCGAACAACTATAGCTGCTAATCGGTCTAATGTTCATTAAATCCTCCTATTTTTTAAATCCTGCATTTTTGTATAAACCTTATAAAAATATCTTTTGCTACAATGTTAAAATAATTTTACAATTATATCCTGTCTATCATATCCTCTGTAACCACAAAATCCTTAACCTTGATACTGAAAGGTTTTGCTAAATTCTGAGTGCCCGTTTTGAGCTGAATATCTGTCGGGATAACCGCGTAATTATCATACAGATAGACCTTTCCGTCTGAGTTAATCATTTTTAAATACCCCAAATCCGTAGCTGAAATCTTTCTTTGAGCGACAAGTTTATTGTAATTATTTTCGGATCGATGCCTGAAACTGTCTATTGCCCATATACCGTCTAATGAACCATTATGCCGACTTCTGTATAAATTTTCCATTCTGCCTGAACTAAACAAACGATATTTACCTTTATTAAGGAGTTTCAGATACCCGTTAAGCGCTTTTTTAAGCATCTTTTCACTTTTTATAACTTTTTGTTCACCGCACAAATCCCATTCATAGGCCAGCTTAAGCTGACTTAAAATGTTGCTCAGCGTTATGGCATATTCATCCAAATAACAGCCATTCATATTGGTAACACTTCTGTCCAAACCTCTGATAATTGTACCCAATTTACCCTTTAAAAGCAGCGGAGTAAATGTAAACAAAGTATTGACTTCATTTTTAATATATTCCCTGTATAAATCCTCCGCTTTTTGTTCTTTAGGAGATTTTGTTTTGCAGACAGGATCCAAAGGAATAAACGGAGAATATGTTTCAGGGTCGTATCCGTCTTTTATAGCCTTAACGTATTTAGGATTAAAAGGATTAAGTGAAATATTTATTTGATAAAAATGTCTTGAATTTTTATGTTTTAATAATTGTTTTACATAATCTTCTGCAATTTGCTGCCTTTCCAAATTGTTTCTGTCCCAACCGTTTGTATCAAAAACCATTTTATATCCCAATGAGTTGTGAATAATACGGCCAAGTTCAACCGCATCATGCTTTTTCCCCTCTTTATCAAATAAATGCGTATCAATTCCGTCAACATCAAAAGAACAATTTGTGTAATTTGATCCTCTATGGGAAATAATATTAATCCCTATTCTTTTTCTTAATGCCACTATATCGTCCATTATTTGTTTGAAACTTTCAAACGGTGTACGTGATATAAATGGCTGCGCATTCGCATAACAGTGCAAACAATGATTTACACATCCTCTTATCACATTAATTGAATGCAGATCGGTGAGAGCAAAGGCTATCTGCTTCATGGATAAACCCTCAAAGGTTTTCAGTCCTTCCTGAATCCCCTCTAACTTCGTGAGATTACATTCATATAACTTTTTGAAGTTATACCAATTATACAGTCGTGTAATGTTTGCATAAGTTTTTGCTTCTTTATACCCTGTAAATGAGGCATTAGAATATTGAAAATTATTATGAATTGTACTTAGCATAGCAGTTTAAAAACGCATAAAAATATTTTTTGCTCATAGCAAAATATTTCTTTACAAAACAAAAAGCAGACCAGACGGTCTGCTTTTTGCTATTCTTTTTAACAATTATTTTTGAATATTTAAATCTTCTAATATCTGAATATTAACTTTATCACCGGCTTTGGCTTTGTAGTTAAGTCCCGGAGTTACAAGACCAATTAATCCGCCTACTGCAAAACCGATAGGCATACCTATTGCAAAACCGCCGACAATAACAGCACCCGCAGCAATACCAATTCCGCATCCTGCCGCGGTTCCGATAGCCATACCGCCAAGAGTTGAACCTACACCTTTTCCAAGAGCGTTCAATTTACCTCTGTATAAATAGTCTTTCTTGTTAAAGAGTTTTGCTTCCATAGGGATTTGAGTACCGTCAGGGAGTTCTACATATTTAAAATCAAGATATACTTTACCGCTTCTGTTGAAAGATTTTGGTTTTTTCATATCGGATATTTCAGCAATAACTTTTGTTGACGGAGGCAAGATTTCCGTACCTTCTTTTGTGTATGCACCTTTTTCAAGCAAGAACGGAATCTGATCACCTATTTTTGCGTTTTTACTTGTAAAATCTTCAGCAAAAGTTAACTGCATTGTGTTATATTCCAGCACGCTCACAAGGCTTTCACTTGTATTTACAACATTGGTAGGTGTCTTTTTAGCTAACTTTCTTGGTAATTTAAAATGTTCTACATTAACCGTATCAACTGCAAATACGAAAGAGGTCGCATTCATAATCATTAAGCATAAAAATAGTGATAAAATCTTCTTCATACTTTCTCCTTTCATCTCTTCTAGTATAGCATTCTATATCATAATCGTAAATATTGCAAATCAGAAAATTTTTACTGGAAATAATAATGCTCTTTTTCAACAAAATACGCTGAATTGTTATCATAAACAATCAATTCACTTAGCCCTTTATCAGGATTTTTATAGATAGAAACAAAATCATCTACATATTTTTGACGTTTAATAACTTCGGGTTTAATAATGCGCCCTGTCTGTTCTCCCCTTTTCATAGCTCTGTTTATTGAATTTTGCTCATTGGTATTTATGTGAAACATAATGATATTCTTGTAGCCGTATTTTTTTGCTTCAGCGATAATTCCGTCTAAATAATTCTCCTTTGTAGATGTTTGATAAACAACATTGAGCCCCCTGTTAAAGGCTTCATACAAATTAACCGTATTAATTGAAGAAGATGCCATGTGGACATAAGTTGAGCCTTTATCTATATATCCTGGCAAAAACGGTTTTATATTATCCGCATCCGGGAGATAACAAAATTCAGCGAAATTTTTACGTTGAACAAAAGTTGTCTTTCCGCTTCCGATACGTCCCGACACAATATAAAAAAGTTTGTTTGCAGGTTTCCCGTCCAATTCCTTTAAAGATTTTTCTGCAATTGTATTGAGTACAGACCTGGAGATTCCTGACGGCTGGAGTATTTCACCAATACGCGCCTCAAAATCTGAAATATTAAGACTAAAATTTAATATGTACTTGTCAACCAAATCCGTTATCTGCTTTTGAGATTTTATGCTTTGAGCAAAACGTATATTTTGAGCATGATAATAAGGATTTGTCTTATATGATGCTGTCCCCGCAGTATTAAATTTTATTGGCTGGATATACATGGTAATTATAAAACCGCTAAAAATATTTTTTGCTAGTTACATCTATTCTGCGAAGAAATTAACATTATTTTTATTTTGTACGGATTCCACCCATTTGGTCATTTCCTTTTCAGCGATTGCTGCAACTTCTTTCGATTTTTGTCTTAATTGTTCGCTTAATTCTTCATTTCCAGCATCTTTAGCAGCCGCAGACTCAGCGCCAAGCTTTATTGCCTCATCTATATACTTGCGGATCTGTACCTGAACAGGGTCATTTTTATCATAATTCCAGGTAACTTCACCACTCATTATACGCTTAATCGGCTGACCGTTGTAGAAGTGGCCGTTAGAATCAACCATATACAATTTACCCGCCTTTAAAAGTTCTCCTTCAGAACTGATTACATCTGTAGGCGGAACCGCCATTTTTAACTCAACACCTGCCTTTTTGCTAATCATATATTCAACCCCGGCAACCATACTATCGTAGTCGCAAGGGATTCTTTCACCTGATTCCAGCACTATTTCATATTGCTTGCCTGCAATATCAGCAGGCATAAATGAACGGTCTTCAGTAGCTTTTTGTGCTGCAAGTGTACCGACATCAGGAGCCTCTCCTGTTTTAGGATTTGCATATTCAGCAATATATTCGGGCCTTGCACCGGAACTTTCTTTAACGGTACCATACGTTACCTGCAGGCATTTTCCCGTAATCATTTGCCTGCCGGGATTCCAAGGGGTATCAGCGTATAAGACTTTATTTTTTACATCATACTTAATTGATATATTATTAAAATTGTTTTCCTTCATACAACTTTCCAGAGTACCATCTGTAACAATTTTTCTTGCCAAAACAGGCTTTGATTGATTTTGAGTAATTACAACACCGACTTCCCGGTTAATTGTTGAACATTTAACTTGATGAATATAATTTGAAACTACCGATTCCAAAATTTCCTGAGGAATATCAACAAAAATATCCTTAGTAGAACCGTTAGGTCTTGATACAATCAAACGGGATTTTGTAGTACCGCCATTACCAGGAATATACTTAACCGGTCCGTATATAGTCTGAACTTCTACCGACTTCTTATTTGCATTACCGGTGTACATAGCAAGAAGAATTACCGCGGGTACTGAAACCGCAGGAATAAATTTCTGCGCCCCTTTTGTTATCAATTTATTCCCGAAATCCGGTTCCGCTTTTACTTTATTATTTCTCACCCCATAATTAAACTTTGATTGATAGTTCGTACTGATATTCATATAAAACCTTCCTAATTTGTTATTACAACTACTGATTGAGTAAAACTGCTAAACATAAGAAATTGCCTTTTTTGAGTAAACATGACAAAAATGTTACAATTTTTCGCCCCAATGGAGCATTTTTATGTTTGTTACTTTTTGCAGAATTTCCTGAAATTCCAAAGGAGTTTTCATTAACAAATCAATAGGATTTCTGGCAAATGTTCTGCAATTAGGAGCAAGTGCATCACAGACAAATTTTGACCAGGCCTCAGCAAAACATTCCGCATATTGAGAATGTTCAACTGTTGTCGGATAAGTACTAATTACGTCGGCCACTACTTCTTTTTCCGCCGGTAATAATGTTTGTTGTGAATAATTTTGTATTGTTGTATCAAAGTTGTAAGAGTGCAAAAATGCCCTATTATTAACCCATTTATCAAAAAAAGCGTGAAACCATTCATGTACATAGGGCTGTAAAAAATGTGGTGATGAAACCTTTTGGGCTTCATATAAAGATTCCGTTTCCTCGTTTATGAATTTCAGAGAAGAAATATCATTATTCATAAAAACTGTACCGACATCAAAAGACCCCTTGGCCTTTTCCGGTCTTGTGTGGGCACAATTTACAAAAAAGCTGCCGCATTGATTATAATACTCTGAATCTTTCGGATTAAAAACATATAAATTTTGCGGGAAGATAAGCGTCTGAGCGCTATATCCTTTTCTAAAGTCAAAAATTTTGCGCAAATTCTTGAAAATATCTGCGCAAAGCCTGTTTGCCGTTGCGTGCGTTTTATTTCCCTTTAAATCAATATTGTAAAAAGCCTCCCAATCTTTGTATGGAGATTTTTTAAAATACCTTTCCACATACTTCGGATTGATACTTTTTTCCATAGCAATAATTTCGGCAGTTAAGCCCGATTTAAAACTTAGATTATATTTGCATGCAATATCCATTACAGGAATGTAAAACCTGTAAAAAAATTTTTTGCTAATTTTTTTGAAAGTTTAATTATTTTTTATCTGTAACAAGAATTAAATGCCAGCCGTATTGAGTTTGAACAGGCCCTATAAGCTGTCCTACTTCCCCGTTGAATGCGGCATCTTCAAATTCTTTTACCATCTGTCCTCTGCCGAAATATCCCAAATCTCCGCCGTTTTTACCTGACGGGCATTTTGAATAAATTTGCGCATAATAATCAAAATTTCTGCTTGTTTCAATATCTCTTTTAACCTGCAGAGCAACCGCATAATTATCAACAAGAATATGTTTTGCCCTGACCTGTGTGAAATCTGCCGCAAAAACGACTCCTGCAAGCATAATAAAGCTTAAAAATAATGCTAAAATTTTCTTCATTTTTAACTCCTTGTGACTTATTTTCTGTATATTCTTACCTGATTTCTTCCGTTTTCTTTTGCCAAATAAAGAGCTTTATCAGCAAAACCAAACAATTCAAATGCGTCTGACGCATTTATTGTATCGGAAGAAAATCCGACACTTATTGTAACATTAACTTTTTTCCCGTCAAACATGAATTCTGATTTTTCAATTTTTTCCCGTAATCTCTCAATAGGACACAACGCGCTGTTTTCATCGGTATCGGTCAGAATTACAACAAATTCTTCTCCGCCGTACCTGAAAACGTAATCCGTTTTTCTGAAACTTTCATTAATGGTGTATGCTACTTCTCTCAAGATCATATCACCGCACTGGTGACCGAAAGTATCATTTATTTTCTTAAAGAAATCAATATCAATAATTGCAAATGTTAAAGGGGATTTATACCTTACAGAACGCATAAATTCTCTTTCGGAAATGTTTTCAAAATAGCGTCTGTTATAAAGTTTTGTGAGTGAGTCAGTAATAGACATTTCACGAGTTTTTGTGTACATGAAATTAATTTTGCGGATAACATCATTTTTGTTATCTTCAGGCACATCAAAATGCTCAATGATCGTCTGAATACTTTTCTGTATATCATCAAGCATATCATCGGTTAAATCTGAAAAATTTTCGTTATCCATGAACACTCCCTCAGTGATTATACCATAAAGTTTGGTATTTGACTTTAACTTAATAATCATTAATTCATTTAGAGGATACCATTGCAGGCTAAAATTGGTATCATAGTCAGTGTTAGTCAGTTGGATTAGTTGAATATGTTTTCAAATTTTATACAAAATTTATTAACATCAAGCAGTGAGAGTGCCGCAATGATGCGCGCATCACAGATGAATGCGAATATAAACAGACTTTATCCGGCTACAGTCAACAACAATATTAATAATGTTAACTTAAACGGACTTCCTGCCTCGCAACCGCAGAGCTTTGATGAAGTTTTGAAATCTACATTGCCTAAAAATGTTGATTTCGGCCAATTACTTTTAGATCCGAAAACAAAATCAGTTCATGCTAAATTGTATAATCCGCAAAACACATCTGATATAAATCAGACTTTTGCCCAAATAGAAGAATTACAAAGAAATAATTTATCTTATAACATTCAGCAGGTTGTAAACGAAAAAGCTAAAATCAACGGCAGCAACCAAAGCACGCTAACTAACTTAATTTCTCAGGTATGCGAAAACCACGGGGTTGACGAAAACCTTATAAACGCAATAATAAAACAAGAATCCAACTATAATCCTAAAGCTAAATCCAAAGCGGGAGCCATCGGCCTTATGCAATTAATGCCTTCAACAGCAAAAGCAATGGGAGTAAAAGATCCTTATAACACTGTACAAAATCTGAACGGCGGTGTTAAATATTTCAAATCAATGCTTAACAAATACAACGGCAACATAATTCTTGCGCTTGCTGCCTATAATGCAGGTCCGGGAGCGGTTGACAAATATCAGGGTGTTCCGCCTTATAAAGAAACACAGGAATATGTGAAAAAAGTTCTTGCTAACTATCTGTAGTTAAAAACTTTACCTTTTTTATGTTTTTTGATAATATGAATAAGAACACTAAAAGAGGAAATTATTAAATGAAATTTTCATCATCATTCAAAGTCGGATTATTGACATTTTTGTCTTTGGTTTTACTTTTGGGGGTAGTTGTTAAAGTTAAAGGCAGAGCTATTTCCAACGCAAAAAGGCTTGAAGTCCAGTTTAAAGATGTTAACGGCATGCGACCTGGCGCAGCAGTTCAAATGATGGGGATGAAAGTCGGGCAGGTAGAAGAGATTAAGCCGATTTTTAATGAAAACGAAAATTACGTAAACGTTAAATTCGTTATTACAGATTCCGGGGTTACTATTCCGCGTGCTTCCGCTTTTTCAATTCAGCAATCGGGACTTATCGGTGAATTATTTCTTGAAATTACACCACCTAAAACGCGTACAACATATATACCTATGACGAAAAAAGATATTTTGTATGCAAATGATCCGGTAAAAATGAAACTTGATAAAACCATATACAGTGTAGGCAAAATTAAAAACATTGATGTTGTATCAAGCGATATGGTTCCTTATTCTTTAAGGGAAATCGTTGATACAAGCCTTGCATATAAGATTGAATATTACATAGATTTGCCGGGACTTGTATTACCGGAATTTATGAAAGCAAAATATTATGAAACAATTGACGGCGAAAGCACTTTGTTAATATCAACTCTTGACGGCGTTACAATGCCGTATCCGGAACAGGACTCAGATTATACGGTTATTGAGCCTATGAGAATTTCCGACTTTCTTGAATGGCAGCTTCATGCGGCTGAAGGGTTAACTGAAACCAACAAGAAGATTAACGAACTTCTCTCTGAAGATGTTATCAGTGAACTTCAGACTTCCGTAGGTAACATTACCGCGGTAACAACTGACGCAAGTGCTTTGTTGAACAGAATCAATGATTTTATGGAGAAAGATTTGGATGATTTTATAAAAATTGTTGATAATTCCGCAAAAGATTTTCACAGTTTATCTGTTTCATTAAACAAACTTCTTGAAGATGAAGATGTAAGGAATGTACTTATAAAAACAGCCGATTCCTTCAACGTTATGACGAAAAATATAGATGTTCTGTTCGGAGACGAAAAGACATCACAAAAACTGGCTTCGGATTTCAGAGATATTATTTCAAACCTGAACGACATCAGCAAATTTGTTGATGCAATGACAAAAGATGATTCTCTGAAAGGCAGTTTAAGTTCCTCAATTAAAAACTTAAATACCGCAATGCTTGATATCTCAACAGCACTTGCACCGTTAAATTCAGTAAATTGCGATAACAAAACGGAAATTCAGACAATTATTGATGATGCGGCAACAACAACGGCTAATTTGAAAAAATTCTCAGAAAAACTTAATAAGAGATTTTTATTGTTCAGATTGATGTTCTAAAGAGGCAAAATGTCTAATTTTAAAACCCAAATGACCAAAATTCATTACAATAAAGCCGGAAAAGTAAATCCGATTTTGATGAGTTTTTTGAATTTTTGTTCATTGTTTTATAATGCCGTTACATCAGTAAGAAATTTTTTATACGATAAATTGATTTTAAAAATTTCCTGTGTTAACGCAAGAGTAATATCGGTCGGGAACCTGACAACAGGAGGAGTAGGAAAAACTCCTGTTGTAGCGGAAATTGCAGACCATTTTGCAAATAAATACGGAGAAGTTGTCTGCATATTAAGCAGAGGGTACGGCGGAAATCTTGATAATAAAAAAATCCACGTAATCAAAGATTTAAACGGGATACATTATAGTGCAATTGAAGCCGGTGATGAGCCGTTTTGGTTAAGTAAAAATACCCATCCGGAAGTAATTGTTATAACCTGTGCAGACAGAGTTAAAGGGGCTGAGTTTGCAGTAAATAATTATCACGCAACAAAAATTATTTTAGATGACGGATTTCAGCACAGAAGATTATACCGGGATACAGATGTTATCCTCATTGACAGCGAGAAAAGATTTGGGAACAACAAACTTCTGCCGTCAGGGCCTCTGAGAGAAAATTTATCCGGGCTGAACCGCGCCGACATTATTTATGTAGTGAGCAAAAATACTGATCACACAGAAGCTCAAAAGTATGCTGATTACTTAAAAAAAACTTATAAAAAGGATGTAAGACTCTGCAAAATTGAACCCGATGAGATATACAATATAAAAACAGGCGAAGAACTTGATAAAATTAAGCCTGTTAGTGCATTATGCGCCATCGGACAACCGGAACAATTTGTTAAATTTTTAGAGGGATTATCGTTAAAAGATAAGATTTTATTTGATGACCATCACATATACACAAAAGAAGAACTTTCAAAAATTGACGGAAACGTAGTAACCACAGAAAAAGATGCGGTAAAGCTTAAAGATTTTAATCTTGATAATATATATGCGCTTAAACTGAAAGTATCAATTGACATTAATCACCTACTAAAATAGCATAATCACATGGATAAAAAGTTTAAAATATGTTCTAAATATTCTCCCGCAGGTGACCAGCCCAAAGCCATAAATCAGCTGGTCAAGGGTGTTGATGAGGGTATGGATGCCCAAACTTTATTAGGTATAACGGGCTCAGGCAAAACATTCACAATTGCAAATGTTATTGAACAAATCCAAAAGCCTACGCTCATCATCGCCCACAACAAAACGCTAGCTGCTCAGTTATACAATGAATTTAAAGAACTTTTTCCCGATAACGCCGTTGAATACTTTATAAGCTACTACGATTATTATCAGCCTGAAGCATACATTCCGAGAACAGATACCTATATAGAAAAAACAGCATCAATAAATGACGACATTGACCGTCTGCGCCATAATACGACACGCAGCTTATACGAACGCAAAGACGTCATAATAATCGCATCTGTCAGCTGTATTTACGGTCTTGGTCTGCCTGAAAACTATTTTAAAGGAACAATAGAAATAAAAACTGGCGAAACTCTTGAAAGGGATGATTTAATAAAACATCTGGTTTCCGTTCAATATACAAGAAACGATTTGGTATTAGAGCGCTCAACTTTCCGGGCAAAAGGGGATGTCGTTGAAATCATGCCTGCTTATGAAAAAATTATTACCCGAATTCAGTTTTTCGGTGATGAAGTTGAAAAAATCGTAAGAATTGATAATGTTACGGGCGAAATTTTGGAAATCCCCGAAAAAACAGTTATTTATCCTGCCGTTCATTATATTTCAGATGACGAAGATGTTGATGAAACAATAAAATTAATTCGTCAGGAATTAAAAGACAGGCTTGTTGTATTAAACAACCAAAATAAACTCATTGAAGCGCAAAGGCTGGAGCAACGGGTTAAATACGATATAGAAATGATAAAAGAGATGGGGTATTGTTCAGGGATTGAAAATTATTCAAGAATTATTGAGCGCAGACCTGTAGGCTCTGCTCCGGCAACTCTGTTAGATTATTTCAGGAGCGATTTTCTGACAGTAATTGACGAAAGCCACGTAACTTTACCTCAATTAAAAGGGATGTCCCACGGTGATGCTGCAAGAAAAGATGTCTTAATTGACTATGGTTTCAGGCTTCCGTGTGCCAAAGATAACAGACCTTTAACAGAAAAAGAATTTTTTTCAAAAGTCGGACAAAAAATATACATATCCGCAACACCGGGAGAATTTGAAAAAGAAACATCCTCACAACTGGTTGAACAAATCATCAGACCTACAGGACTCGTTGATCCTAAAATCTCTGTCCGCCCGATTTCCACTCAAATTGATGATTTGAAGCGTGAAATAGAAAAACGTGCACAAAAAGATGAAAGAGTTCTTATTACAACACTCACAAAACGCATGGCTGAAGATTTGACTGATTATTTTCTTCAGGAAGGTGTGAAAGTAAGATATTTACATAGCGAAATCAAATCAATTGAACGGGTAGAAATATTGAGAGATTTACGGCTTGGTGAATTTGATGTTTTAATAGGTGTAAATTTACTCAGAGAAGGACTTGATATTCCTGAGGTTTCACTTGTTGCAATAATGGATGCAGATAAGGAAGGATTTTTAAGATCTGAAACAAGCCTTATACAAACAATAGGCCGTGCTGCCCGTAACTCTTGCGGGGAAGTTATTATGTATGCCGACAGAATGACAGATTCTATGAAAGCGGCAATTGATGAAACGGAACGCAGACGTGAAATTCAGCTGGCTCACAACAAAAAATACGGAATTATACCGCAAACCATCAAAAAGCCTGTTGAAAATAATCTTTTATCGCTTGTTGCAAGCTACAGAGATTTTGAAGATGTTGTTGCAGAAGAAATGGTTGATTTGGGTATAACCGATACCAAAGATTTACCAAAACTCATTGACAAACTTGAAAAAGATATGCACAAAGCCGCAAAAATTCTTGACTTTGAACGTGCGGCCGATATAAGAGATAAATTAAAAAAATTAAGAGAGATGGTCAAAAAATAGAATTTATGATATAATTTGCACATAAGGAGAGTTTAGTTATGGATAAAGAAACATATTTAAAAATAATGAGTTATGTACCTACTGTTATAGAGGCATCCAGCAGAGGAGAACGCTCATTTGATATTTTTTCAAGATTATTGAGAGAAAGAATTATATTTTTAGGCTCTCCGATAGATGATGATGTAGCAAATTCAATCGTTGCTCAGTTATTGCTTTTAGACAGCGAAAATTCAGAAAAAGATATTATGTTGTACATAAACAGTCCCGGTGGCGTTATAACGGCAGGCTTGGCAATTTATGACACAATGAACCTTATAAAATCAGACGTAAGCACAATTTGTATCGGTGAGGCCGCTTCTATGGGTGCATTTTTGTTGTCAGCAGGTACAAAAGGGAAAAGAATGTCCCTGCCGGGTTCAAGAATAATGATTCACCAACCTTTGGGAGGCGCGAAAGGGCAGGCAACCGATATTGAGATTGAAGCCAAAGAAATCTTGCGTATGAAAGATATGCTTAATAAAATTTTGGCGGAAAATTGTTCACAACCTATTGAAAAAATTAAAAAAGATACGGAACGTGATCACTATATGTCAGCACAGGAAGCTCTTGAATACGGCTTGATTGATAAAGTCGTTACCAAAGGTATTGAAACAAAATAATTTAGCCCCAAGGTTTAACAAGGTATTTTATTGCGTTTCCCTGAATGTGTTGTTTAAGGGCAGTCTCAACGTCTTCTAATCCTATTGTACCAGTTATCAGCTGTTCAACATCAATATTGCCTGAAGCAATTAAAGACAACGACTGCCTGAAGTGCTTTGGCATATAATGAAAAACACTCATCATTTTTATATCGCCATAATGCATTTTTGAAGTATCAAAAGAAACTTTTGTCCCTCCGCCGCAGCCTCCAAAAAAGTGAACTGTTCCGCCTTTTCTGACGGTATCGAATGCTGTTTCCCACATTTGAGGCAAACCGATGCACTCTATCATAACATCCAGCCCTAACGGCGCTGATGCAGCTTTTTTTAAACTTTCAACCAGATTATCGGTTTTTGTCATATCAATAACATCATCAACTTGGGCAAAATCTATTGCCTTTTGGAGTTTTACAGGGTTTCTTGCAGCTGCATAAACTTTTGCTCCTTTCAATTTTGCCAGCTTTGCAAACATAAGCCCAATAGGGCCTAAGCCAAGAATACCGACAGTATCACCGGCTTTGATTCCGGTTCTTTCTACGCCATGGACAACATTGGCAAGAGGTTCCGTAAATGCCGCTTTATCAAAACTAAGATTTTCCGGCAGCAAAAGAGTATTTTTTTCAACAATTCTTTTCGGAACAATTATATATTGAGCGTAAGCCCCGTTTAATAAATCCAGATTTTCGCACAAATTAAACTGTTCTTTATCACAATAAAAACATTTTCCGCAAGGCGCCGAATTAGCCGCAACAACTCTGTCGCCGACTTTGAATTTTTCAACACCTGCACCTGTTTTTTCAACAACCCCTGAAAATTCGTGACCGAAACCTGACGGGAATTTTTTAATTAAAACGGGGTGCCCTCTCCTGTATGTTTTTACATCAGTACCACAGGTCAGAGCAGACATAACTTTAACCAGAATTTCACCTTCGCCAACCTCAGGTATCGGCACTTCTTCGCATTTTATATTCTCAGGTGCGTAAAACATTACTGCTTTCATAGCATTGATTTTAACATAAAAAATAAAATTATATTATTAATTTAACTGCAAATCTTATTTGTAAAATTTATGATTTTAATATTGCCATTTTTGTTTTCATTTTAAGGATTAAAAATTTTACCCAATGATTTTAAAAATATAGTAAAGGAGATTTTTATGGAAACTAAAACGATAAACATACTGCTTGTTGAAGATCAGAAACTTATGAGAATAGGTTTAAAATCTCTTTTAAGTGAGCAGAAAAGCATTGACACAATTTACGAAGCGACAACCGCAAAAGAAGCAATTGAAAAATATCGTCTTCAAAAACCTGATGTTATATTAATGGACATCGGATTACCTGATATTTCCGGTATTGAAGCCTCAAAACGCCTTATTGAGCAGGACAGAAATTGTAAAATAATTATTCTGACATCTCACCTAACGGAAGAAGAGGTATTTTCTTCGCTTCACGCAGGCGCAAGAGCGTACGTAATGAAAGAAATCAACACCGATACTCTTGCAATGATTATAAAGACAGTAAACGATGGCGCAATGTGGCTTGATCCGAAAATCGTACCGATTATAAGAGATAAAAATAACGGGATAATTCCTGCACGAAAAATGTCCAGGGCTTCCTTCAGGGCGGAACACTCTAACTTAACCCAAAGGGAATACGAAGTTTTAAAACTTGTTGTTGACGGTAAATCTAATCAGCAAATCGCGGATGAACTCACGATTTCAGAGCACACCGCAAAAGCTCACGTTTGCAACATTATTCAAAAACTTGTCGTGGATGACCGCACCCAAGCCGCCGTAAAAGCCTTAAAAGAAGGGCTGGTTTAATATTTCGGTCTTACGAACGGTTTAATCCTTGTTACAGGCCAGAAACGAAATACAGCTTTACCTATAAACATATCCTCATCAACCGTTCCCCAAAAACGCCCATCCCATGAACCATCTCTGTTATCACCAAGCATCAGGTATTCATGTTCGGGAATTGTAAAAGGTCCGCAATTGATTTCAATTCTTTCGCATGGCGTATAATCCAAATTGCTCTTTATATAAGGTTCTTCCAATGGTTTATTATTTATATAAACGGAATAAGTACCGTCTGAAGCTTTTTTAATTTCAAACTTTTCACCAGGCAAGCCTATAACACGTTTTATAAAGGCTACATCTTTGCAGAAAAATCCCGTTAAACGTTTAAAAACAAGCACCGGAGTATATTCAAGTTCTGTAAATGGCGGATAAAATACCATTATATCACCACGCTGCGGAGTTGAATAAAAACGAGAAAATCTCTCTACAAATACCCTGTCTCCTTCTTTAATAGTCGGAATCATTGAACCTGAAGGAATCCATCGGACATCCACTATAAAAAATCGGATAATAATTACACCTACAATGACAAAAACTACCGTACTAAACGTCTCATAGATAAAGTTTTTAAACCCAAGCGCACGCTCAATAAACAAATCTTTTGTCAGCGGTCTTGTAATATCTTTAAAAAAGTTTTTTATATCGTCAATTATTGAGCTGTCATCTTCATTTTCAGTAGTAGTTTCCTCTTTTTTATCAGCACATTTGCCCGAAAATTTACCAATAAATCCGCGGAAATCATTTTTCATATTTTCAACAGAATTTATAAATGGCTGCTTGGAAAATGAATATTTCAAATCATCAATAATTGATTTTTTTATAACATCCATTGCTTCTGCGAATTCTGATTTTGTCATCTGTATAAATTTTTGTTTAGTCATTTTCGTATAACTCCAAAATATTAAATAGCGCCTGCCTATATTCATTTTGCGGGCATTTTTGCAAAATTTCCCTGCATATATTGATATAATTATTAATCAAAAGTTTTGTTTTGTGAATACCGTCAGCACTCACATCTACACTCCCCGAAAAAATTACGGGAGCCGTATAAATACCGTTATTTATATCTGAATTATCCCCTGAAAGATTTTCCAAATCATTTTTTATCTGAAATGCGGTACCAAAATTAAGTCCGAAATCTCCCCACAACATGGCATTTTCGCCAGCCAATATCGCAGAACTTTTTAAACCGGTTTCAAACAATTTTGCGGTTTTATTTATCGTCTTTTCAATATAACTTTCTAATGCAGGAATTTTGGATCTCTCAAAATACTGATTAATTTCTCCATAAGCCATATGCGAAAATGTTTCTACAAATTCTTTAAGTATTTCGCTATTTTCGGTTTTGAGCAATTTCTTAAACGCAAGACTCAAAATATAATCACCTGTCATTACGGCAGTTTTCGTATCAAATTTAACCTCAAAAGTTTCTGATTTACGGCGAATTTTGGACATATCAATAATATCATCATGAATTAATGAAGCATTATGCGCCAATTCAACGGCGGCCTGAAGATTAATCTGCGAAGAATTAATCTCACAGCCAAACATTTTAAGGAACAAAAATGCCAGCACGGAACGGATTTTTTTACCCGAAGAAAACAAAAAATTATTCAAATCTTCCGTAGGATAAAAAACATCCTCAGATATAATTTTATCAACCCCAATAAGTTCACTGTCCACAACAGAAACTATTTCTTTATAATTTTTTTCCATACAGAAATTATATCACTAATATTTAGTACTTAAGCATAGAAACGATTCTATCGCCATCCAGCCTTTTTCTGCCGTTTAATTCTGTCAACTCTATTAAAAATGCAACGCCAACAACATTTCCGCCAGCCTTTTTAACCAGTTTGCATGCAGCTTCCGCCGTTCCGCCGGTTGCAAGCAAATCATCCGCTATCAATACGTTTGCACCTTCAAAAATTGCATCTTTGTGAATTTCTATTGTATCCGTACCGTATTCCAGTTCGTAATCCTGGCTGTATGTAGGTGCCGGCAATTTATTAGGCTTTCTTATCGGAATAAATCCGGCATTAAGTTTGTATGCCATCGGCATACCCACAATAAATCCCCTGCTTTCAATACCCGCTACATAATCTATTTTAACATCTTTAAACTGCTCACAAAGATAATCAACCGTTATTTTCAGAGCTTCAGGTTCTTTTAAAACAGTTGTTATATCACGGAAAATAATACCTTTTTTAGGAAAATCATTTACCGAGCGAACTTTTGATTTAACATAACCTATTTTGTCATTTGTACCAATCATTATACTTTCTCCAATTGTTTATTAATATTTGCTTCTTCCTCCTGAACAAGTCCGTGAGCCGTTTTACCCCACTTCATATCTTTTTTCAGGAATAAAATTTTAAAACTTATATATAGTACCAGCGGGAACCATATTAAAAAAAAGTACACCGTAGTCTGAAACGATTGTACTAAGGCGCTGATTCTAGGAACATTGTCATATCGTCTGAGTGCATATCTTATTGAGAATAAAAAGCCTATACCAATTGCAGCACCGACTATCAATGACGAATACACAATATTAGGGGATGCATCTTTAACTATCCATTTGAACATTCTGATAAAGAATTCCAGTAAGAACCAACCCGGAATTATAAATTGCAGAATGTAAATAGTCATATCTAGACTTGCCCTCAGAGACATTTCTTTGGATGTTAAAACATCAACAAAGTATTCAAGATATCTCCTGATAGTACCTTCCAGCCAGCGTCTTCTCTGGCGGTATAAAGGAAGAATGTATGCAATACCTTCTTCATAAACAACAGTATCCATACTGAAACGTATATCCCAGCCTTTTATATGCAGACGGGTGGACATATCAAGGTCATCCGTTATTGTATAATTGTTCCATCCGCCAATATCTTCAAGCGCTTTGCGTTTTATTAGTTCGCCGTTTCCTCGTAATTCAACCGCTCCTTTAACGGAATCTCTGCTGATTTGTATCTGTGCGTCAAGAGTGTATTCATTATTCTGACAGCGTGTAAGAAGATTATAATCCTTGTTTCTTATGATTTTTCTTGCCTGAACTGCACCTACATCCTCAGGCTCAAGTAACGGAACAAGTTTTTTCAGAAAATCATGTTCCACAGTTGCATCAGCATCAAAAACAAGTATCGCCTCACCTTTTGCAAATTGCATAGCATCATTCAAAACGGCCGACTTCCCGGGAAATGCATCTTTAGGGCGTATAAACGCTTTAAGATTATTGTATTCTTGTTCCAGATTTTTCATCACAACTGCAGTATTATCATCACTTCTGTCGTCAATAACAATAACTTCAAAATTCGGATAGTCCATCTGTTCAATGTTAGCAACGGTATGTGATATAACATTTTCTTCGTTGTGAGCAGGTATCATAACAGTAACAAAGGGCTTATATGCTTCATTTACTACATCAGGACGTTTTTTCAAAACACGTTTCTTGATCTTGTAAGCAAGGTTTGCCGTAAGAGCATACAAAAACAAACCTATGCAAATTAAAATCAAGCCCCAAAGGGTATTAATATAGCTCTGATAAACATATATCAGAATACTTAATCCCAAAATTATTATAAAAAGTAAAATTCTTTCTTTCATAAATCCGCTCTGGTCCGTCATCGATTATAACAAAAAAACAGACCTTATCACACTAAGAAATAAAAATTGTTACAAGAATATTACTTTTCCGGTTTCATCGGCTTTTTATGGTTTTTCGGCGGACGATGAGAATTCGGATTTGACTGGCTTGAAGACTGGATACGTTTTACGCTGAACACATCAGGAATAGCCTGAAGTGCAAGAATTACACGCCTGTATGTATAAACATTATCAAGTTCAAGCCCTAATTCAACAATACCGACTTTACCCGGTTTGGATTTTACGTTCGCATACAAAATGTTTGTATCGTTATCGGAAACTGCAGCAATAATATCTTTTAATATACCCATCTTCTCAGCGGTTTCAATTCGGACTGCAACAGTATAAACTCTGTTTTCATTTTCGCCTGACCAGTGAATATCCATTAATCTTTCGGGTTCAATGTTTGCAAGAGTTTTGCAGTCTGCCCTGTGAACAGAAACCCCTTTTGAGCGGGTAACAACACCGACAATAGGCTCACCCGGAATAGGCGAACAACATTTCGCGATACTGTACATCATCCCTTCTAATCCCACTATGTCTTTTTCTGATTTTTTTCTCGATGCATGGCTGAATTTGCTTAAGTCATCTTTTTTCTTTTCAGGCTTTTTGAGTTTGTTAACCACTTTATTTACTGTAGTTTCACCATATCCCAAAGCTGCAAACAAATCTTCTGATGAAGCATAATTCATAATTTTTGCAACACGTTCAAATTCTTCCTGTTTAACGTATTCGTCAAAAACTGCCTTTGTAAGTTCGCGTTCAAGCAAATCCTTACCAAGCATAACGTGCTCTTCTCTGTTATTCTTTTTAAACCACTGTTTAATCTTGGAGCTTGCTTGTTTTGTAACTACAAAATTCAGCCAGTCAAGACGAGGAGACGGTGTTTTTGATGTTAAAATTTCAACAATATCGCCGTTTTTGAGTTTTGTATCAAGCTGCGCAATACGACCGTTTATAAGTGCACCTACCGTACGGTTACCGACATCTGAGTGAATACGATATGCAAAATCAACAGGTGTAGCATTTGCAGGCAAATCCAAAACATCCCCATTCGGCGTGCAGGCAAATACCTGATCAGAAAAGATGTCTATTTTAACGGTGTTAACATAATCTTGTGCGCTTGTAACATCTTTATCGTATTCAACAAGTTTTCTCAGCCAAGAAAATTGAACATCTGCCTGATTATCCGCTTTTTCAGAGCCTTTTTCTTTATATCTCCAGTGCGCAGCAACACCATATTCCGCTATTTCATGCATCTTCCAGGTTCTAATCTGGACTTCCAAAGGCTTGGATTTCGGTCCGATAACCGATGTATGCAAAGACTGATACATATTGCCTTTCGGCATTGCAATATAATCCTTAAAACGTCCGGGAATAGGTTTAAACTGTGAGTGAATAAGCCCCAAAACCGCATAACATTCACTTTCGGTATCAACAATGACACGAACAGCCGTTATGTCGTAGAGTTCATGAAACGCAATATTTAAGCGTTTCATTTTACTGTAAATACTGTAATAATGTTTTGCACGCCCCGTAATTTTCGCCTTAATTCCTGCTTTTTCAACACTTTTTGTTATGTTTTCAATTAAAAGATTAACCGTTTCTTCTCTTTCTTTTTTCGTTTGGGAAACCAATTGTGAAATTTCAAAATATTTATCGGGTTCAAGATATCTTAAAGACAAATCCTCAAGTTCCGCTTTGATTTTCCCGATACCTAAACGGTTTGCAAGCGGAGCAAAAATATCAAGAGTTTCACGGGCAATTTTTTTCTGTTTCGGTGCAGACATATAGTTTAATGTGCGCATATTATGAAGTCTGTCGGCAAGTTTCAGGAAAATTATCCGCATATCGTTTGCCATCGCAATAAAAAGTCTGCGGAAATTTTCAGCCTGACGCTCTTCATTTGATTTAAACTGTAATTTCCCTAACTTTGTAACACCCTGAACAAGGTTTAATACATCATCACCAAACTTTTCTTTTATAATTTCAGGTGTTGTATCCGTATCTTCCAGAATATCGTGCAGAAAACCCGCTATAAGAGTATTCGCATCAAGATGAAGCCCCAAAAGAATTTTAACAACCTCAACAGGGTGAATAATGTAAGGCTCTTCAGATACTCTGAACTGGCCTTCATGGACTTTTTGCGCAAATAAAAATGCTTCCTCAATGCGTTTAATTTCCGTATCACTTCTTTTTTGCGCTTTTAATTCCGATTTTATATCTTTAAACAAATCTTCCATGATATAATAATCATACTTATTTGGCTTAAAATTTCAAGTATATGGGCAAAATATCGTACATAAGGCTTATAAATCAATGATTAAAGAAAAAAAAGACGGATTTATAGTGAATATAAAAATATCTCCGAATTCATCCAAAAATGAAATTATCAAAAACGGAGATGAAATAAAAATAAAGCTGACTGCTCAACCAATTGAAGGCAAAGCCAATAAAGCATTGATTGAATACTTGTCAAAAGAATTAAAAATCCCTAAAACTTCAATAGAAATAATTAAGGGGGAAACCTCAAAGGAAAAAACAATTCTTTTTAAGACAGATGATATGGAAAAACTGAAAAAATTATCCGCCTGATTTAACTATGCCGCAGCTTTGCATTCTTCATCATTTTTTACAGGTTTCTTATCCATCCACGCTTTTGCACTATCAGCAAGCGGTGTAGAGAGGAACGGTACAATAATTCTTTTTGCAATAATTGATGTAACAATAAGAGATGTTAATTGTTTAAATGCTGAAGCAACAGTACCCATATACTTATCAGCACCTTTATGGAAATCAAGACCGGCAAGATTTTCCATACCAGGTATATTCTTCAGCCTTGCCATATAGCCTTTTCGTGCGCTTCTGCTGAAATATTTGCCAAAGTATTTTTTGAATAACTTATCCTGACACTTATTAAATAAGAAGAACATACCTATTTGGGTTCCGACCATTAATATACCGTTAATTAAATCAAGAGCCGCAACGAATTTACGTTTTTCTTCAGGAATTTTTTTATTATTCAAACTTTGTTTTACGTACATTACACAGCCCAAACCGTCTTTTAATACGATAGAAGCAACGCTGACGCCTGCAATTATTTTTGCATTGTTTGATTGATAACCTTTGTTTAAACCATTCATAATTTTCATATTACCAATGGCATTAAGCGGTTTACAAACCATATTATTTACAAATGTTCCGATTTTTCCGATATTAAGAGGCATGTTTCACCTCACTTTCGGTTTTTGGAGCTTTGTTTTTCTTTTTATTTGAAAGCTCAGGAAAGAATTTATCCATAAATACAGGATAAATTATGTTCAGTAACGTACAAGTTATAGGCAGCATTAATAAGCCGATACCTACACCGCCAATTTGTTTAAGACATCTTGTACTGCCTTTTGCTCTGCGTTTCAGGCTTTCCGCTACATTTTCAACAATGTTAAGACCTTTTTTCTTTAAAGAAGGACTCTTCTTAGAGTGCTTTTCTACCAATTCCTGAAGTTCTTTAACAGAAGCTCCTTCACGAACTTTATTCTGCAGCGATTTAAAGAACTCTACATTACTTTCAACTTCTTTAACTCTTGGATTTATACTTGCTTTTACGGCTTCTTCAACTTCCTCAAGGGAATGCATTTTTCTGTATTTTTCAGCGTGTGTTCTGACTTTGGAAACTTTTGCTTTCATAGCGTCAATAACGGATTTTTTATCCGTATCGTTTACAACACCCTGCGAAAGACCTAAAAGTTCTTCGGTTATAAGTCTAAGTTCATTTTCTTCTTTAGGAAGAGATTTTGCTTTGTTTCTTAATGCTTTTTGAATTTCGCCGATTTCATCTTTTTTAAGAATTTCTTCAATTTCATTCATATAATCAAGAGTTCTTGGATTATTGTTTCTGTAAAACTCACTGCGTCTTACACGATTAGTAAGTTTTTCACCTAATAGTCTTGATTTTTCAGCTTCTTCTGCATTAATCAAATCCTCTATACTGTCTTCAACCGCTCCGTTGAATACATCTTTATTAATCTTGTATGTTCCTTCTTTCCCATGTTTTCTTATTCTGACGGTATTTTCTTCTTCAATACTTCTTAAAAGTTCCGCTTCCTGTTCCTTTTTAATTCTGCTGACTTCAGCCGCTATTTGTTCTTTCGTCATCTTAGGATTATTTCTCTTAACCTGACGTTCA
Source organism: bacterium (assembly GCA_017652265.1). Taxonomy (GTDB): domain Bacteria; phylum Cyanobacteriota; class Vampirovibrionia; order Gastranaerophilales; family Gastranaerophilaceae; genus Gastranaerophilus. Next base: position 29,012 of record JAGCBH010000039.1, read on the forward strand.
ATAAATTTTTCATCCTGAAAAGCGGAAGTATTGTATTGATCTGAAAGCATACCCAAGTTAAATCCGTTATTCATAGCTTTGTTGAACGGAATTATAGCGCCAAGCTGCGAAACAATAGCCAGAACGGCCGATACCGGCTGACGCCATGCCGAATAAGTTTTTGTATCCTGATCCGATTTTGAAAGCGGGTTATATTTTATGAAGACTGGTGCAATAAGTCCGGTGCCGGCTGCGTTTATGAGTGTTGTTGAAACTTCACCAAGGTTATCCGATACTTTCTGCATTTGTTTAATACCCTGCGGCATAAACCTGTCTATCCCCGATGCAATTTTGGAAACGGAAATATGCTTGCCGAAACTTGTTTTTGCGCTTTCGGCTCCGTTGACCGCTGATTTTACTGCATCAACCTTTAACATACCGTTACACTTTCCATACAAACCATCTACATATATATAAACGTTTTTTCCCCTCCAAAATTGACTTTTACAACCTCTTTTTAAACTATTGTTAAGATTTTTTAATAATTGCGCAAAAAAAAATATGCCCGTGTTTTTCAAGTGAAAATATAAGTTAAAAAGGAAGTAAAAATGCAGATAAATGCAACAGGGCCTTCATTTGGGCATGTCTTGACCGTATTTAAAATACAACTGGATGGCAAAGAGGTCTATCACAGGTGTCAGCGTGCAACCAATACTCCGGAAAATATGGAATTAACAAGAGCGGTTATGAGATCTTTGGTACAGAATCTTAAATTACGAGTAGATACTCCTGTTGCAATAAAAATCAATGAATTAGTTCCTGATTTGCATTACAGAAACCCAAAAAGAACACGCCCTTTATATCTGAAAGATTCGGGCAGAGAAGTAAACCTGCTGACAGGTGAACACGCATTTATAGACGATATTTTTGATAAAAGAAATCCTATGCCGAAACCGCAGAAGCGCTGTATTTATCAAAACAGAATCCGCGAAATGTTTGCCAAAGCAAACGGAGGACATATAAATATAGTTGCATCAACACGACCTCTTGTTGAAGCGGAAGGCAAAGAAGCACATGAATTGATTGCGATTGATGACGTAGTTAAAACATTTTCTTAATTACCAAACCATTTTATCATTGATCTTACTTCACCAAAATCAATTTTTTTGTTTTTTCTTAATGCGATAGGATTTAAATCCTCATTTATCGGTTCAAAATTTACTGTTTTTCCGTCGTAATTCTTGCTGTAATTAAGACCTGAAATTGAGCACTCCGGAAGATTTACAATTCCGTCTGTTCTAAGATATGCAAGCCCGTGCACCCTGCAAATTATTGGGCGATACTCATATACAGAACACAAATCATTCATCAAAAAAGGACAGTCGTAATTTTCTTTGCCGCTCTCAATTACTTTTTTTATATTTTCACGAACTTTATCGTGCTCAGATTTATCAAGTTTGAGGAATCCCTGCATCAAATATTTCATCTCGACAAGTGAAAGCGGAAAATCGGCGTTTTTACAGCAATTGGAACAGCCCTTACGGCATTGTATTTTATCCTTATCCACCTCAAAATATTTTTGAAGTTTCAAATCTAAATCTTTCAAAAATGTTTCGTATTTTTCAAACATTACAAAATCACCGCGCCATGAGAAGCATCCTGAACATTTTTGGCATATCTCAAGAGATATTTGGAGATATTTTTCTTAACCATCGGTTTGAAATTTTTACGTCTGTGTTCAAGTTCTTCATCAGTAACCAAAAGCTGAACTTTTCTCTCATTTATATTTATTTTTATTCTGTCACCTTTATTAATAAGAGCAATAACACCGCCATCCGCAGCTTCAGGACAAACGTGACCTATACAGATACCTCTTGTTGCGCCGGAAAATCTGCCGTCAGTAATGAGAGCACAGGAGGTTCCCAAACCCTTTCCGACCAATAAAGATGTCGGAGCAAGCATTTCTCTCATACCGGGACCGCCTTTCGGACCTTCATAACGGATTATTATAACGTCACCCGCTTTTACAAGGTCATTTTCTAATGCATACATCGCATCCTCTTCGCTGTCAAAAGGATTAGCAGCTCCTTCAAATTCATAACAACTTTCATCAATTCCTGAAATCTTTGTTACACAACCATTCTCTGCTATATTCCCATACAAAACACCGAGTCCCGCCTTTTGGGTAACTGGTTGACTGCACGAATGAATAAGCTCTTTATTTACGTATGCAAATTCTGATATTTCGGATAATTTCAGACCACAGACCGTATCGCAATCCTCCAGCCCTGCTTTACCATCAAAAAGCGTTTTTATGATTGCCGGAATTCCGCCTGCATTATGAAAATCTGTCATTGTAAAGCGGGAGGAAGGATCAAGTTTTACAATTTGTTTAATTTTATCAGCATAATATTCAAAATCTTTAATTGTGATATCTATGTTTCCGGCATTTGCAAGCGCAAGCAGATGCAAAAATGAATTTGTTGAACCCCCTAGTGACAAATCTGCGATTATGGCATTTTGTATTGATTTTTTAGCAATAATCTTATCCGGTGTGACATTATTTTTAACAAGTTCAACAATTTTCATACCGCTCTCAAAAGCAATTCTTCGTTTTTGAGAAGAAACGGCTGCAGATGTAGCGCAAAACGGCAAACTCATTCCTATAACTTCAGTCAGGCAGGCCATTGTATTTGCCGTATATAGTCCCTGACAAGAGCCCGCTGACGGGCAGGAATGTTCTATCATTTCGTCAAATCTTTTTTCATCAATTTTTCCGTCACGATAGCGTCCAACCGCCTCAAACAAACCGTTTATCATTGTCAGCTTTTCGCATCGGCTTTCGCCATCCAGCATAGGGCCCGCTGTAACGATTATAGTCGGTATATTTAAACGTGTGGCGGCAATAAGCATTGCGGGAGTAATTTTATCGCAATTTGAAAGTAATACCAAACCGTCTAACTGATGCGCTTCAGCAACTGTTTCAACACAATCCGCTATTAAATCTCTTGACGGGAGCGAATATTTCATTCCGTCATGTCCCATTGAAATTCCGTCACAAACTGCCGGTACTCCAAAAATAAAAGCCTGACCGCCGCCTGTATGAATACCTTTTTCAATTTGGCGTTCCAAATCGCGCATATTTATATGTCCGGGTACTAAATCGGAAAATGAACTTGCAATACCAATGAACGGGACATTCATATTATTTTTGCTTACGCCCGTTGCCATCAAAAGTCCCCTGTGAGGTGCTCTTGCTACTCCTTTTTTAATATTGTCACTTCGCATATCAAACTGTATTGTAAATCAAGCAGAGCAATTTATCAAGATATTGCTTTTTCCCTTAAATTCATGGTAAAATCGCGTTATTATAAGTTAAAAAGGAGAAATTTATGGAAAATAAAAACATAGCAACGATAGGTGTGTTTGGTGGTTCAGGATTTTACAAATTCTTAGACAACGTAAAAGAAGTGGAAATAGATACACCGTACGGCAAGCCAAGTGACAGCGCTTTTATAGGTAAAATCGGTTGTCATAACGTTGCATTTATTCCTCGTCACGGAAGAAATCATACAATTCCTCCTCATCTTATAAATTACAGAGCAAACGTATGGGCAATGAAATCACTTGGGGTTGAAAGAGTCATTTCCCCTTGTGCGGCCGGAAGTTTGCAAAAACATATTGAACCTGGACATTTTGTAATATGCGACCAATTTGTAGATTGGACTGACGGAAGGAAATCAACTTTCTATGAAGGTCCTGTTGTAACACACCCGTCTGCTGCGGAAACATATTGTCCTGAAATGAGAAAACTTGCAATTGAAACCGCAAAAGAATTGGGTATAACCGTTCACGAAAACGGAACTGTTGTCGTTATAAACGGACCAAGATTTTCAACGAAATCAGAATCAAAGTTTTTCACAACTCAGGGATGGGAAGTTATTAATATGACGGCATTCCCTGAAGCATATTTGGTTAAAGAGCTTGATATGTGCCCTTTGAATATTTCGCTTATAACTGATTATGATGCGGGACTTGTAGGTGATGTTCCGCCTGTTTCACATCAGGCAGTTATAAAAGTGTTCAACAGTAATGTTGAAAATCTGAAATCTTTGTTATTTAAGATGATAGAAAAAATACCGCCTGAAAGAAAATTTTGTGAATGCGCTAAAACAAGTGAAGTTTCACACGGATAAAAGAAAGCAGGTAACTGAATTATGGTAAGAATTGTTTATAACTTATTTCAATTATATTTCATACTGATAATATTATATTGTTTTATGTCTTTTTTCCCGCGTTTAGACCGCAATTCAGGTGCTGTTCGTATTGTTGCAACTCTTGTTGAACCATACTTGGCAATATTCAGACGCTTTATACCTCCGGCAGGCGGACTTGACTTTTCACCTATCATAGCAATGATAGTATTGCAAATTTTACAAGTATTGGTATGCAGTATGCTGAGTGCTATTTACTAAGGAGAAATAATGAAAATTATAATATACGGTGCAACAGAAATAGGATGTTTACTGGCAACAGAATTCTTTGAAGATTATGACATAACCGTTATCGACAAAGAAGAAAATAAAACCGAAGAGTTTAAAAAACTTGATATTGGATTTATTCAAGGAAATCCGTCCGATATAGAAATTCTTAAGCAGGCTGACATCAGAAATGCAGACTTATTCATAGCTTGCACAAATAATGATGAGGCGAATATTATTGCCTGCCTTACAGCGAAAAAATTTAGCGGAATAAGAACAATTTCATTTGTAGCAAAAGAAGAATACAGCAATGTTTTGAACTTTGATCGTGCAGATTTAAGTTTATGCGAATTCTTTATTGATGAAATTGTATGGCCTGAAGAACTTCTGACTCAGGAAATTTTCCGTATAGTAACGGTTGCTCAGGCTCTTGATGTAGAGTATTTTGCAAATGGTCGTGCAAGATTATTGGAATATAAATTAACCGAAGGGATGCCTCTGGCAAACAAACTTGTTAAAGACTGCGATTTAACAAAGAATACTGTCATTGTCGGTATAACAAGAAACGGTGAATTATTTGTTCCAAGAGGTGATACAAAACTCTTAGCGGAAGATAAATTGATTTTTATGGGCACTTCTCATTCTCTTGACATTCTGGCAGGTACATTCTTCCACGACAAGGAAAACGTAAAATCCGTTACAATTATAGGCGGCGGAAACGTAGGTTTAATGCTTGCTCAGTCGTTAGAAGACGTTAAAATTAAAACAAAAATTGTTGAAAAGAATTACAACAGATGCGAATTTTTATCTCAAAATCTTAAATCCACCCTTGTTATCAATGGAGACGGAACGGATTTGAAATTACTGGATGAAGAAGAAATCGGAAGATCTGACGTTACTATAAGCGTTACAAATAATGATGAAAGAAATCTGTTAACATCATTATTAGCAAAACAACTCGGCGCAAAACGCACAATAACAAGAGTTACAAAAAACTTGAACATACCATTATTTGAAAAAGTCGGTGTTGACATTGCAATATCCGCTAAAAATTCCGCATTAAACGAAGTTAAAAATGCAATAAACGACAGTAAAGTAGGTATTTTGGCAACGGTAGAACAAGGACAGGGCGAAGTTTTGGAAATAGAACTTGACGAACTTTTCCACCAAAAAACCGTTAAAGATGTAAAATTCCCGCGTTCTGCAGTAATAGGGATTGTTCAAAGAGGAAAGCACGTTATAATACCTAAAGGGGACACTGAACTTTTGGCAAAAGATACTCTTATAATCTTTACAAGAGCAGAAGATGCTGATGAAATAAGGAAATTTTTTAACAGGTTATAAAAATGAGATTTAATTATTTACTTAGTGCAGTAGGACTTATATTAATTTTGATAGGATTTCTGATGGTTTTGCCTATCGGAGTAGCGCTTTTCTACGGAGAACTATCTCAAATACATGCATTTACAATTCCTGCGCTATCCGCAATGCTTTGTGGAATAATCTTTAGATTTATAGCTGACAAAATAGACAAAATAGAAAATTTTAACGACATTAAAAAATCGGAAGGTTTATTCATTGTTGTTTTAACATGGTGTATAATGGGTGCTATTTCATCAATACCATTTATGCTTATGGGATTAAACCCTATTGATTCTATTTTTGAAGCTGCATCAGGTATAACAACAACCGGAGCAACAACTCTTACACAGTTTGACTATTCTCATGCCTTTTTCTTCTGGAGAGCATTTATTCAGTGGATAGGCGGTATGGGTATTATCGTCTTATTTATAGCAATACTTCCTCAGTTTGCTGTAGCAGGACGTCAAATGTTCTTTGCGGAAACTCCGGGGCCAAGCGATGAGAAATTCACTCCAAGAATTCGAAACACAGCATCGGCGCTATGGAAAATATATTTAGCATTTACCATGTTAGAAATGATTTTACTTATATTTGCAGGTATGCCTCCGTTTGATGCTGTTTGTAACTCTTTTTCAACTCTTGCGGCAGCAGGATTTTCTCCTAACCCTGAAAGTACAATGGGTTATAATTCAAATCTCATAACTGCAATAATGCTGGTTTTCATATTTATAGCAGGTGTAAGCTTCAACGCTCAATACCTTGCATTATCCAAATTTAAACCTTGGAATATATTTAAAAGCGAAGAAGTCAGAGTTTATACCGGCTTATTCTTGGGTATAGGTACGGTTTTGGCAATTACACTTATCTATAATGCCGATTACACAAACATCAAAGAAGCCTTTTTACACGGATATTATCAGACAATATCAATAATGACATCAACAGGCAGCACAAGTGCCAATTACAACTCCTGGTCAATACCTGCTCAAATAGTTTTGAGTGTTGCAATGTTTACCGGCGGTTGCGCAAGTTCAGCAGGCGGCGGGTTAAAAATCGCAAGATGGTGCCTAGTTTATAAAGTTATGAAAACAGAATTAAAGAAAATTCTTCATCCTAACGCCGTTATGAATATAAAAATGGATGGCAATATTGTCCCGAAAGAAATTCTTACCCAAATTATCATATACGTACTGTTTTACTTTATGATAATAATCCTTTCAGGAATACTTGTTTCAGCATTAGAAGATAATTTGCTGGTAGGTTATGCATCTTCCGTTGCTGCTGTCGGCAATATCGGACCGTCATTCCCGGCGGAAATCGGTGCTTTGGGAAGTTATGACACCCTGCATCCTGTATCCAAACTGATTTTAATCATTGATATGTATGTAGGCCGTCTTGAAATAATACCATTCCTGGTCATGTTGAACCCTGATTTCTGGATTTTCAAAAAATCATAAATTACTTATGATATTTTTCACCTTTCATAATTTTAAAAGCTCTGTATATCTGTTCAACCAGGATAAGTCTTGCAAATTGGTGCAGAAAAGTCATCTTTGACATACTCAATTTAAAATCCGCTCTTTCACTGACTTTCCTACTCAAACCGCAGGATGAACCTATGACAAAAACAAGCTCCGAAACTCCCGAATTAATAATTTCGCTAATCTTATCGGAAAATTCTTCGGAGGATAATGTTTTTCCCATAATTTCAAGTGTAATAACATAAGAATCAGACTTTATTTTGGAAAGTATCATTTCAGCTTCCTGATTTAGAACCTTTTCGGTTAAATTTTCATCAGTTATCTCAATGGGCGGCAATTCAACTATTTCAACAGGACAATAGAGTCTGAGACGTTTCAAAAATTCGTCAATACCGTCTTTTAAAAACTGTTCTTTAATTTTACCAAGCGCAATTATCTTAATATTCACTTATTTTTCCATATAAACAGACATAGAAGGGAATGCGAAATTGATTTTTGCAGCCCTGTATTGTTCAACAATTTTTAAAATCAAATCGCTCTTTATCTTGCGCATTGCGACAAGCTGGTTAGTTTTCAGGTACGCAATAAATCTGACATCTATAGAACTGTCATTAAGCTTGTCAATAAACACTTGATAATTGGTCATAACGTGTTCGTCAGCTTCTGCAATATTTTTTATAATTTCAATAGCTTCAGCCAATTTCTTATCGGATGTTCCGTATTCAACAGAAAACGTTTCATCAATCATTCTGTGTTTTATACGTGAATAATTTATTATAGAAACGGATGCAACTTTTCTGTTTGGTATCGTAACTACAGTATCATCCAGCTTTCTCAGACGCGTTGAGCGGAAATTTATATCCTCAACAGTTCCTTCATCAGAACCGATACCTATATAATCACCCACCCTGAATACTTTATCAGTGATAACGGAAAATGAACCGAAAATATCCGATAAAGCTTCATTAGCCGCAAAACCAACAGCCAAACCGGTTATTCCAAAACCAGCTAAGAATGAATTAACAGAATAGCCCTGACTTTGCAGAAAGGCTGCAATGGCTAAGAATATAATTGTCAGCTTTGTCAGCTTTGCTATAAAAGGAAGCATTTTTGCAAATTGTACCCTGTCAGCTTTAAGTAGATTTTCTTTAAATTTTGAAGCAATTTTATCAATAATCTTACAAATAATGACAAGTATGAATAAGTTAATAAAAATCTGAAAAATTAACTTCCATGGTAAAGACATAACTACCTTTATCACGTGGTCATGCTGTAATAATTCGGATAAATCCATAATCTCTCCTTTATTTTTACAGAAGAGATTGTATCATAAATTTCACTTAATCGCAATTAGGCACAGTTATCCCTGATTAATTCATAAATAGTTGTTTTCTTCTATTGTTATTTCCGAAAAGATTATTATCCATACCTACTTGGCTGCCAAAAGGATTTGACGCAAAGTCTGCACCTTGATTTTCAACAACTCCGTTTCCGCCATTTACACCGCCGGTTGCTCCGCCAAACGGATTGGATGCAAAATCTGCACCTTGATTTTCAACAACTCCGTTCCCGCCGTTTACCCCGCCGGTTGCTCCGCCAAACGGATTCGCTGCAAAGTCTGCACCTTTATTTTCAACTACTCCATTTCCGTCTTTTGCACCGCCGGCTCCGCCCGTAGCTGACATGGCAGGCGTGCCGCCTGCAGCACCTCCGCCGCCTGACATCTTAGATAATCCGCCGGCTCCGCCCATAGTAGCAACATCCATTGCTTGAGCATTAAATTGTGCGATTTTCTTTTTCATCTCGGCATTATCTTTTGTTGCCGCTTTAATATCATCTTGGGATTTCTTAACATCCTTATTAATACCCTTGCTTGTCGTTTGAGCTGAATCCGCTGTACTAGTAAAGGAATCTATTGATTTTCTGGAATCGGAAGCTACAGTATTAGTAACATATGCTGCCGCAGTACCCGCCATGCCTGCGTATGTCGCGTATTGACCCACTGTATCCATAGTTTTTCCTACGACTTTAGTTGCATATCCTGCTGCGGTCAATGCACTGCCAAGTGCGGCTCCAAAAAGTGAGGACAAAAGTGTCTGCCCTGTTACTTTTTCAGTAGTACCAACTACCTTAACAGCTTTACCAAACGCAGATAATTCTTTTCCTACGGTTGTTACTGTCTCTGAAACAGTACTTACTGTATCGGCAACACTTTGAACTGTATCATTTGTACCTTGATAATCCTTACCTACGGCTTTTAAACTTCCAAAGGCTTTATCCGCTTTTTTGGATGTATCCATCATCTTTTTACGATCTGTTGTCTGCGTTTTTATTGATTTATCAATGACAGATGTTTTCGCTTTAGTATCGGCCGCAATACCTGCCATATCTTGGGATATTGATGCCAATTCTTCTTTAACATCTTCTCCTCCGTTTTCATCATTAGCCTGATCTTGCAGACCTTCTGCTTTGGTATGGAGTTCTTCAATTCTGCTTTCGTCTTCTTCAACTTTTTTCTGCTGGGTTTCAATATTTTTCTGAAGAGTGTCAAGTTTTTTATCATACTTTTTCTCTTCTTTTTGCAGTTTCTGTAAATCTTTTTTAGCTTGTTTTTCTCTTGCTATAGAATCTTTTTTATGAGAAGAAGAAGTTGATGCATCTTCTTTTGTACCAGATGTTTGAGATTTAACATCCGAAGTTTGAGACTTGGTGCCACCAATACCTGACGCCCCCTCCTCTTTCATGGCATTACCTTCATTTAACAGATTTTCTCCGTCTTCTAATTGCTGTTCTTCAGAAGATTTTGAATCTGTTGAGGATGTCCCTTTAGATTTATTAGTCTCTTTTGGTTTATTTTCCGTCTGAGTAGATTCTGTACGCGGTGTGTAATCATATTCACCGTTAACCATCATCTCGCCATTCTCACCTGTTACCGCACCTTCTTCAGGTGGAACACCATCAGGCGGCATTTGATCAGGTGGAATATCACCGGGGTTCATACCATACTGCTGATTATAAAGAGCATTAGGATCATTATTCCATATAGGATTTGTACCGTTAGCATTTCTGCCCTGATTTATATTATTAAACAGAGACTGGCCAAGCCCGCCCTGCCCGAACAATTTTGGTTTCTTATTTGACGGGGACGTGGCATTTAACCTGTTTATTTGAAGTTGTTGGTTAAGTTGAATACCGCTTAACATGTCTCTCTCTCTATTTTTACTCTCTAAAAATATAAAGTATTTTTTTAGGGCCGAATTTCACCAAAAGGATAAATTGTTACAATACTTAACATGTCTAAAAGACTTATGAACACTGAAAGAGCACCCGTTAAGTTAACGAATGCTCTTTTTATATTACAGAAATTTATAACCTATTATTGAGGGAATATATTAGGAGACGGAGAAGGTAAATCCGGCACTTCAGCGTCTATACGGTTCTTAGCCGTAGGAGCCGGAGCATCCTGCTGGCCGTTACCGCCACCGCCGCCGCCATCACCGCTGCCTGTGCCGCCGCTCGCTGATGCAACTCTTGCACCGCCGTTGTATATTGAATTTGTGTTGTTTTCAGGGTCAACATCAATGTTGTTGATTCTGCTGATAGGAGCAAGAATTATCCATGATGCCGCTTTTTCCATATCTTTAACCTGTATTGTCAAATTATTTTCATCACCAGGAACAAAACTTCTGGCTGTGATATTATCTGCAAGTATAACCTGATTATCTTCGGTAACTCCGACAACATTGAAACTATATTCTCCTTCTTCAATGTTTTGCGTCCCTACGGAGTGTTGCACAACATTCATATTTACAATAATGGCATCGGACATTTCATTATTCATTATCCTTGCTATAAGTTCGTCATAGTCAAGAATTTCACCTGTTGAAGTTACATATTTTCCGGGAACTCTTGTAACTCTGCCCGGACCGCTCACAGGGGTTCTGGCTGCAGTTCTGACAAGTCTGTTATTGTTATTAGCATTATTATTTGCAAGCATTACAGACTGTTGAGTAATATCAGAAGTTTTTTCTTCAGGATTCATTTCTCCGACAAGTCTTACATGACCATTTTCAATAAGTACTCTCTGCGTATTTCTTCCACCGGAAATCATGTACCTTTTAGAAGGTGTCCCCATCATAGCAAAAGAAATATCAACAGCGCTTTGGATTCCGGCCTCTGCCACACTTTGGGCTGTAGGTAAATCAATTCCTGCAATCGATTCAGATGATTCCGGAACTCCCGTAAGCATTCTGATTTCACCTATATAGTCTTCATATGCTTTTTCTATCAGTACTATGTCAATAGAGCCGACAGTACAATCAATACCTGCTTTTTGCATAATTTGTATCAACTCATCCTGAGTTATATCATACCTTGTCAACACCTGTCTGATGTCCTGAGTAATATATCTGATATTATCAACACCAAATATGTCTCTAAAGGTTACTTCAGCTTCACCTTCCGCAACCATATTACCGGCGAAATTAACCATTCCGTTATTTTGCACCACTGAAGTTTCTGCGTTTCCCGCAACGCCAACTACTTCAGAATTATTCGCAGAGGTTTGACCATCCACTAATTCCGGATTAGCTACAGATTCCGGATTATCGGTGGCATCAGAGGCTCCGCTATTTTGCATAACGTACGAAACCATATGGGAATCACCTGTCATTTCAGGATTTTGAGTAATCTGTAATCCCATATTTTGCGCTACAAAAGAATCTTCAGGGGTATCTGCCATACTAATCATCCCGTCACTTTGTAATAACTGCATTCCGGCATTTTCTCCGGTAGCCACGGATTCGGGATCTGATGTCATTTGTAATTCCATAGTAACAGTAGGAACTACTGTTCCAGGTGGAATATCTCCTGCCATAGCGGCACTAACAATTCCAGCCTGCGCCAAAATTTCAGGTTTTAAATTTGTCGGAACTGTCACATTAACGGAACTTACTGACGAAAGATCGCCCGCATTATATTCCCGTAAAATATTTTCAAGTCCATATTGACGTATCGCATTTTGTATTACGGTTGCAGTCAGTAATTTGTCAATTACCCCGACTATTTCAGGATGATCCGCACCAAATTCATTAATTATTTTCTGTTTAATAGCTTCTAAAAGCGTCTGTGCACCCGGAATATCTACAGAATACACTATTTGTCCGGCTTCGTTTACGGATTCATGCACAAGACTTCTTACATATTCTTCTCCGCCTTCAACGCCTTTAATTGCATTTATAAACGTTACGACTTGCGAATTTCCCTTCGGACTTACGATAACAAGGCCTTCGCCGCTGCGTGTTAAATCATAGTACGCGACAGCTTCACCTTTATCATCTTTTACATCTATTCGGACTAATATTCCGTCAGAATTAAATCTATTTTCTACTCTGTACTGAAGCTGACCATCTTCATATATTTCTGTAGTATCAGGTAAAGAACCTCTTACCCTGCTAAGAACATTATCACCTTCATAATTTTCAACAACAGCACCATCATCATAGCTTATTCTTGCACTGACTACGGTTCTGCCTTCGCTGCTGAATGTAAGAGTTTGATCTATCTGGCGACCGGACATATCAGTACCTGATGTCACCTGACTTTCAAGCGTACCGTCATCACGATAGTTATATGCTATTGTCGCACTGCTTTCTATATTTCTTGTTTGCCCGTTTTCTTCTACGGGAACTCTAACCGTAATCGTCTGGCTTTTAAGTTTTTGGTCTGCTTCCCTGTATTGAGAAACTACCTGTCTTTCTTGGTAAAGATTTCCTTCTTCATTGTAGTTCTTTACTTCCTGAGTAGTGCTAACAATATTACCTGAGGTATTGTTATACTCTGTCGTAGTAGTTTTTTCCTGGAGTCTGCGATTCATCGCATCAAAAACTTCTGCTTCACGTTTAACAAATAGTTTTTCACCTTCAATTGCCCTTGTTTCGGAGCTTTTGCGTGTAGCAAAAAGCTCAAATTTTACATCATTTCCTGCGTTGTTAAATAAATCAAGCCCCTCTATAGAAGCTCCTGCAAAACCGGCCATACGTGAAATAATAGACTTTCCGCTTACGGAATTATCTTCTTCAGGTACATCAGTATCCGTAGCCTTTGTGTAAACTTCCGTTACACACCCTATCTGTTCGCCGTCCGCATTATAAAGGTATCCATCCAAAGAGCAATAATTGCCTTCCTGCGTATATCTTTGTTGTAACTGGCCTAAATCATTATAAACATTTGCAAAATTTCTGTGTTGACCGTCACCGCTTATATAATGCGAATAATCAAAGACAATTTTATCGTCTTGGTTTTTAACAAGCAAGCAGGTAAATTGATCACCCTTATAATCCCTGCCTTCGACTTGTGTTTGCGTATTACCATTATCTAATAGTTTGGTTCGACAATTTCTTATAACGCCGATAGCACTGGCACCAATATTTGAATTTGCACCGTTATTAAGTCTTGCAAGGTGCATAAGATTTTCCGCGTCCTGAACAGTTTCTTTGACTTTGTCATCAAGTTTGTCAACAACTTGTGCTTCAAGACTGTCGTCATATTCAGACCACCCGAAGAGAGCTTTAGTTTCACCTTTAACGGATTCTTCCGTAACATTAGACGCAGATAACCCGGCATTTTGTAATGTCTTTTTCCCGGCAAGAGAGCCGGAAATAGTTTTTGCTAATATGTCAGCGCTAAATGACTTGCTGACCTTGCCATCCCCTTTTCCGCCTGTCGGATTATCAACTTCAGGATCTTCTTCCGCTTCCGGCGGTATTTGCGCACCTTCTGATCCGCCAAACAGCGTAAGAAATTTGCTATAGTCAAAATCAAACATAACTACAATTTTCTCCTATAATTTGTTTTTTATTACATAATCGCCATGTCGGCTGAAAACGGGGAAAACTTTAATAATTTTAACAAAACGTTACATTTTTAATTTTGAAAATGGTTTTACAATTATTCGAAGATAAAAGTTCAATATCAAAATGCTGCGAGTTTAAAAGTTTCTTAACCAGCATAAGTCCAAGTCCTGATCCGCTTTCCTTAGTTGTAAAGCCATCCTCAAATATTAAATTCCTGACATTTTCCGGTATAGGTCTGCCATTGTTTTCTATATAGAGAGAATCCGAATCGGTATAAATCTTCACCTCTCCGTTTTGTTCAATTGCCTCAACAGCATTTTTACATAAATTTATCAAAACGGAATACAATTTATCTCTGTCAGCAACTATATTTATATTTTCAGATACATCATTTAAAAACGTAATTTCTTTACCATCCGCATAACTCACACAGGAAAGAAAGACATCATTAATTAGCGGCGAAAGATAAATCGTTTTCATATTAACAGGCACAAATTGCGCTTTTAATTCCTGCATAGAACTTTCTATTGCTTTTACGGAATTTGAAATCGTATCCAAAGCTCTGTTAACAGTATCATTTTCAATATTTTCTTTGGCAAGCGTCTTTTTTATAATCTCAATATAGAGATTACACACGGAAACTTGATTTTTAATTTCGTGAAATGTGCTCTTTTTTTGCAAATCCGATGGAAGTTTACTCATAATGAAATTATACAAAAAGGGCGAAATTTCGCCCTTTTGTAAAAAATATTTAACATTTTATTTAATCTACGCAGACATTTTTACTCTTGCTCTGTTGCTGAAACCATTTTTAAGAGCATATAAAACAGCTTGAGTTCTGTCATTAACCTGCAATTTCTGGAATATGCTGTTTACGTGAGTTTTAACAGTTGTTTCAGATATAAACAACTTAGCCGCAACAGATTTGTAATTTTCACCTTCCGTTAAAAGTTCAAGAACTTCTTCTTCTCTGTTTGTAAGATTTGAAAGCAGATTTTCTTCGCCGGAAACAGAAGTTTCATTTTTATAAGATTTCTGGAAGTATTCAAAGAATCTTGCTGACAAAGTCGGCGGGAGGAAAATTTTGCCCGATAAAACTTCTTCAATTGCTCTGATGAGCTGAGTTGATGCCATAGTTTTTAAGATATATCCTTTAGCACCCAGTTTCATGGCTCTGAATATCAAATCGGAATCATCATAACCGCTAAGTGCAATAATTTTTATACCCAAGCCCAGTTTATCAATTTCCTGAATAGCTTGTAATCCGTCTTTTTCCGGCATATTTATATCCATCATAACAACATCCGGTCTGTATTTTTTTACCATAGAAATACCAACATTAGCACTTGAAGAAGCTGAAACAACATCAAAACCGCCTTCAATTTCAATAAGTTCTTTAACTCCTCTCAAATGATTAACATTGTCATCGATTAATACGATTCTTGCATTTCTTTTAAACTCTCTCATTTTCTCTCCCCTTATTTGAAGTACCCTCTACATTTTTGATACTACATTTTTTAGAGGGCACTTACATCCATGGAACGGATGATATAGGGCATGTCGCAGTAGGATATTAAAATCTAAATCTAAAGATTGATAAAAACCCTCAACCATGCTCTACACCATGCTTTAGACCATGCTCTAAATCATGCTGCTAAAAATTTCATACAAAATTTGTTGTAAATTATTGAGAGGAAATTTTTGTCCGAGAAACTTTTGCGATTACGGCAGTATAGCAAAAGTTTTGAGTGGCGTATTAGACAGCACTCTGCCGAGAAACAATTAATAATTGTTATTGAGAGGGAAACGTACGGTTCGCGGAGAATGAGTTACTATACAGGTAACTCCCGCTCACGCATGCGAAGCGGTAGTGGTGAAGAACTGCTTTTAAACAAAAAAAGAGCACCTCCAAGATGCCCTTTTTTATTCGTAGTACAAATTTAAATTTAATCTTCCAGCCACTTAGAACAAGCTCCTGGTGGAATAATCAATGTCTCTCCCGGAGAACCATACCTGTCGTCATAATTCTTATAGAACAACCAATGTCTTTTGCCGAATGTTTCAAGTTTATCTTCTCCATTTGCATTCCGTATAACCCCGTCTGCAAGCCCAAAATCGCTTTTTACATCTGAAAGATATCGTTCTTCTTTAAATGTCAATTTTATATTTCCTGTTGTATAGTCAATGCTTATACTATAATTTTCATCAAATCGTTCACTTTTTCTGCTGGAGCAAATTTTGCCTATAATACCCTCAGCCATTACAATATTTTGATCAATTTTTATAGCATTATCTAATTCGTAAATCTGGCTTCTTAATTCGTATATTTCATTATTAATTCTTGTTCTTTCCGCAACAGCCTGATTATAAGCATTCCTTTTTTCTTCGGAAACTGTAGGAATGACATATTCCGTGTTAACCCAAAGTTCATGTTTATTTAAACTTGGATTTTGAGCTTTTATATCAGCTTCAGTACAAAAATATTCATTCGCAAGACCTGAAAGTGTAGAATTGACATTAGTTGTTACTGTAATCATCGTTCCATCCAGTACCGGTCTTTCAGGCTCCGGTGGCAAACTTGCTTCAAGTCGAGCCAACTCAGCTTCTAATTGAGCTTTCCGTTCCTGATTCGCAACGATTCGAGCCTGCCTATCCGTACCTCCGGAATTTCCCGATTGTCCAATAGGAACATTTTGTTGAACCTCAGGTGCTCCGCCTGCTGTAAATACTGTGTTTCCGGCTCCAACATTAGCCGTTTGATAATCATAATTTCCGTTAATACGTACCATAACAAATCCTCATGTTCACAATAAATTAATATATATTATATATATATAAAGTATACTCATCGCAAAAAATTGCCATTTCTGAAATTTTATTTACATTTGTTAATATTTTATAGGTATTTATTTATGTTATCATATATTTTGGTTAGGCAGAACTTTGGAGTGTGGTATGAATTATGTAATTTTTTTGTTGGGTTTTGTAATCGGAGCGGTTCTGACATTTGTTGTGCAAACCTTTGTAAGTAATGGTTTATACCAAAAGATGAAAACGGAATTTGAAAATATTTCATTAACGATTATCAAGGATTCCAAAGATGACGTTAAAAAGGAAAATAAAGATCATTTAGACGAAATATTGGGTGAATTTAAAGAAAAAATAGAAAAATTTGAAAAAAACAATAAAGAACAATACGAAGAAGAAAAGATAAAACTGGAAACATTTGAAACAAATATCAAAAACATAAAAGATACAGGTGATCTTATTTCAAGAGAGGCCACATCACTGAAAAATGTACTTAAAGCGGATAATCGTTCAATAGGACAATGGGGAGAACTTGTACTGGATAGAGTTTTTGAAGCCTCAGGTTTAAGGAAGGATGAAGAATATAAACTTCAGACTTCAGAATTTAGTGAAAAAGGAAAGCCCGATGCTACAGTACTTTTACCGGAAGGTAAATTAATATTTGTAGATGCAAAGACTTCTTTTGCTTCTTGGTATGATTATATGAAAGCACCGGACGAAGAAAAAGAGACTCTTTTAAAAGCATTCAAACAATCATTAAAATCCCACATAGACGGACTAAAAAATAAATATGAAGCAGAAAAGGCTTTCAAATACGTTATGATGTTCATTCCTATCGAAAGTTGTTATTCATTAGTATTTTGTGATGACTGCGAAATTTGGGATTATGCCTGGAAAAACGATGTTATGCCTGTTTCTCCGACAACACTTCTTGCATCACTAAAAATCGTAAATTCTATAATGGAACTTGAAAGACAAAACAAAAATGCACAGGATATAGCAAAGGCGTGTACAAGTTTTTTGGATAAAATAATTTCATTCAGAGAGGATTTAATAAAAATAAAAACAGGTCTTGATTCTGCGTTTACAAAATTGGATGGCAAAGGCAATATGATTAACCAAATTCAAAAAATACAAAAATTGGGAGCCACAACGAACAAAGAAATTAAACAAATTGCATTTGAGGAGGCTGAAGAATGAAACACACATTTGAAGAACGTGTATTTTATGCTGATACTGATCCTTGGGGAATGGTATGGCACGGCGCTTATATAAAATGGCTTGAAAAGGGCAGAATATATTGGTGCGAACTTAACGGACACACATTGAAAGAATTTGAAGAACAGGATATTCTAATGCCCGTAATAAACTTAAATATACGTTATAAACGTTCTGCAAAATTGAATGATGTTTTGGTTATTGAAACTGATTTTAAATCAACAAACGGAACGACAGCAATATTTGAACAAAAAATTACCGATAAAACAACAGGTAAAGTTTGTATAACGGCAGAAGTTGAAATTATTACTATTTCCGCATCAACGGGCAAAATGTTCCGCACAATGCCTGATACTTTAAATGATCTTTTCAAACAGGAGATGCTATGCCAAAAATAAGAATTAATAAATTTATAGCATCTTCAGGTATTTGCTCAAGACGGGAAGCAGACGAATATATAGAAAACGGCAAAGTTAAAGTTAACGGCAAAACAGTTAAAGAACCGGGATTTTCCGTTGACGACAAAAAGGATAAAGTTGAAGTTGACGGCAAACTTATTAAGCCTGTAAAGCTTGATTATTACAAATTCTATAAACCTGCAGGTTATATTACAACCTCAGATGACGAAAAAGGAAGAAAAACCATTTATGATTTGCTTCCTGAAAATTTATATCACTTAAAACCTGTAGGCCGATTGGATAAGGACTCAACAGGTTTAATAATTCTTACAAATGACGGAGAATTAATAAATCAGTTAACTCATCCGTCTGTAAAAATTCCTAAAATTTATCTTGTTCGTGTAGACAAAAAAATTCCAAGAAAGGATTTGGAATTGATTTCTCAGGGCGTTGAAATTGAAAAAGGCAAAATCGCATACGCTGATATTACCGTATTAGAAATGGATTCAGAATCTACGACAATGCGTATAACTCTTTTTCAAGGAATGAACAGACAAATAAGAAAAATGTTTGAGCATTTCGGCTATGAAGTAAAATCCCTGAAACGTATTCAGCACGCAACCATAACCTTAGACGGTATGAAAAGAGGGGAATTTAAACAGTTAAAACCTAAAAATGTCAAGGAATTAAAAAGTTATTTAAGCAAGGCACAAAACAATGATTAAGTATGCAATTACAGGTAACATAGCATCAGGCAAAACAACAGTTGAAAAATTTTTCAACAAAAATGGTTATGAAATTCTTGATACCGATAATGTTGCACACAATCTTCTTGACACAATTGCGCGAAATTCCGTTTTAAAAGAATTCGGAGATGAAATATTAACAGACAAAAAAATAGACAGAGTAAAATTAGGAAAAATTGTATTTGAAAACCCTGAAAAAAGAAAAGTTTTGGAAAATATAATTCATCCGCTTGTAAAAGAAAAAATCCTCTCTTATTTTAAAGAAAAAAAAGATGAAAAATACGTTTTTGTTGCAGTTCCGCAATTGTTTGAAGCAGGAATGGAAGATTTATTTGATAAAATAATTCTTGTTGTTGCAGATGACGAAACGAGACTGGAACGACTCACCGAAAAGAGAGGATTATCAAGAAACGATGCCTTAAGGCGGATAAAATCTCAGATGTCCCAGTTTGCAAAATTTGAAGACAGTGATTATGTTTTTCACAATAATGCAGAATTAAAAAATTTAGAAAATCAGGTAAATGATTTTTGCAATAAAATATTAAAGGAGCAAAAATGATAGACAGATATTCCAGAGAAGAAATGAAAAAGATATGGGAACTTGAAAACAAGTTCAATTACTACTTAAAAGTTGAACTTGCAGTATGTGATGCGTATGCTCAAAACGGTGATTTCCCTGTTGCAGATATAACGGAATTAAAAAAGAAAGCAAAATTTTCTGTTGAACGAATTGACGAAATTGAAAAAGAAGTCCGCCACGATGTCATTGCTTTTCTTACCTGCGTCAATGAAAGTTTGGGGGATTACGCAAAATATATGCATGTCGGAATGACAAGTTCTGATGTTATTGATACTGCTTTTGCTCTGCAGATTAAAGACAGCGCAAATATTATACTTAAAGATATTGATGAAGTTTTAAAAGTACTTTATACCTTAAAAGACAAGCACAAAGAGACTGTCTGCATTGGGCGTTCCCACGGAATTCACGCTGAAATTATGACTTTCGGGCTTAAGATGTGCTCCTGGATAGATATTTTGGAACGGCAAAAGGAAAACTTTATACACGCACTCAGCGAAGTCAGCGTAGGGCAAATATCCGGCCCTGTCGGAACGTATTCAAATATTGACCCGAAAATTGAGATAATGACTTGCGATATTCTGGGACTTAAGCCGGCGCGGATTTCAACCCAGATAATTGCACGAGACAGACACGCATATTTTATTCAGTCACTTGCTTTAATTGCAAGCGTAATTGAACAGTTTGCAACAGAAATAAGGCATCTTCAAAGAACCGAAGTTATGGAAGTAGAAGAAGGTTTTGGCAAAGGGCAAAAGGGCTCATCCGCTATGCCGCACAAGAAAAATCCGGTGCTATCCGAAAATTTATGTGGATTGGCACGTGTTGTCAGAAGCAACTCTTTGGCCGCTATGGAAAACATAAACCTTTGGCACGAAAGAGACATCTCTCACAGTTCGGCAGAACGCATAATATTCCCTGATAGCCTTATTTTAGTTGATTTTATGCTTGACAGATTTAAAAACGTTATGGAAAATCTCGTTGTTCATGAAGATAATATGCGTCTGAATACAGAAAAATACGGCGGTATAATATATTCTCAAAAAGCACTATTAAAATTAACGGAAAAAGGCTTAACAAGGGAAGATGCATACAGACTTGTTCAGAAAAATGCGCTTAACGCATTTGAAAATAACGGCGATTTCAGACAAAATCTCATTAATGATAATGAAGTCCGCAAACATTTGGATGAAAAAGAAATAACCGATATTTTTGATAAATCGGCATTTCTGAAAAATATTTCTGATATTTATGCAAAATTTTGATAACTTTTATTAACGAAATTTTTATACCACACTTGCAATTCGTAATTTTTATTGTAGGATGAACTTATACACTAATCGAAGAAAAGGAATGATATTATGTCTAAAAAATGTGAAATATGCGGAAAAGAAAGTTTAAAGTCTGCAAGCAGATCTTTCTCAAATAAGAAAAATGTACACCGTCAGGAAGCTAATTTACACAATGTAAGAGCAGAAATAAACGGTCAAGTAAAAGTTATCAAAGTTTGCACATCTTGCCTTAAAAAAGGTAAAGTTAAAAAAGCCGTATAACTTTAATATTTACTAAAAAAGAGGCGTAAACAAAGTTTACGCCTCTTTTTATGCTTTTTTAAGAAACTTATTCCGGTAACAATACGGAAATTACCGCATTATCAATACTAAGATATTTTTTAACTGTATTTTCTATATCTTCAACCGTAATATTTTCCAAATCATTGAGATATTCTTCAACAAGTTTTATATTATCGCAAACCGTTGCATAATAACCGATAGTTTCACTTATATCGGAAACTGTTTCCGCACCTTCCGCAAAATTCGATTTTGTTTTCTTTTTAGCTTTTTTCAATTCGCCGTCAGATATTTTAACAGTCAAAAGTTTTTCCAATTCCTGCTTAATTAAATCGATTACCAAATCCTTTTTATCCGGTGTAAAACTTGCCTGTACGAAGAAATTGTTACCATCTCTGAACTGATAGTGTGAACAGTCCGCATAATTGATTATTGCATCAGTACGTTTTTCAATTAAATTCTGATAAAGTCTTGAACTTGTACCGTCCCCCAGAATTATACTAAGTAAATCAAGCATAATATTTTCTTTCAATTCGGCAGCCCTGGGCCCTAACCAGCCAAGCATAACGTAACCAGTATTTGCGGTTGTTCTATTTTCAACAATTTTGGTTTCTTGTGTCGGAGTGTCAAGATTACGACTCATTTTAGGCGCTTTACCCGTTTTAAAATCAAAAGCATCTGCGACTGTTTTTAAAACTTTTTCTTTATCGAAATCACCCACAACTATTGTAGTTATATTGTCAGGAGTGTAGAAAGTCTTGTAGTAATCATAAATTTCATCTCTTGTAACCTGAGATATAATTTCAGGCGTACCGATAACATCACGTTTATAAGGATGATTTGTATACATATTGAAATTGCATGCATTATAAACCTTTGTCCAATTCTGGTCCTTGCGCATACGTATTTCTTCAATTACAACGTGACGTTCACGTTTATCGGTAACATTTGTATCATTCAAGTCAAACGGCGCACCGATTTCATCTTCGGGCAAAATCGCATTTGTCATCATATCGGCATGTAAGTCAATTGCCAAATAAAGATTTTCATCATTTTCACCTTTAGGTAATGTAACGTGATAAAACGTATAATCTTTCCAGGTTGCAGCGTTTACAATACCGCCTTTACCTTCTAAAATTCTGTCAAATTCACCGACCTTAAATCGTGTAGTGCCTTTAAACATAAGATGTTCAAGGAAATGAGAAATTCCGTTGTTTTTATCCGTTTCGTTTATGGAACCTGTCTTAACCCAAGATGATACGTTAACCAAATCGCCCTCTTTGCGTGCAAGAACAATAGTATGTCCGTTATCTCGTTCATAAATTTCAACCGGCTCATTCAAATAAGGATAATTAACAATACTTTTTTTCATTTTCTCCCCTTTACATTTGCTAACAGTATTATACCTTAAAAATAATATTTGTTTTATAATTTCTTCAATGGATGTTATTGAAAGGATAAAAAACAAGGTTATAATTTCCTGTCAAGCAATGCCGACAGAACCTTTATATAATGAAGTCTGCATGATAGCGATGATGAAATCCGTTGTCAAAGGCGGAGCAGGTGCCCTTCGGGTTGCCGGGATCAGAGATGTGAAAAACGCAAAAGGAATGTTTGATGTTCCGGTAATAGGAATTACAAAACCGGAAGTTATCCCGCCGAATTGGAAAGAAATAGTCTATATAACACCGACCATTAAAGACGTTATAGAACTTGCAAAAGCAGGAGCGGATATTATCGCTTTTGACGGAACACAGCGCAAACGACCTGATTGCACGTTAGATGAAATTATAAAATATGTTCATATAAATGGTAAAGTTGCAATGGCAGATGTTTCAACGGCTGAAGAAGGCATAAAAGCTTACGAAGCAGGAGCGGATATTCTTTCAACAACATTATCGGGCTATACTCTAAGTTCTCCGGATGAATCGGGAGGGCCTGATTTTGATTTATTGGAGGCGTTAGTGAATGCTGTCAGCGTTCCGGTTATATTAGAGGGAAGGATTTGGGAACCGGCACAGGTACAATGCGCATTTCGGCTTGGAGCGCATGCAGTCGTCATCGGTTCTGCAGTTACAAGACCTCAATTAATTACAAGAAGATTCGTTACAAACAGAGGAGTATAAGTTTTGAAAAAAGCACTTGTTTTTGATATTGGCGGAACAAAAATATACAGCACAACCGTTGATAAAAACGGAAAAATTTTATCGGAAATTGAAAAATTTTCAACACCCAAAAATGCTGACGAAATAAAGGATTTGCTTAAAAACGTCATTTCAAAATACGAGAATTCGGTTGATGCAATTGCAATAGCAACGGCAGGTGCTGTTAATAATGAAAACACAGGGCTTTTAGGTTCAACCGGCAACATGCCTGCGGGTTATGAAAAAACTGATTTTCAGTTACTTTCAAAGAAAAAAGTTTATATAGAAAACGATGCTAACGCTGCTGCATGGGCTGAACATAAAATCGGAGCGTCAAAAGGAACAAAATATTCTGTTATGCTGACATTCGGAACAGGTGTCGGCGGGGGAATAATTTTGGATAATAAACTTTATAAAGGCAAAAGCGGCGCGGCAGGTGAAATGCATTTTAAACTCCGTAACGACAAAAAACGCAAGTGCACATGCGGAGCCTGGGACTGTTATGAAATATACGCATCCGGCACAGGATTAAAACTTACTGCTGAAGAAATCACAGGCAACAAAGATATAACAACTTATGATGTTATAAACGGCCTTAAAAACAGCGATAGCAAAATGGCAGAAGTTTTTAACCGCTGGCAAGAAGATATTTTAGACGGTTTAATAGGTTTAGGAAACATTTTTGATCCTGAAGTTATTGTTCTTTCGGGTTCTATGGGTGAATTTTTAGATGAAAAATATCTTGAAGATGAAGTCAATAAAGAAATCGTAACAACACCTTTAAAGGTCAAAAAAGCCAGTGCTGGCAATTATTCAGGAATGATTGGCGCCGGTTTATTGGCATTGGAGAGTTTGAACAATGGGTAAAGCAAAAAAAAGAAGCTTTCATTTGGGAATAAATCAAAATTTTTCAACTATGACAAGAGAAGATGCCATTAAAGGGGCAGTTTCAATGCTTGAAAAAGGAAATGACGAAGCTGATAACCTTATAACATTATTCGGTTTGAGTGCGGAAGAACTTCTTGAGGGCGGCGCAAGTTATGAAACGGTTAAAAGCAGAAAGAGTATATTAAAATAAACGAAAAACTTGACTTTTTGCTTTGATAATACTATGATTTCAGTGTATTTGTAAGTTTTAAGGATTGGAGTAGTCTATGGGATTAAGGGAAAGAAACGTATTATCATTTTTGGAAGACAAAACAAATATTTATGGTGACAGAGTAGCACTTGGTATAAAGGAACAATTTGGCTGGAAAGAATTTACATACAGAGGCTTAGGCCTTTTGTCAAGAAAATTGGCAGATTACCTTCTGAACGATTTGAAAGTCACCAAAGGGGAAAGACTTGCAATATTGTCAGAGTCAAAGCCTGAATATGGTGCATGCGTATTCGCATCAATTATTTCCGGGATGACAACGGTACCTTTGGATGTTAAATTAACTATTCATGAATTAACATCAATTTTATCGGATTGCGAACCGACAGTTATTTTGACTTCGGAACATTACCTTGAAACTGCGCAGGAACTCCAAAAACGCATTCCTTCAATTAAAGAAATTATTGTTATTAACGAACATTCTAAACATGAAGGTATTAAAAATATATATGAACTTTCAAATGGTGCAAACGCAAAATGGGTACACAGAAGCCGCAAATCAACAATGTTCATCATTTATACTTCAGGTACAACCGGAGCTCCAAAAGGCGTTGAAATAACATTTGGGAACATTATGGCTCAATTAGATGCGTTTAATAAGATTATTCGCTATATCATTCCGAATGAAACTGTAAATGTCTTATCAATTTTGCCGATGAACCACCTTTTTGAAATGACTGTCGGCTTCTCAACATTCCTAAACTTTGGTTTTTCGGTATTTTACACTCAAAGTTTAAAACCGCATGACATTATGAGCATTATGAAGGAAAAACAAATTCAATTTATGATTGTTGTTCCTGCATTTTTAAAACTTTTAAGAGCAGGCGTTTTGGCTGAAATTGAAAAATCATCATTCATGACAAAATTAATGTTTAAATTTGCATATAATTTGGCATGGTTCTTACCATTTTACAGCGTTAAAAAACTTTTGTTCAAAAAAATCCATGACAAATTCGGCGGTCACATAATCGGCTACATAACAGGCGGCGCGCCGTTGGATGTTGAAGTAGGTAAGTTCTTTGAACGTATAGGTATGAAAGTTTACCAAGGTTACGGATTATCCGAAACAAGCCCTGTTGTGTGCGTAAACTACGGCAAAAGAAACGTTATATCATCCGTTGGTAAACCGTTCTTTAACTATGAATATAAGACCGACAAAGAATCCGGTGAATTGTTATTAAGAGGACCATCTGTAATGAAAGGCTACCACAATCAGCCTGAATTAACCGCAGAAACAATAGATAAAGACGGATGGCTGCACACAGGTGATATTGCTAAAATCGACAAAGACGGATACGTTTATATTACGGGCAGAATTAAGAATATGATAGTTCTGAACGGCGGTAAAAAGGTATTCCCAGAGGAAGTTGAAGCAGTTATTGAAAAGAGCGAATACGTTGCAGAAGTTTGTGTATTCGGTTATGTAAGAACATCAGGTAACAAAGACGGTACGGAAGAAATCGTAGCAGTTGTTGTTCCGCCTGAAAAATACTTCTCTCAATATGACGATGAAACTCTTAACAAATTGGTTATCGCAGATGTTAAACAACAATGTCAGCAATTGACTCAATACAAACGTCCTGTAACAATTGTTGTAAGAAAAGAAGCTATGCCAAAAACTACAACAAGAAAAATTAAACGTAAAGAAGTTAAAGAACTTGTTTTTAACAAATAAGCTTACAGTTTTATTTGACTTTTGGTGTGAACTCGTAAACGTCAGTAATTATAAGCCTGCCAGCCTTTTGTTCTGCAACAACAGTTAGTTTTTTAAAACCTGTATAAGCCAAACTTTTTAATAACAATTCTTTACCGGCAATTTGCCGCTCCTCTAAATCGGTATTACGACGAAAATTATCTCTAAATCTCTGAGCGTCAATTCCGGATAGTATATTGACCTTGTATTTTCTCATATTAGAGCCGGCAACACTTGTATCAGGTATCTTTTTTAAATCAGGAAATAATTTATATATTTTTTCCGCAACACCAGGATAAAATTCTTTTTTATTCATTGCAACAGAAAGAGCAGTTGCAACACGATTTAAAACGTTGTATTGCCTGTTTCCGTAGTACACACCGTCAATAAGGGCAGATTGTACGGTGTACGCCGATTTAAAATTAGGTTTTCTATATGTATTTACTCTTGAATCTATACTAAGCTGCATAACAAATTTTCCTTGATTACAGACGCTTTAAAACTTAAAATCAAAAAAATTTGTTATTTTAAAAATATGATTTTACAAAAATTAATAAACATATATTTTTTAGCAATTTATAATATTCACATGATTTTGCATGAACGGAAGTAACAAGGAGTTTAATTATGGATATCAGAATATCACCCGTTAATTTTGAAGGTATGTGGGAGCCTGTAAAAGTATTCCATGCTACTAACGGTTTTAAACCCAGAACTCGACAACATACTAATTATACTTTACACGATATGGTATATCATCCGTTTAAAAACGAAACTGCAGAAGAAATTGCGAAAGTCGTAAAAAAATTCTTCAAAGGAAGAACTTTCACCGGAGTAGATATCCAAGAGGGACAACATATAGGCGACTATTACCAATTTAACAGAGTAAAAGTCGGAGAAGCCATCGACGAAAAAGATATTCAAAAATACCTTGATATGGGTTACACTAAAGAAATGCACGGCGGCATATCCAGTAAAAAGGACTTTTGGGATGCTATGAGAAATGATTCATTCGGAGCAATGGATTATATGGAACTTACAATCGAAAGAATTGAAGAAATCATAGCAAAAGTTTTTAAGAAAACTGCCGGCTAAGTTTAAGCCACATAACAAGATAACAAGCTTGCACCTGTTTCACGCAATTTTTTTAAAGCACGCATTTCGGTTTGTCTGATACATTCTTTTGTAACGCCGTACATATTGCCGATTTCTTCAAGCGTCATTTTGTCAAAATTATCAAGACCAAAGCGCATCTTAACAACATCGCGTTCTCTGTCTTTTAAAGTGGAAACAACAGAATAAATATCGGATTTCAAACCCTCAAATTCTACTTCATTTTCAACACAGGCATCTTTGTCTTCCAAAATTTCAGCCAAAGTCATATCTTTATCATCATTATTCACAGAACCCTCAAGTGACAAGCTCTTTGAGTATGCTGATAAAAACAAATCTATTTTATCCGTTTCGATATTCATTTTTTTAGCAACTTCGCTATTGGAAACGGTTTTATTTTCTTCACGCTCCATTTCGTATTTAACTTTTGAAAATTTAGAAAGGGTTTCCTGAATATAAACAGGAATTTTCATACAATGACCCTGTTCAGATATTGCTTTGAACATTGCTTGTTTAATCCACCAGCTTGCATAAGTACTGAATTTAAAGCCTAAATCTGGATTGAATTTTTCAACAGCCGTCATTAGCCCCAAATTGCCTTCCTGAATTAAATCAACCATTGGGATTTTTGACACATGAATAGTTTTTCTTGCAATAGTAATAACAAGTTTTAAATTTGCTTCAATAAGTCTTAAACGTGCATTTTGATCACCTGCTTTAATTTTGCGTGCAAGCTCTTTTTCTTCTTCAGCCGTTAAACCACTAAAATTAAGCGCATCCTGGATGTATACATCCAAAATATCACTTTCGTCCACACAGGGTTCTGAAATCTTATCTACATCAAGATTTTCAAAACACAGTTCACCGCAATTTTTCATTTCAATAACCGAATCTTTCATAACACGAGGCTCCTTATTTTTCATACAGCGTAGCAGTAGCGGCCTGCATAAGCAGGAACAGACCGGCTGCCAAAACTGCTTTTAGACAACACAATTAACCCTGCCTCTCACTTCACTAAAAGGCACGTTAACTCTCTCTTTACTTTTGGGAATACATCACTTACTTAGGGATAACACGATATATACTAAGTATATATCATAGTATATACTTTTTCAAGTCATGTGTTTACAATTTGTTACAAATTACCACAAAGCGCTTGGCATTAGGCGGTCGTAGAGCCATACTTCAACCCCGTCATAAAACGGCGGGAAATCAATTTTATTATCAACACCGATTGCCCTAATAGGAATATTAAGATGATCAGAAACCTTTTTAAGGAGCTCATATCCTCGGATTACATCCTCTTTTGTTGTTTCATCCCCAAAATGAGTATTGGAAATAAACCCTGAAAACTTTTTCCACTCTCGTTTTTCAAGTCCCTCAGAAAAAGTAACATATTCAACTATATTATCAAAAGACGAAGTTTCAAATTTAGAAGTATTTACAACAAGATAAATTTCCATGTTTCCTTCATCGCCAATATTATTCAAAATGTCCAAAATATCAAGTCCTGACGCACCATATCCGACATCAACTATAACATCTCCGTCAACGGACAGGCAATTCTGCTGAGTCGGGGTTATATAACTTCCCGCTTCACCAAGCCCAAAATAATCAGGCTGCGTTATAACATTTATTCCCTCTCTTTCAAGTTGTTTGGCAATAGGGCGAAGAGTGTAAGCAGGTTCAACCGTATCCAAATCAACAAGAGTAATTTTTTTACCTGATTTGGCATATTGGCGTGCTCTATTCAGCGCTGTTTCTGATTTACCGCTTGCGTACGCACCTGCATAAACTTCTACTTTTCTTGCCATATAAACTCTCCCTACAATAAAATCTACAAATCTTTGTTATTTTCAAGCATTTTCCAGGCTTTTTTAGGACAAACCGCAGCACAAATACCGCAACCTATACATTTTTCCGCATCAGCAATATATCCGCCGGAAACGCGAGAAATAGCTTTTTGAGGGCATTTCTTTTCACACAAAGAGCAATTAATACACTCTGCGGAATTATGCTGAGGTATTCTGCATCTTGCCATGCCGGTTCCGCCAAGTTCAAAGACTTTATAATCATCCTTCATAAAATCAGAGAATATACCGCCTTCTATCCATTCTTTCTCTCTGAATTCTTTTATGGACATTCGCGGTTCTGATTTTTTATCCTTAACCGGCTGAATTTTCTTCCAACCTGACCAGTTTGAAGTCAATGACTTTAATAAATCTTTTTTATCTATTTTTTCCAAAAATCTTTGCAGACCTTTATTAAGAAAATCAATATCTTCTTTATCCAGCGCCTTTATCTCAACACAATCTGCGACATCAGATATATTACCTCTGACATAAACAGTTCCGCCTACCATACCGACACAGGAACGTTCTCCAAGTACTGATTTCATATCTTCGCAACCATAACCGCAAATAACCGCTATTCCGCCGCCCATAAATTCAAATGAAAATGAGCCTGTATTTTTTAATACCCAGAGTTCCGGTGTTTTAAATTGCGGATCGTGTTTCATTAAAGCTCCTGAACGTGCTCCGACACAACCGCCGACATATATTTCGCCTGACGCTGAACAATGACCTGCCGTATCACCGCAATCACCTTTAACAACAATTTCAGCACCCGAATTTAACCATCCTGTATCAGCAGGAACAGAACCTTCCACTATAATCTGCGTTCCTTTCATCCCCATAGCGCCAAGTCTTTGTCCCGGATTTTTAACAAAAAATTTAAGATTTTCGCCTTTAACTCTTGAATAACTTGCACCGCCTATATCGTGCTGACCGCACGCATTTATTTCAAATGAGGTAACTCCCTGCTCAATTTTTGCCTGAATTAACTGCAAAAGTTCCTGAGTGGACATTCTGTTTTTATTATTCAGTGTATCTATTTTAAATCTTTCCATTTTTTAACCTATATTGAATACTGAATATCAAGACGTTTTGAAATATGCTTATCAACCGTAATTAAAGCATCTGAACGACCTACCGGAAGCGTTGAACAACCGACAGATGCCATAAGTTTTCTAAGTTCCGTATCTGTTGCTATCATAAAATTAACTATATTTTCAGCAACTTTATCAACATCAAGACGTTTAGACAAACATTCTTTTTGCGCCGTAATACCTGCAGGACAATTGCCTGTTGAACACGCATTACATTTTTCCGTATCATTTCCGCAGCAGCCTGCAATTTGAAGCAATAATCTGCCTGAGAATACGCCATTTGCACCCAAACAAATGAGTTTAAATGCGTCACCTGCAAAACTCCCTGTTTGTCCCAAGCCGCCGCCTGCAAAGAGCGGAATCTCACCTTGTCTGCCCTGATGAACAGCAGCAAGATAACAATCTCTTAATTTTGATGTTATAGGATGGCCTGTGTGGTTCAATGAAATTTCGTGCGCTGCGCCCGTACCACCCGCAAAACCGTCTAAAAAGAAACCGCCGACAATGTTATAAGGATCTCTTAGTAAATTGTTATACACGGAAACGCTTGTAACAGATGCCGCAACTTTTATTGCAACAGGTACTCTAAAATTAAATGCTGCATTCATTGATAAAAACATCTTTTGAACGCTTTCTTCTATAGAATACAAACCTTGATGTGTCGGAGGACTCATAAGGTCGGCTTTTGGAACACCTCTTATTTCCTGAACATATTTGGAAACTTTATTTGCCATTAAAAGTCCGCCATCGCCAGGTTTTGCGCCTTGTCCGATTTTTATCAAAATTCCTGCGGGATCCTCAGTCATTTCTGGCATTGTTTCTATAATTCTGTTCCACCCGAAGTGACCTGATGCAATTTGTAAAATCATATATTTTAAATATCTTGATTTTAAAAGATTGACAGGAATTCCGCCCTCACCTGTACCCATACAAATAGGCATTCCGCATTTTTCATTCAAATATGCGGTTGCGATTGCTATTGCTTCCCACATTCTTGACGACAACGCACCGATTGACATATCAGCAAAAATTATAGGATAAATCCAACGGTTCGGCGGTAAGGTTTTAGTTTCAACAATTTTATTTCCGTTAACTTCAAAACCTAATTTATCGGCAGATAAAACACGTCCCAGCTGAGTTTTGATTTCAAAAGTATGACGCAAAGGATCTAAAGACGGATCAGTCATCTGCGAAATTCTTCCAATTTTGATTTTATCTAACGTTCTGCCTTCAGTATTAAGGTTAGAACGTCCGCCACGCTTTAGTGATTCGCCTTTTTCTGCACGATAGCGTATTGCGTACATATCATCATTATTTCTTATAACTTTGATAGCACCATTCGGGCATACCGCTTCACACATACCGCAACCTCGGCAATGATTTTCAAAACCGATATTTTGTTTAATTACAAGTGCTTTTTCGGTATTTTCGCTATCAGATAAATTTGCCGATTTTTTTCTTAATTCAACACACGGAGATATGGAATTGAATGAGCAAACAGCACAACATTTGCCGCATTGAATACATTTGGATTCGTCAATTTCAACAATCCACGGCAAATCACTTTTATGAAGTTCATTAATCTTTACTGCTGCCATCTCTCCACCGTTAAATCATTTTTTACTATTACTGTTTCGCTTTCTGTCGGATAAATATCCTTTGAAATATCTCTGTCAGGCATAATATCATTTATACCTGCAACTTCTGATGTCATAACAACCATATCATCATTTTGCCCTATAACTACAGGGCGAAGTTTTTTGGAGTCACATACGCAAATCATATTGTAATTCGGTAACACTCCCAAAATCGTATTAGGACCGTTAATTTCCAGATTTGCTAATGATGCTTTTATCCTCAAAAGCACTTCTTTATCCGGCCTTTGTTCAATTTTCTCTAACGGTAAAGGAGTAATTACCTGTTTAAAATACTGAACGGGCCATTTTAAAACCTTATTAAGATAGTGCAATGTGTATAAAAAGCACTGCGAATCGGATTCAAAGCCTATATACGCACGATTTAAACATTTTTGATAATCTCTGTTTTTCTCAAAAAAAGTATTTTCCCCATTCACTAAAACCGTATAACCTTCCAGGAAAAACGGATGTGCGGCATAGCGAACAATGTCATAATTTGTATTTTGACGGCATTGCGCAGTTATAACCTTAGCACACAACTCAGGACTTTCTTCCCATAAATTAAAATATGTACCGATATCTTTAGGGCTTCCTATTTCTTTTAAAACAAGAGTATCTGGCCAAAATGCGTATATGTAGCCCGAATTATCTTCTTCAAGCACTTTCCTGATTTCAAGATATGTATCTATTAAAAGTTCTTCCTTTTCCTCTTTTGTTGCATATTTATGGCTTTTCGGGTACTGAACGACAACAAACATATAGTTTGGCATAGGTTCAATTTTTAAACCTTTTTTGGAACTGATATGAGGCGACCACTGAAGAACACTTTTGAAACCTTTGTTTATAAGAATATCTTCAGTTTTTCTGATACCTTCAACTGTACCTGCCATAGAGATTATAGGCAGATCTTTATGATGCTCAAATATCCCCCCTAAATCCTGCATAACAAAAGCAAAACCGGAATCATCATGTCCTTCCTGCTGTGATCTCATTAATTTTAAGGCTAGTGAGGGGTGTAGAAACTTTTTAGACTTTATCGCACCTATTCTACACATATCAACATTCTACAAACTCAAAATTTTCTGTCAACAAATATTACATAGGATAATGGAAATTTTCAAAATATCCGTATTCTTCAAAATTTTTGGCTGCATTATCAAGAAAAGTCTCTGCTATAGCTTTTTTGCTTTCAGATGCTTTAATTAATAGGTCAAATTTTCTGTCAAGCCATTTTTCGAAAAGATTTTCCTTATTAGAAGCAAATTGAGGGTCATGCTTTTCAATAAATTCTACTACTGATGAATATGTGTTCATATAATCGTCTTCGGCCATAAGTATTCTTGCCGCTTTTCTGAATTTTGCCTGAGTATAATTCTTTTCATTAATTGTTCGCACTGCTTCAACTAATTCAGAAAAAGCCTTTGCTTTTTTCTCTGTTTTAAACATTCCTTCCGGTATTAAAAGCGGAGCATATTCTTTTGAGATACCTGTTATATTAACTTTTTTAGCGCCAAATGATGGAGTAAATTTATCAACAGGCTCATCCTTGCTCATATATATTTTAGGTTCACACTTACCGCCAGGGCAATTATTTCCTGATTTTAGAACGGGATTACAAAATATTTTTTGAATTTTCATACAGAAAGACCTCCTAATTTCTTACAAGGATTTATAACCCGTAAAAAAAATTTTTTGCTGAAATAAGGAAACTATTTTACAATAGTTAATAATTTTATATATTCATTGCTTTTAAAATATCGTTCATATCAGCCGAAGTCTTTTTAACATCAGCGTTAGAATATTTTATGGCATTATCCGGATCTTTTAAGCCGTTGCCTGTTAATATACAAACTATCTTAGAACCCGGAACTATTTTATCTTTGTACTTGATAAGTCCCGCAACAGATGCCGAGCTTGCCGGTTCAGCCAAAACACCTTCAGTTGACGCAAGCATTTTATACGCCTTAACTATTTCTTCATCAGTTACACAGTTTATAACGCCATTACTTTCGTCTCTTGCAGCTTCAGCCTGTTTCCAGCTTGCAGGATTACCTATTCTTATAGCGGTTGCCAGCGTCTCAGGATTCATTATCCGTTCGCCGCGAACTATTGCGGCAGCACCTTCCGCTTCAAATCCCATCATCTTAGGTAATTTGCTTATTTTACCAAGCGCATGAAATTCTTTATATCCTTTCCAGTATGCCGTTATGTTACCTGCATTCCCGACAGGAATAAAATGATAATCAGGCGCCGAACCCAATGCCTCAATAATTTCAAAAGCTCCTGTTTTCTGGCCCTCAATTCTGTAAGGATTAACCGAATTTACAAGAGTTATCGGGTAATTATCGGAAATTTTTCTTACCATTTCCAATGCAACATCAAAATTGCCCTGAATTGCGATAATTTCAGCGCCGTACATCATCGCTTGAGAAAGTTTACCCAGTGCAATGTACCCGTCAGGTATCAAAACGAAAGTTTTTAATCCGCCCTTAGCGCCGTATGCTGCAGCAGAAGCACTTGTATTACCTGTTGATGCGCAAATTATAGCGTCTGAACCGGCTTCTTTGGCCTTAGATACAGCCATCGTCATACCTCGGTCTTTAAAACTGCCTGTCGGATTACAGCCCTCAAATTTAACGTAAATTTCGGCATCAAGACCTATTTTCTTTGCCAAATTTTCACACCTGATTAACGGTGTATTCCCCTCGTTTAGCGTTACAATCGGTGTCGTTTCACTAACCGGTAAAAATTCTTTATACTTCTTAATCAGTCCCTCATAATACATAATATAATCCCTTTTTATAGAAAAAATAAAAAGCCGTTGGCGAGACTCGAACTCGCGGCCTGCTGATTACGAATCAGCTGCTCTACCACCTGAGCCACAACGGCTTTTTAATATCGGAATGACAGGATTTGAACCTGCGACCCCCGCGACCCGAACACGGTGCGCTACCAAGCTGCGCTACATTCCGTTATTATTTAATTTTCATCTTTCGCGCACCTACGGTGCTTCCTCTCACAAAACAATTCACTGGATTGTTTTGTTCGGCAGAGTCAAGCTGCGCTACATTCCGTTATTATTTAATTTTCAACTTTCGCGCACCTACGGTGCTTCCTCTCACAAAACAATTCACTGGATTGTTTTGTTCGGCAGAGTCAAGCTGCGCTACATTCCGCCACCTGAGGTGGTTCCATATTTTGGAACTATTACCTCAATTCCGCTTTTTGCGATTTTTTGCAAGATGACACGATTTCCACAATGTCGCTAGGCATGATTGTCGCAAAAGTTTTTATTTAATTATCAAGGCCGGAACTCCCATCTTAACAGACGTACAGCCGACCAACAATTTAATTTTACTATAAAAATAAAAAAAACAATACTTTTATTGAAATAATGAGCCCCGCATTAAATTGCGGAGCTCTTGTTATGTGAGACTTTTTATTTTTGCGCTGCAGGTTGCGCCGCAGGCTCTAATGTCTGTTCCATGACTTTTTTCTGCAGATTTTGTTTTATATCTCTCGGATCATAATTTTTATCCACAAATTTAATTTCGGCATTCTTTTTCAAACCTTCAATTAAATTGTTTATTACAGATATTTCCTTATTTGCCTGCAAATAATTTATGATTTCATACTGAACAGCCTCAAACGGTGAAACCCCTGCAGCCTTTCTGTCGGTTACATAAATTATGTGATAACCGTACATAGTTTGTACAACTTTCGGATAAACAGTTCCGACTTTTGTGTGGAAAGCTGCCGTACTGAATTCCGGTACCATATCCGTTGCGGCAAAGAAACCCAAATCACCGCTCATTTCAGAACTGCCTTTGTCTTCAGAATTTTCTCTTGCAAGTTTTGCAAATTGTTTTTTATCTTTAAGGACTTCTTTCAGCAATTCATCAGCTTTTGATTTTCTGGTAGCAAGTTCTAAATCTATCTTACCTCTGATTTCATCATCGCTGAGTTTTTTGTTCGCCTTGTCGTTGCGAACAGCTTTTTCAATTTCTTGCGCATTTGTTGAAATCAAAATGTGAGATGCACGAACCTTTTCCGGATTTTTGAATTTGGAAATATTTGCATTGTAATATTTTCTGGCATCAGCAACAGTAATTTCTTTCGGGCTGATTTGATGAGCCAGTTTTCTTATTTTTAATTCTTCCGCAAAATCCTTTGCAAATTTATCTTTAGATATTCCTCTTTGTTTCAGTGCTTCATAGAAACGGTCTTTTGAGCCCATTTTGCTCATCAAATCTTCAAGAGCAAGTTCTCTTTCATCATCAGATACCGTAATACCTCTGTTTTTGCATTCCTGATCAATCAAAGCTCTGACTATAAGTTCGTTAACAACTCTGTCTTTTGTAATCAGATACAAAAAATCATTATCGGATGATTTAACCGAAATTCCCATTTTGGCAAACGGTGAATTTTTGATTTGCATACTTATTGCTTTGTCAATATCGCCTTTTTTTATGGCAATGTCGTTTACCATAATGGCAGTTTCACCATCATGAATGTTGCAGCCGGAAGCCAAAAGCATAGCCATCACTGCCGTCAAAATAATCTTAGTCCCTCTCATTTAATTCTCCTTATATTCGTTTAATGTATTTAGTATTACCGTAAACATATCCGTCAATAAATTATATATTTCTATAAAATCATCGCCGTTATTGTTTAATAATATAACAGAAATTCCATCTTTGCAAGATACCGGCGCTGCCGTATATCTTAACTTCTTCAAAATCTTAGGATCTGTTTTTGAAGCAATAACATTCCATTCTACACGGTTATAAGGCATATAGATACGAATATTGCTGTCCGTTTCTCTTATCAGTTTAATTTTACAAGCACTTGCCAAAAGTCTTAATTTTATGAGTTTGATTAAGTTTTCAACACTCTCAGGAATTTTTGAAAATCTGTCATGCCATTCGCTTATTATGTAATCAAGTTCGGTTTCATTACTAACATTCGCCAGACGTTTATATTCAATCATTTTTTGTTCTTTTGAGCCTACCCATTCATCAGGAATAAAGGCGGTAACGTTTATATCAACAATTGACTGCACCTGCTCTTCTTTTTTATCGCCCTGTAATTCGTGAACTGCTTCATCAAGTAATTCACAATAAGTATCAAAACCGACGTTTATCATGTGTCCGTGTTGTTTAGTTCCAAGAATATTTCCGACACCTCTGATTTCAACATCACGCATTGCAATTCTGTAGCCGCTGCCAAGCGTAGTAAACTCTTTAATTGCTTTTAGTCTTTCCAGCGCCTCTTTTGTAAGATTCTGAATATTTTTGCAGAAACAATAGCAATAAGCCTGGCGTTCAGAGCGTCCTACACGTCCCCGCATCTGATATAATTGAGCCAAACCGAATCTTTCGGCATCATGGATAATCATTGTATTGGCATTCGGGATATCCATGCCGTTTTCAATTATTGTTGTACAAAGTAAAATATCATAATTTTTTGCCTCAAAATCAAGTATTATCTCTTCCAGTTCTTTTTCATTCATCTGGCCGTGCGCAACTGCAATTCTAGCATTCGGAACAATATTTTGAAGTTTACGTTTCATATCAAGTATTGTTTCAACTCTGTTATAAACGTAAAATACCTGACCTTCCCTATCAAGTTCGTGCATTATTGCATTTTTTACAATACTTTCTTTCCACTCTCCGACAAAAGTCTTTATAGGAAGCCTGTTTTTAGGAGGCGTATTTATAACGGATAAATCTTTTATGCCCGACAGTGACATATAAAGAGTTCTTGGTATAGGTGTTGCGGACATACTTATAATATCTATGTTTTCTCTTAAACTTTTCAGTTTTTCTTTATGCTTTACTCCGAATCTGTGTTCTTCATCAATTACAAGCAGTCCCAAATCCTTAAATACAACATTATCCTGTAATAATCGGTGAGTTCCTATTACAACATCAAGTTCGCCCGTTGCAAGTTTTTTCAGGATGTCTTTTTGTTCTTTCTGGCTTTTGAAGCGAGACAGAAAATCAACATTAACCCCAAACGGCTTAAATCTGTCCAGCATAGTTTGATAGTGCTGCAGAGTCAAAATAGTGGTCGGAACAATAACAGCAGCCTGCTTTCCCGATGTTACCGCTTTAAATATTGCACGCATTGCAACTTCTGTTTTACCAAAGCCCACATCACCGCATATAAGCCTATCTGTCGGGTTTTCGCTTTCCATATCCGCCTTTACATCATTTATTGCTTTCATCTGATCGGGAGTTTCTGTATATTCAAAGGCATCTTCCATTTCCAACTGCCAGTCATTATCAGGTAGAAATTGGATACCTTTTGCCATTTTTCTGCGTGCGTATAACCTTAATAAATCATAAGCGATAGTTTCAACCGCTTTCTTAACTTTGTTTTTGGTATTTGTCCAGTCGTTACCGCCCATACGGGAAAGCTGAGGCTTAACGTTTCCTGAGCCTCTGTATCTGCAAAGGTTATTGATTTGTTCCGCCGGAATGTATATTTTATCCTTGCAGGCATATTCTATTGTCAGATAATCTTTTATCTGGCCGTCTATTTCCTGGTGAGTTAAGCCTTTATAGATACCTATACCATGAACCGAATGAACAACATATTCTCCCTCTTTTATGTCATTAATATTCTCTATAAATTCAGGCTT
The DNA here is from genome assembly GCA_017652265.1 of bacterium. Classification (GTDB taxonomy): domain Bacteria; phylum Cyanobacteriota; class Vampirovibrionia; order Gastranaerophilales; family Gastranaerophilaceae; genus Gastranaerophilus. The sequence goes on from JAGCBH010000039.1 coordinate 67,823, forward strand.
TTCTTTGTAATAACTGCGCTTTGTTGCCGTAATTTCCTTGTTGCGCTTGTTAAAAATTTCTCTGTCGGTCAGAATTAACAGTTTAAAATCTTCAAAATCAGTTCCGAAATTTGATATTGACGGCAGAAAGTTTACATTAAAAATACCGTTTTCTGCCAATAATTCACTGACTCTTTCCTGATAATCCGTTGAAATATATATATTGTAATCTTTTTTAAATAATATAAATTCTGATATTTTTTCAATATCTGCATCAAAATTTCCCAAAAGCGTTGAGTTAAATTCCAAAATCGTCTCATTTCCGGAGCCGATAAAGTTATCAAAATATATTTTCTGAAATCCTGCAAGTTTTTTCTGAAATTCATCTAACGAAAAATGATTTAATGACTTTAGTTTTGCGCAATATGAGGTTTCTGAATTTTCATTGAACTGATTACTATAATTTTTTTCAAAATATTCAAATCTTGAAAAAATTTCCTGACTTTCGTCAACTATAACGATATAATCATTAAAATAGTCCAAAGCACTTGTATTTAAATCATTAAAAAGGCTTTGATAAACTTCAATTCCTTCAAAAAATCCCTCTTCTTCATTGTTTAGTTTTATTTTGTCGTCTAATAAAAACTTATAGAGCGGTAAAATTTTTGCGGAATCAATTTTTTCAATACTTTTTTGCGTTTGGTTGTCAAAATACCTTAAATCAACAACCTCATCCCCCCATAATTCAATTCTTAACGCATATTTATCCGGAGCATAAATATCAATTATATCGCCCCTTATGCTGAATTCTCCTATATCACTCACCATAGTTGAGCGTTTATATCCAAGCCTTACAAACGCATCAGCAATTTTTGCCGTATCAATGCTATCCCCTTTTTTTATTTCAATAGTATTTTTTAAATAAAAATCTTTATCCGGAAATTTTTCAAGAAAGACTTTAACAGGAGCAACGACTATATCCGGAGACGAAAATAATACATCAAGTTGTGCGGCATAATCATATTTGTTTGAATTTATTTCTTCATAAAAGGAAATACTCTGATATGGTATTTGCTGCGGATGTATTCCGTATATTTTTTCCAAATCATTAACAGATTTCAGGGAATTTTGTTCTCCTGAGGTAATAAAAAGTATTTTTTTACCGGTAAGAGTCTTTATTTTTTCAAGCAGAATAAGTTTTGCTACAGAAGTCAGACCTGACACACAAAAAGATGCGCCTGCTTTTGCTAATTTTCTAAAGTCTGCATAAACACGACAGTTATTACTATTTATAAAATCAAACATTATTGTTGTGTATTAGGGCTTTGATACTCAATCCCGATTTCTTTTAATGCTTTTATAAAGTTTTGAGCGCAAACTCTTTGAGCATCCGGCGGAACAATTCTTAAAATTTCAATGGTTTTGGAAATCACAGGATCCTTATCATACCAACGATTATTTGCATTTACCGGTTTGACCATTGCATAAAACTTATCAATAGTTTCCTTTGAAACTTTCTCTTCAACTTTTTGTAAAAATATTTCGGCTTGTGCCCTCAGTTCAGTCTGATAGTTTCTTAACAGCTCTATAACTTCTAACAGTAACGGATCATGATCATACCAGCGCTTATATGTAGGATTCATTACGTATTTCCTCCACAGGAGTTTCTTCCTGTAACCTTTCTATTTTTCCACCTAATAATCTTATCTTATTTTCAAAATTTTCGTATCCTCTATCTATATGATATATGTTTTTAACAATTGAATTTCCGTCAGCCATGAGTCCCGCAACAACCAAAGAAGCTCCGGCTCTCAAATCGCTTGCCAAAAGCGTTGTACCGGATAATTTTTTCACACCTTTAATTATTGCGTGATTTCTGTCTTGGTGAATATCAGCGCCCATACGCCTTAATTCAGGGACCTGCATAAAGCGGTTTTCATACAGACTTTCCGTAATTATACCGACACCGTTTGATACAACCAAAAGCGCCATTGCCATCGATTGTAAATCGGTAGGGAAACCCGGATAGGGCTGAGTTACAAAATTTATTGAATTAAGCCTGTTTCTGCAGCTTACTTCTAAAGATGTCGGCTCAATAAGTTTAATATTTGCTCCCATCCTTATAAGTTTATTGGTATAGAATGTCAAATGAGCAGGATAAATATCACGTATAATTGCTTTCCCGCGAGTTCCTACTATCATACTCATAAAAGTTCCGGCTTCAATTCTGTCAGGAATAGTTGTGTATTCTATTGAATGAAGCTTGTCAGGACTTACGCCGTTTATTGTAATTTCGGAAGTTCCGGCACCTGTAACATCCGCACCGACCGAATTAAGGAAGTTTGCCAAGTCAACAATTTCAGGCTCCTGAGCGGCATTTTGGATATGAGTTGAACCGTCAGCCAAAACAGCCGCCAGCATAATATTTTCCGTAGCCCCCACAGACGGGATATCTAAATATACGTCTCCGCCTGTCAATTTTGGAACTTTTGCATGAACATATCCGTTTTCAATCTTTATTTTTGCGCCAAGAGCTTCCAAACCTCTTATATGGAAGTCAACTCGGCGTTCACCTATTGCACAGCCTCCCGGAAGCGCAACAACAGCTTCTCTGCAGCGGGAAACCAAAGCTCCCAAAACAATGAAAGATGCTCTCATTTTGCTGACAAGTTCATATTTCGCGGTTACTTCCGTTACTTCGGTTGCGTCAATTGAAACAGAACGCTCCTGTTTGTCATAATCAACTTTAACACCTAACTGACGGATAACTTCTATCATAATTTCAACATCAGTAAGGTCAGGTACATTGTATATTTTAACGGGAGCTGGAACAAGAATAGATGCAGCCATAAGTTTCAGTACCGAATTCTTGGCACCGCCTATTCTAACTTCGCCTTTAAGCGCTGTTCCGCCTCTTATTGAAAAAATTTCACTCAATTGAGCCTCCAAATATAAGATACAACAATATTATAATACAAGAAATACACATGAGAGCAAATTGATTAAATATTGTAAATGTCAGTTAATTAATATTTGCAATCATATCCAAATTTTCAAGATTTTCTTTTCTTAAAAAGTGCTGAAACTCCCGACTTGACTGAATTGCTTCTTTTAAATCCGCATACTCATCAGCCTGATAAACAAGTGCAATATCTGTTACATCTCCTGATTTTACTTTTATGGAATTGTCTTTTTCAGAAATTATTTTTATAAAACCGGTCTTGGCTAAAATTGAAAACAAAATCTGCAATGCTTCCATTGAAAGCCCCAGAAAACTTGTAAACTTATAATATTCTATTATGCCGTCATTATTGCTTATTGCATATTTTATCATTTTAAGAGCGGTTGAAACAATCTCTTCATCCGTGAATTTCTTTTCCTGAAAATTCATAAAATGCAAAATCTTCGCGCCGGTTTGTTCCAATATTTGTGAAAACAAAAATTTATCCGCAGGATAATCAAAAAACATAATGACATCAACATTTTTCAGAGTATCCCTGTTAATAATTCTTGAAGTCAGTGCCTTATACGGTTTTAAAGTATCAGTAACCGATTTGCTTTCGGCAAAAACACCGATTGTATATTTTGTATTTTTGACATATTCATTCACCATAGGCAAAATATCCGTCTTGTTGCGGTGATCAAATATATTTAATTTGTTAATATTTTCATCTTCCGTATCATACTTGATGTCATCAGAATGCAAATCGTGTACAATTAACTGAACATAGGTATTACCGTTATATTCGTTAATTTCAGGATGAAACAAAACATCAATATTACTGCCCTGCTGTAAAGGCAGATTACCTGCTTTCCACCATAAACAGGTCAACTTTTGCGCACCTGGAGCATCACAAAACAACTTCAAATGAGATTTATCATCTCCCATTAATTTCTTTTCGCAAACAGTCAGATTTTCAAGCGCAAAAACCGGTGACGGGTTAGAAGCTCCGCACGGTTCAAGTATTTTAAGCCTGTTTATCAGGTCAGAAGTAATATCTTCGGGCTTGAGTTTTAAATCAACTTCTATAACAGGTTTTAGTTCTTTCCCGTCAAGCATTTCATTTATGGTTGAATTTATTGCATTTTTAACTTCTTCAAACGAATATTTTTCTCCTGAAAAGGTAAAACCTCCCGCAAGTTCGTGACCGCCAAATGTTTCAAAATACCGGCTGTTTTCATTCATTATGTCAAAGATATTTAAACCTTTGATGCCTCGTGCAGAACAGCGATATTTTTTTTCTTCTTCAGAATAATTCATCAAAAATGCAGGTTTATTGTATTTTTCAACAAAACCGGAAGCAACAATTCCGACAATACCTATGTGCCATTCAGGATTACAAAGAATTACCGCAGGCGATTTCATCCCCTCTTTATGCCACATTTCATCCGCTTGTGCAAAAACTTTAGAACAAAGAGCCTGCCTTGCCGCATTTAATTCGTTTAATGTTTGCACAGCAAAATTTATTTCAACAGGATTATCGCTCAAAAGAAGCTTCATGGCACTCTCAACGGTATCAAGCCTGCCGGATGCATTAAGTCTTGGTGCTATACCAAAAGCTACGGTCTCAGATGTTATTTCTTTTGAAATATCATAACCCGCGCCCTCTAACATGGCTTTCAAGCCTTTATGCCGTGTTATAAGCTCAAGTCCTCTTTTTACAAAATTTCTGTTTTCACCTAACAACGGCACTAAGTCTGCTATTGTACCTACTGCAACAAGCGGAAGAAGCTCTTTTACAAAATCTGTTTTCCCACATTTTTCCAAAAGCGCCTGACTAAGCTTAAAAGCAACCCCTACACCGGCAAGATATGTTAATTCAGTTATCTTTCTTATACTCAAATTATCAGAAAGGGCATTCTGCGCTTTAGGGTTAATTATTGCAAAGGATTTAGGTAATTCATCTTTTGCTTCGTGGTGATCGGTAATTATTGTATCAATTTTAAAACTTTTAAGAAACGCAACTTCTTCAAAGTTACTTATCCCGCAGTCTACGGTAATAACAACTTTAGGTTTATGTTTAGTAATTAGACCGACAAGGGCTGATTTTACAAGTCCGTGTCCCTCTTTATCCCTTTGGGGAATATAATAATCCGCATCAGCACCCAAATAAATAAGTGTTTTAAATAACACAGCCGTTGATGTCATTCCGTCAGCATCAAAATCCCCATATATAACAATTTTTTCGTTATTTTCAATTGCAGAGACTATTCTGCTGGCAGCCTTTTCCATATCTGTAAATTCATAAGGGGATGTTATATCCATTTCAAGCGGATTCAAAAATTCCTTAACGGCATCGGGTTCTGTTATTCCGCGTGAAGAAAGAAGTTGACTGATTAAATCAACTCCTTCCTTTATATTTTTATTGTATACCCACTCTTTAAATCTCATTATCTGATTGCGACAGATCCGCCCCTAATCATAGTATTCAGAACTTCTATTGCCTTTTTGAGCTGAACATCATCTTTATTTTTGATGTTATCATCAGTCATTTCAATTTCAACATCCGGCTTTATCCCTTTTTTATGAATATCACTGCCGTTTGGCGTTAAGTATTTCTGTATTGTAATATTCATACCTGAATTTAAAGGAAGTCTGTTAACCTCCTGCACTAAGCCTTTTCCGAAAGAATTTTCACCCACTATAACAGCCCTGCCGTGGTCTTTCAGAGCTCCCGATAATATTTCACTGGCCGATGCAGAGCCTTTGTTGATAATTACAACAAGCGGTTTATTTGTATAAACTGTCTTTGCAGCTCTCTGAGAGATTTTGTAACCGTCTCTGTCAATTGTGCTTACAATAACCCCGCCCGATAAGAACATATCAGATATGTCAATTGCATTAGTCAACAATCCGCCCGGATTTGACCGCAAATCTATAATGTAACCGTCTTTGTTCATTGAATCCGCAAGTACATTTGTAAATTCTTTCACTAAATTTCGGCTCAAAAATGAACTTATTCTTATGTATTCAATGTTTGAAGGAACCTGAGTTTCAAAAGGCGTCTTGCTTGAAATTGATTTAACTACAATATTTGCCCTTGTAACCGTATATAGTTTAGGTGCAACATCCTTGCGTTTTATCAAAAGTTTTACCTGAGTACCTTCCGGACCTCTTATTTTTTCTGCAGCCTTATCAACAGTTATACCTTTTGTACTGGCTCCGTCAATTTCAAGAATTTCATCATCCGCAATTATTCCGGCGCGTTCTGCAGGAGTATCCTCTAACGGCGCTATAACCATAAGTTTACCGTCTTTTACAGCTATCTGTATACCGATACCTTTTAAAGAGCCTTGTATTGAACTTGTTTCTTCCGCAAATTCTTTCGGATTCAAAAATCTTGTATAAGGATCGTTAAGACTTGCAAGCATGGTCTCTATGGCAACATATGCATCTTCATCAGTCTTTATTACGTCATCATATTTATAGCGCCATCTCAACCAGTTTTGCTGATTATTTGTCTGATCAACATATTTTGCATTGACATTCCGCCATACATAATCATATAAGCCTTGCGGAGTTTCAGCCATGGCAGGTATTGCAAAAAGTACCGACAGTGTAACGGTTAGCGCTCCCGCTATAATATTCTTAACCAATTGATTTTCTTTCATAAAAAACTTCCTCCACTACTTCTTTTAATGAGAATGACGAAATTTTCAACAATAAGTTCCCGATAAAATCAGTAGCACCATAAATTGTAACATAAAAGGCAAATAAAGGAAAGTGATTTATAAAGTATAACATCCGCCTCGCATTAAACGCCGGCGTTCGCACTTGCGTCAAAAGTTTATCACTTTTGCCGTCGCGCACTCAACTCTACGCTCACTACGTTCGCTTCGCGGCTCTGCTCGTCGGTAAATTTGAATTATTGCTTCACGCTTCGTAGTCGTTCACTACATTTTGCTTCGCAAAATTTTCGTTCACTTACTCCGCGCTACTTCAAGTTTCGGTGCTATGCACCTCACTCTACGCAAAATTCAAAAAAAAACGACAATTGTTACATTGTCGTCGGAAATCAATAGGAAAAGGGAAAAGGAATTTATGTCAAGTCTTGTTTATGAGCGCTCCGTCGTCGGGCCCTTTTCACTGTCGTTAATCTGCATTTTTTGCAACACAAATTA
>JAGCBH010000008.1 GCA_017652265.1 bacterium
CATAAAGAACCGTCTTTTACAGTTAAAGCCAGTTGTTCAAGTTTGTCCAAATCTTCCATTTCACCTTTGCCTGCAACAATCTTTTCCAAGATTTTAAGCATATTCTTTGTACCTTCACGGCAAGGAACGCACTTTCCGCAAGATTCGTTCTTAGTGAAGTTCATGAAGAAACGTGCAACTTCAACCATACAAGTATCTTCGGCCATAACAACCAAACCGCCTGAACCTACCATTGCGCCTGCTTTTGTAAGACTTTCATAATCCATAGGTAAATCCAGATGTTGTTCAGTTAAGCATCCGCCTGACGGACCGCCGATTTGAACCGCTTTGAATTTCTTACCGCCTCTAATTCCGCCGCCAATGTCAAAAATGATTTCTCTCAATGTAGTACCCATAGGAACTTCTATAAGGCCTGTGTTGTTAACTTCACCCGTAAGAGCGAATGTTTTTGTACCCTTAGAAGTTTCAGTACCCATTGATGAGAACCATTTTGCACCTTTGAGCATAATTACAGGTACGTTTGCCAAAGTTTCAACGTTGTTAATCAATGTCGGACGGCCGAACAAACCTTTATTTGCAGGGAATGGCGGTTTTGGTCTTGGCATACCGCGTTCACCCTCAATTGATGCGATAAGAGCTGATTCTTCACCGCAAACAAATGCACCTGCACCTTCTTTAATATGAAGAACAAATGAGAAATCCGTTCCCATAATGTTTTTACCTAAATAATGACGTTCTTCAGCATCCGCAATTGCTTTTCTTAAACGTTTGATTGCAAGCGGATATTCTGCACGAACATAAATATAACCTTCGTCAGCACCGATTGCAAAAGCGGCAATTGCCATACCTTCCAGTAATTTATGAGGATCACCTTCCATAACAGATCTGTCCATGAAAGCACCCGGGTCACCTTCGTCACCGTTACAAACAACATAGGATTTTCCGCCTTTATTTGCTGCTGTAAATTTCCATTTTAAACCTGTAGGGAAGCCTGCTCCGCCTCTTCCTCTTAAACCTGAATCCAAGATTTCCTGAATAACTGCATCAGGATTATTTTGTTTAAGAATATTTGATAAAGCTTCATAACCATGAACCGCAATTGCTTCATCAAGACTTTCGGCGTTGATTTTACCGCAGTTTGCAAGAGCGGTACGGGTTTGTTTTGCGTAAAAATTAATTTCTTCATTTTTATGAACAGCTTCACCTGTTTTAGGATCTTTGTAAAGTAATCTTTCAACAGGTACTCCGCCTTTGATATGGCTTTCAAAAATTTCATCAACATCAGCCAGTTTAACTTTAACGTATGTTACGTGTTTTTCAGGGATAATAACCAAAACACCCTGTTCGCAAAAACCGTGACATCCGGTCGGAACAATGGTAACTTTATCGTAGTCCGTAAGAGTTGAAACATTGGCGCCCAATTCTCTGAATCTTTCTATAACCTTTAAAGAACCGTTTGCAACACAGCCGGTTCCGGCACAAACAAGAACTCTCAAACCCTGTTCTTTAATTTTTTCCTGCGCGCGTTTTTGTTCTTCAACAATATCAATATTCATGTTAGTTGTTTCCATTTGCGTTCTCCTTTTCAATAATTTCGTTCAACGCAATACTGATTGCATCTGATGTCATTTGTGGGTAAACTTTTTCGTTAATCATAACAACAGGTGCAAGACCGCAAGCACCAAGGCAGCTTACCGTTTCAAGTGAAAACATACCATCAGCAGTTGTTGTTTGGCCTTCTTTAAGACCTAATTTTTGTCTGACAGCATTTAATACAGGCATTGAACCTCTAACGTGGCACGCCGTACCGTCACAGCACTTAATTTCATATTTCCCTTTCGGATCTAATGAAAATTGTGCATAGAAAGTTGCAACACCAAAAACCGTTGCAGGTGATAAACCTTCAATTTTGTTCCCGATATACGTCATAGCATCTTCGGGCAAATATTTGTAAACTTCCTGAACCTTTTGCAATATGGCAATAAGGTTAGACTTTTGATAGCCGTAATTTTGTAAGATTTCATCAAGCTTTCTGAAATCAACAGCTGTACTTGTTGTCATAAACTGCTCCTTCATACCCTCTTTGGGTAATTACTGTTTCATACTCTCTGACATAAATAATGTCAACAGAATTATACCACAAACGATTTCTGTGGCAAGCAAAATGTATGAGCAGTCTTTATAAAAAATACTTAATTGTTGTTATTGCTGTTATTTTTGTACTTATAACTCAAAATACTGTAAGCACCTGTTGAAGAAGATGATTCGCTGCCGTAAAATACCGACATATCCGTTGCAAATTTATCGCGCATTTCATCTTCTTTTTCCATTTTAGCTGCGGTCATTTTGTATGCGGCAATTTCGGCATCCGTAACTTTACCGTCACCGTTAGAATCTATAGCATCAAAGTTCTCAAGAATAAATGCATAATCACTGCTGGAGATACCTGTCGCACCTGACGCCTGAAGTTGTGTTAACTGCATTTTGGTCAAACCGCCGGATGACATTTGAGAAAATGTATTGGAAGCCTCAAGCGGAGAAATAACTCCGTCTCCGTCTTTATCAAGCGTTGTAAAATTCGTCTGCAAATATGATGCAAATGTTTGATCCAAATTAACCAAATTTTCCTGTTTGGTACGTGCTTCCGCAATATTTTCAAGTGTTAAACCGTCTTTGTACTGAGATGCAAGATAAGCATACGTGCTGTTTAAACCTGCGTAAATTCCTGATAATGATGTCATAACAAATACCTCTTTTTAAACCTTCTTAATTACAAAATTAATGATTTTTTCCAAAAAGTCAACATATATTTAGAGGATATTAGAATTTCTTTAATCTTGCATAATTTGCATCAAGAGCCTTCTTGCCCTGAGGGCCAAAATCTATTGTATAAATTGCACTTGAGCCCATTGGTTTAACAGAAAGAATATGGCCGACACCAAGTTTATCATGAAAAACACGATCGCCCTCTGAGAAAAATTCTTCGGCAAACGCTCTGCGTTCTCTTTCCTGAGCTCGTTTTTGTTCTTCAATTTCCGCATTTTTTATCTGCTCTTCACGTTCTTTCAGCATACGCTTAATAGCATTATCTTCAAAAAATTTTCTGATTTTTTCTTCTTCCTTTGCCTTATTTACGGCAGATTTTACGACAATGGCTTTGTTCGGGGTTCTTTGAGGTTTCTTGTACGCATTTTGAGAATATGAGTTTTGATTATATGAATTTTTCTTTTGCGGTGCCACAAAATTTTTGCCGAAACTGCTTGACGGCTTTACATATCCGTCACTGTCAGCCTGAACACTCCCATATGAATAATCAGAGTACCCTGTTTTTGCCTTCGAAACCGCATTTCTGAAAGTTGATGAAGATGATGTACTGCCTTCAAAACCTGTTTTATTGAGCAAATTAGCAGGAATTTCCTCTATAAATCTGCTTGGAGAATAGTATCTGGTATCTCCCCAGGTTTGCCTGCGCTGAGCAGTAGTAAGGTACAATTTTTCTTCCGCTCTTGTCACACCGACATACATCAATCTGCGTTCTTCTTCCATTTCTTTTGGGATATTCAAAGAGCGCTGATGCGGGAAAATCCCTTCATCAAGCCCCGCAATAAATACAACAGGAAATTCAAGGCCTTTTGCCGAATGTAATGTCATAAGAGTAATGGTATTTGATATGTTATCCATACTGTCTAAATCCGATACCAAAGCAACCTGCTGTAAAAATTCGCCCAAAATATTATCGTTATCTTCGGGAATAAATTCACCCGCAACATTAACTAATTCCTGCAGGTTTTCAATATCCGCTTCTGCTTCAGGGTTATTTTGAAGCTGTAATTCAGCTAAATAACCCGTTTTTTCAATAACAAGAGTTACAAATTCATGCAAAGAATACGAATTTTGGGCATCTTTAAATTTCAAAATGAGTTCACAAAATTCTTTTAATTTTTCTCTGACTTTCGGCGAAAAATCGTTTTCTTCGGTGTCAAGAAGTTTCACTGCCTCAAAAAGGCTGACATCGTTTTCATCCGCAAATTGCTGAAGATTTTTAACCGTAGTATCGCCTATTGCACGTTTCGGAACATTGACTATGCGTTTAAAACTCTGAGAATCATTGGTATTATTGATTAATTTTAAGTAGGCAATAATATCTTTTATTTCTTTTCTGTCATAGAATTTCAGACCGCCATAAATTCTGTAAGGAATACCTGCCGCCATACACGCTTCTTCTATGGCACGTGATTGGGAATTTGTACGATACAAAACCGCAAAACGATTATAATCGCCACCGGAAGTTTCTTTGATTTTACTTACAATATAATTAGCTTCATCTGCTTCATCCTGAGCCTCAAAGTACTCTATCGGTTCCCCGTCGCCTTTTTGGGAATAAAGAAACTTCTCAACTCTGTCAACATTGTTTTCAATGATAGCGTTTGCAACATTCAGAATATTTGCGGTTGAGCGGTAATTCTGCTCTAATTTAACGATTTTCGCATTTTTAAAATCTTTCTGAAAATTCAGAATAATTGTATAATCCGCACCTCGCCAGCTATAAATAGACTGGTCCACATCACCGACAACGCAAATTGATCTTTCGGGCGGGATTTCAGTATCTAAATTTGTGTAAAGCATATTTACAAGCCTGTACTGCGCCTGATTGGTATCCTGATATTCATCCACCAAAATATGCTTAAATCTTGAATAATAATATTTTCTAATCTGCGGATTTTGCTCAAGCAGTTTTACCGTTAGCAAAAGCATGTCATCAAAATCAATAGCATTGTTGTTATTTAAAATATTTTCGTATTCGGCAAAAACCTCACCAATTCTCTGGGATTTAAAATCTCTTGCAAAAGTCTGAAAATTTTCAGCGTCAACCATTTTGTTTTTTGAATCAGAGATAACGGCTTTTATAAGTTTTGGCTGATATAGTTTTTCATCAAATTTTAGCTTCTTCAAAGCCTGTTTAATTACGGCAATGGAATCGTTTTCATCATATATGGTAAAGTTTTTATCAAGGCTTTTGCCTGACGGGAATTTGTAATTTTCAATATTTTCTCTCAAAATCCGCCCGCAAATACCGTGAAATGTACCTACCCACATATGTTTTACGGTTTTTTCGCCCAGCATAAACCCCAGACGCTCTTTCATTTCTCTTGCGGCTTTATTGGTAAAAGTTACCGCCAAAATATCTCTTGGCAATACTGCGTTTTTAATCATATAGGCAATACGGGTAGTCAGCGCTTTTGTTTTTCCGGAACCTGCGCCAGCCAGTATCAAAAGAGCCCCATGCATTGTAGTTACGGCATCTTGCTGCTCTTTATTAAGATTTTCTAATAAATTTTCCATATCCCGTATTCCCAAAATAGATTTTTTGTGCTAGTATTATATGACAAGAAAATGTGAATTGCAATTTTATTATAAAGGATGATGTTTATGGATGATATACTGTTAAACTCACGTGATAAACAAGACGATAATGAGCAGCCGTCTATTGTTGTACCTTTAGACGATATGGATAAGGCAGATGAGGACCCGAATACCGTTGATGAATTAGCAATGGAATTGGCTACCATTCAGCAGTCTGCTAAGAAAATCGCCATTATCGGAAGCAGAAATCTTCCAATTACACATCAGCAGACCATTGAAACTATCGCAATGGCACTTGTTATGCAAGGTAACACAATTATAACATCAGGCGGTTCTTCAGGAACAAACGCTGCAGCAATTCGCGGTGCTATGAAAGCTAATCCTGATAAATTAAAAGTTGTTTTACCACAGACTATCGGACAACAACCAAGTGATGTTCAAAACCAGCTTATCGGCGTTCCAAACATAATAGAACATTCAGACAGAGCAATGATGACGTTAGCCGATGCTTCAAGAATTTGTAACAGAGAAATTATTGACGATTGCAACCAGTTAATATGTTTCTTATCTCATACCAGTAAGACTTTACACAACGCAGTTCAGTATGCGGAAGACGGTCATAAAGTCGTTACTGCGTTTTATTTAGACTAATGAACGAAAGATTAAAGAAACTTACAGGAAAAAACAGAACTGATTATGAGCAGGTTGCACGTGAACTTATAGACAATGCTGATGCCGAATTGTTCAAAGAGCTTATAGATCAGGATGATTATTTGTTTGACTTCATAAAGCAAAATGTGTCGGAAAGACTTGAGAGAGCATGTAATAAGTCCAATTACAGAAATTTACTAAAACTGCTTGGAATTTATTCTCCGTTTTATGATGATTTTATAACATCAACTCTGGCGCTGTATTCGGATGAAGACTTAACGGATGAAATTCTGGAAATTTTTGAAAACGGTTCCGAAGATGAAAAAACATACTGCGCTAAATATTTTTCACACATTCAGGATTCTCTGGCGCTTCCGCTGTTGAGAAAATATGCTTTCAGCGAAAATTCACTTCTTGCCCAAAACTGCGCAGGCACTTTAGGGATTTTTAATGACAGAGAAAGTTATAATCAAGCTGTTGAAAAATTAAATTCACCTGACGAATTTGAAAAATTTGAAGGGGTTAATTTTCTTATCTCATTCGGCGATAAAACCGCAGTAAAAACGCTTATTGATGTTATGAAAACATCTGCAATGTCGGAAAATATCGCGGGGCAAATTCCGTATCTTGAAGATTTAACGGAATTAATTGACAGAGATACAGATTCCGGAATACTTGTTTTGAATAATATTATCAATGGTTTAGGGGAAATTATTCCGCTATCTTCCGTTCTGGACTTTAATCTTTGGGAAGTATTTAACTTAATACTATCCGGCGACAAAAACAGTATGACAGAAACTGTTTTGGCTAACGCAAAAAATAAATTTGAAACCCTGACGGAAAATGATGAATACCTTTTTGATGAAGATAAGAACACAAAGAACGAAGTTTATGAGATAAAAAAATTGCTTGATGATGTAAAAATTGATTTTTCGCTCATTGACAATGAACTGTATAACGACAGTAATTTTGTTTATACGGCACTTGAAGTTTCTCAAAATGCCGACAAAATCAAACAACTTTTAACGGGTAACAATCAAACTCTTGTTTTAAAGGCATCCGAAGTCCTAAAATCCTTAGGTGCGCTGGATGAAACCTCACGTGCAACTGCGTTTAATCACTTACAAGATGATCATCTTAAAGCTGTTTTAACATCACTGTAAATTATCTTCTGAATTTTATTAAGAATGCCCACCACCATTCGCTTACAACGTTCAGCGAAGAAGTCGGTTCACCGACATTGAAGAATGATAGCCTTTCCCTAACAACATGTGCTTTGGAATCGCTTAAGCCCCACAAATCAGCATAACGGTGGGTAACAACCCTTTCATCAAAAACGTTTGCCGGTGCTTTGTACTCAAAATATCTTATAAATATATCTTTTCTTTTGGCAAGCTCCTGCAAATATTCATTACTCTTTATCATAGACATAATTTCTTTATTCTTCAAAATCTCCGTATCCTCAATATATCTTATTCCGTCAATTTTAGATACTTTTACGGCAGATTGATCCGTATAGCGGAATAAATTATTGAATATAGGCGACGTTTTGACCATATAAATTTTGCCGAAATTTGCTGAATTATGGACATCAGCACCCTGTATAGGCGGTATTCTCATGCAGAAACACTCCCTCTATTTCCGTCTCAAGTATACCTTAAATAGTTAGGCAGGTCAATTTTTTAACACTAAGCGTTCCAGGATTTACTGACTTCGTTTGCGGCTTTTGTGCGGGCTTTGCCCAAAAGTTTTTTCAGTTCCGGATGCGCATCCCAAAAACTTTTATAAAAAGCCCGAATAGCACTTCTATCACTTTTGGTTAACTCAATACCGCTTCCTTCTTTGGCAAACGCGGCTTTTGCAATAGGAAATTCTTCCAAATATGCAGCCATAGCCTCTTTTATTTCAGGACAAAGTGCCCACTGTCTTTTGGAAATGGCGCCTATTCTTTCCCGTTGTAGCGGATCCTGATAGAATTTTCTTAAACTCTCATCATGTTTTGCTCTTGCTTCAGGAGATTGAGCCATTCTTCTTGCCGTTTTTAGTGCTTCTCTGCCTATTGCCGGAGTATCTGTAAGTAGTGTTCTTTCTGCGAACGCACGATTTCCGGCTTCTTCCGATGTTTGCATTAATATCGTATAATTTTTATCATAACGAGGCATTTTTATCCTTGCCATAACTTCGTTTAACGCTGACGGACTTGTAAAACCGTATTTATTGCATACATCTTTTAATTTTGTCGGAAGCCATAAATCTTTTAAAAACATGAGTGAAAAATCTTCCGGCTGAATATTATGAGCCTTTAATACCTTTGTTATACAAGGAAATTCAGCGGAAACTTTGGCAAAATCAACCAAATCCTTGAATTCAGGAAACATTTTCTTGACATCTTTTAATGTTTTTGCATCAGCCAATTTGGCATAAGTGTCTTTGTGCAGCTGCAACAGCGAACGAATACCCTCTGCCCTGTAATTGCCCTGAAATTTATCAAGTTCTGCCAAAACCGCTCTTTGCATTCTTTCCGGAAGCAAATGGAAACGATGGTCTTTAATATACTGAAGATTAATCTTTTTAACGGCACCAAAACTCGGCTGATTATTATTAATCTGATTATTTTTTATAAAATAATAATTACGACCAATCGGATTAATCGCCATTCACCTGTTACTCCTTTTATAATTAATTTAAAGGCCGTAAAAATTTTAATTGCCCCTTAGCGCTAATTTATTAAGAAATATTACTCTGAAATAACCGAAAGGTTCATAAATTCTATA
Source organism: bacterium (assembly GCA_017652265.1). Classification (GTDB taxonomy): domain Bacteria; phylum Cyanobacteriota; class Vampirovibrionia; order Gastranaerophilales; family Gastranaerophilaceae; genus Gastranaerophilus. The sequence continues at coordinate 8,790 of JAGCBH010000008.1, forward strand.
TCATCATAATCAATTCTTGAGGTTGATGCCATGTTTTTACCTGTTCTAATTGTCACCTCATTTTCCGTACCTTTTCTTATAAGGTTTTTAGGCAGTTCAAAACGCTGGGCATCACCGTTAAGTTCAATATTTGCAATTTTTATACCGTTCAAAAAAATTTCAGGGGGCGTTGCATAAGACGATTTAATTCTGTTTTGCCCCATTTTTTGCGCCATAAGACTGTCAATTCCGATAATTGAACCTATAACAAGATAGTATTTTGACATAACGCTATCAACAGGTATTTTGAAATTTTGACTGTAATAAGCACCTTTTGATTTTTCATGGAAATCAGCACAGTTTGCGGAATTTGACGAATAGCTGTCATCCCCCAAATGCTGCCAGCCCGAATTAATTATAATGTCACTTGGCGCACTTTTTTCTATAGCAACTACAAGCGGTTTATTGGCAACCGTTTTATCAATTGTTATGGAATATGGCCGATAACCCTCTTTTTCTATAGACATTATCATAGCGGAATCAGTTTTTGCGGATAGTGAAAACCTGCCATTTTCATCTGTATAGGTCGTAAAATTCTTTTGCGGAATGGTTATTTTAACATCCGCAACAGGCTGATTTGTATCGGCATCAAGAATCAATGAGCCCGAACCAAGTCCTGTTTTTTCAACCCCACCCGTAAAAACCTCAGCGTTAGCGGAAATACAAGCCATAAAAAACAAAAATAAAATCAGAAATTTTTTCATATAAAACACCCTCTGCTTTATATTAAAAATTGATGAGAATACCTGTATCCGCAAAACGACTAGAATAGAGAGCTATTAAAATTTACGTTCAAATGCTAAATTCCCAAATATGCAATTGTATGGGAAATAAATAAGGACTTACTTAATCGCGTTCCATAAGTCCAATTCCTATGGTGGAATTAAATAAATCCTACTTATATCATAACTCACTATTTTAAAATAACAACCCCATAAAAAACGGGCAACACCGTGTAAAATCCTCGCGGCTACGCCCATTTATATTATAACTCATTTTAAAATAATTTCAATCCCGAAAATAAAAAGAGATGGCGGTTTTTACGCCGCCATCTTTCTCTCTTGCTGTATATGTTCTGATGTTGTAAGGAAATCTTATTTATGTATTTTATGCTTTTTCTCTTTTGGCATCTGCATATCAATATGTTTTTTAATCAGGACTCTGATATCTGATACCTGTCTTGCTTTACCTTGTAAATCACGAATTGTATTTGTTTCTTCATCAAACTTAAATCCGTAAATCTTGCCTGCTTTAACGTCTGCCAGAACTTTTTCATCCAAAGCTCTGATTTTTTCGTTATCAGCAGTTACAAAGTCTTCGTTCATATAATCTTTTGCGATATTCAAGAACTGTTCTTTCATAACATCACGTTTCGTCATGCGTTCACAATGTCTTGCAAGCCATATCATAAATGCAGGTACAAGAACGATGATGGACAGGAAGCCGAAACTACTGTTCAGAGTTTTAGCACGTCTTACCAGATTATTATTCGGGTTACTCAATATTTCATATATTTTCTTCAATTGCGGTGATGATTCTCTGTTGAGAGTTTTAAATTTCTCAATAATTTCAGTGTTTTCACATTCTTCAAGAGTTTTACCCATGATCTTTTCAACATTAGCCTTGATATCTTTATCTATGCGCAACATACGTTTAACGTTACCGCCGTTATCCTGAACATAACTGAAGAAATCATTAATACCGCCTTTGTAATCGTCAATATGGCTGTATTTTGCAACGATTTCATCACTCTGGAGTATTCCGATACCGCCATTCGGAGTAATATAGTTCTTAACTTTTCTGAATATATTTGTATGATCCGCAGGTGTTGTATTGAGTGCAAGACCAGAAGTAACAGCCAGCATTTTAGAGAACATGCGTGACAATGTTTTTGCTCCGAACAAGATAGAGAAGAAACTTACCAAATCACGTCTTAAAATTTCTCTGGTATCATGTTTATCCGTTGAATTTTTTAATCTTGTAGGCAAGCAGAAACCGAACAACAATGCCAGTGTTGAATTAACAGTCATTGATGCTCCGTCAAATTCAAAGAAATCTGAAATGCCTTTAACTAATTTATTGTTATCCAAAGCGTTTGAAACACCCTTAAACAGATTTGCTTTGCCTCCAAAGCTTACTTCTGCGCTGTCTTTCATAACTTTTTTATCTTTGGACTTTTTGAGGTCTTTATCATCATTTTTACCAAAAATTACATTATCCTGCTCATCGGTTGAAATTCCGTTCATACCAGGGTTTTTACCGTTCAAACCTAAATTATAAATCTTAGGAATAAAGAAGTAGAAAGTAACAACGGCAAGCCACATGCCTATATTCGTGATAGCACGTGAACCCATACGGCGTCTTGTATGACCTTGTACATATTCAAGAATTTCAGGCAATGATTTATTTTCCCCGGCAAGTCTTTTAACATTGCCGGTTATATCGTTTGTATAATCAACAAGTTTGCCTGTAAAACCTTTGAAATGCTCAACAATTTTCTTATCATCGCCATAGGCCAATTCAGCATTCCAATGCTTTGTGCCCGGAGTTGTATATTTTTTACGGATTGCAACGAATTCATCAGTTAATTTTGCAAGTCTGTCCTCTTTTGAACCTTCAACAGCTTTGCCTCTGATATTTTTGAAAAATCCTTTTGATTTTGATTTTTCAACTTCAAGTAATTCATCAGCAAATCTTTGAGATTCGGATATTATATCAGCTTCAGGCATGCCTTCCGTTGATGTTCTCAGTACATTTTCATATACCTGAGTATAAAATTCACGTTTTGTCTTGGTTACATCGGTAAAGTCAACACCGCCTTTTTCGGTATATTGAGCAAATTGACCGCCCAAACCTTTTATGTAATCAACAGGAACATTATTTGCAGTACCGGCTTTCTTTATGAAATGGAGCATGGTCCAAGGAATAATGAATACACTTGGGCCGGACAAACATTCTCTAAGCATTTCACGTCTTGCAAAATCCCAGTTTAACTGTCCTGTTTCTTCACTGTTTCTCATTAAGCCTTCGCCGACTCTTGGCGCAACCATGCCGACAAAATCCTGTGCTAAAAATGACGCAATAAAACCACCTCGGGCAATACCATCCATAAAGTTAATTATGATATTTTCCGCACCGCCAAAAGAAACCTGATCAGGCTTAGTTGCGGGTAAATTTCTTTTTATCGTAACTTCACCATTATTCGGTTTGTTTTGCCCGTTATTATCTTTACGGGTACGATTTAATTTTACACTTACTGCTTCTACTGTCATTTCCTTACCGAGTACATACACACATCTAAACTATATATTTCTATAAAGTTACACTTTGGGTAAATATTGCTATTTTTTTTGAGAATGTTGCAAAAATTTAACATATTTCGCCACAGTGCTTAATAATTGTAGTCATTACAATTAAAAAATGCAATAGTTATTACTACATGCTTAACAAAAATGTTACATTATTTAATTTTTGTAACAATGTGTATTGTAAAAGGCAAAAATTTTTTTTTAGGGTATTTATAGATATAGAATTTAGGAAACAGACATGTCAATCAATCCTGTTACATCTTTTAAAGGTTCTGAAAATACAGCCCCGAAGCGTGTAAGACGCGGCGTTTTGTTAACGTCAGCAATGGGTACGGCTACGGCATTCGGAATTATTGCTCATAAACAGGGATTCTTCATCAAAAATTTAAAGAACATAAAAATGAAAGACTGGGCTTTGTTTAAAGTTACACCTAAATCCTTGAAAATAGAGGAAAAAGAGATACTTGCACTTGCGGGCGGTTCTGTGCTTGGCGGGTTAACCGGCGGTGCGATATTTGACAAAAAAGAAAACTTTAAAGCAAAACTCAAGGAAGCGCTAAATCAAATACTTGGCAATGTTGCAGTTCCTGTCGCTTTCGTAGGCGGCGCTTCAAGATTGTACAGAAAATACGAAACGCAGATTCTCTCAAAAGTTCCACAGATCACTAAAAATTGTAAATTTGCCAGAAAAATTCTTTTAAACGCAATAGAAAACAGCAAAAAAGGCAGGCGCGTAAAACTCTTGAACAGAAGTATAAAATACATAAACAGAGCTTTAAGAGCAATTCCGCCAGTAACTGTTACGGGAATTGCGCTTGCAGCAGGAATTATTTCCGGAAACAGAGTTTCAAACTTTATCAACGAAAAATTGTATAAGCAAAAAGTTGACAGAAACATTAAAGCAACAGACTTTGCTCCGCACGTTGACGATTTATGTTTGGCAATAACTCTAATGGCTCCGGGAACGCCTGTCGGCGAAGTAATTGCACGCACTATCCCGGCATTTTTGACAGTTCCGGGATATCAAACAGGTATTGCACAGAATAAATAATTCTTAAACATTTGCAAAAACTACGCTGGCATTGACTTTATCCAAACCGTCAAGTTTGTTTGTAAGTTCGTTTATTGATTCAACGGGACCGTCTAAAACGACCGTAATTATACGAACATTCTTTTCACAATGCGGAATACCCATTCTGCCTATAATGCAAGAACTGTATTCAGACAAAAAACTCTGAATTTTAGGGGTATCAGCGCCGTTTTCGACTATAATTGTAAGAACAGAAATTTTTGTATCACTCATATTAATTCTCCTTTTTTAAATAATAACATAATCTTTAATATTTAAACCGGTAAAACGGATATTATTCCACATATACAATATTGGATGCAAGCTCTTTTGTCGGATTATCTGCGGAATATGCTTTAAATTCGTACAGCCCGCTATCAGCAAAAACGTAATAGTCAGTATAGTAATATTGCTCATCTTCATTTAGAAAAACATTTTTGCCATAAACAAGCTTATATCCGTAACGCATTTCTTTATTATCGCGCTTATAAACCTGTATTAAAAGTTTTTTAGTTATCGCTTTTTTCGGAGGTATCGTAACAATATAATAAACCCGCTCTCCTTTTGCAAAAAGATATGACGCGTTCAAAATATTTTCCCTTGTTATAGGCTGTTTATTAAAAACAATGTATGCCTGTTCACTGCAACCCGTAGTGAACAACAACACCAAAAGAGAAAATATAAGCAAAAGTTTTTTCATTACTGCAGGCTATCCAATTTAGATTTTACAAAAGATTTTGTCTTTTCGTCATTACTGTACTGCAAAAATGCCTGATAATTTTTTGCAGCATCTGCTTTTTTGCCCGTTGCTTCGTAAGCGATACCAAGAGCATAATACGCGTATGCATAATTAGAATCAATTTCTATAACTTTATTAAACGCTTTTATCGCCTCATCGTTGTTCTTATCTTCCGCATAGGCAAGCCCAAGGTTAAACCAGGCATCAGTATAATTTATATTTGATAAAATTGCTTTTTTATAATAAGAACTTGCATTTTTAAAGTCATTCTGCGCTCTGTAAACATTACCAACCTTTAAAAGAGTCTGTTCATCAGACGGATTTAAAACCAAAGCCTCTTTATACGAAGCCAGCGCCGCATCATATTCTTTGTTTTTATAACTCTTATCCGCACTGGCAACAAGTTTCAGATATTGTCTGTCCGCTTCCGCTTTCGGCGCAGTTTCGTCTTCAAATGAAACCGTAACTATTGAAATATCTTCATCTGCACTGCTTACCTTGTCGGAATTTTTCTGCGAAGTATCAGAGGTATTGTTAATTTCTTTGTTATAAACTTCGGTTATAAAATCAGCATATTCATTGCTGTATTCGTTATTCATCGGACTTAAAGATATAGCACGCTCATAACATTCACCCGCTTTCACGGTATCATTTTGGGAACGATAAATTTTCGCCATCATGTAATAAGGATACCCGTTTTCTTTATCAAGGGATGTAACCTTTTCATAATAAGGAAGCGCTTTGGAATAATCTTTGCCGTCATAATATATTTTCGCCTGAGTCAACAATGCCGAATTGAGATTTTTTGAAACTTCTTCATTCGGTTTTACTTTTAAAAGTTCCGTATAAACATCTATCGCTGCAGGATATTTTTCCCAGGCATGTAAAGCAAGAGCTTTATTCAGTTTTATGTCATAGTTATTAGGCTCTGTCAGAAGAATTTCATTGTAGCCTTCCAGCGCCTTTTCATAATTTTTCTGGATATGATAAGATTCCGCCAGCGCTTTTTTCATATCCGGATCACTGACATTCTTCTGAATAGCATACTCAAAATTTTTAACGGCATCGTTTATTTTGTTCTCACGCTTCAAAACCATACCGAGATTTTTGTATGCATATCCGTTATCAGGATACTTGCTTATATAAATTCTGTACTGTTCAATTGCTTCCTTGTTTTGGCCCATATCTGCAAGAAGATTTGCGTAATCAAAACGAATAACGTTCAGAGTCGGTTCCTGCTTAAATATTGCATTATATTGTTCCAATGCCTTGTCGTTTTCTTCAATTGCCTGATATGAAAGCGCCAAAGTTACACGGCAAGAAAGGTTATCCGTATTTTTCTCAAGTTCTTTACTCAAAAACTCAATTGCTTTTTTGTAATCCTTTGTCTTATATAAAGCGATACCGTAGTTGCCGAAACTGTTAAAATCATTAGGATTTTTCTTGTATAATGTAGCAAATTCCGTCATTGCTTTGTTAACATCATTTTCCATTAAGTAAGAATTTGCAAGATTTTCTCTGGCTTCAAAGTGCTCAGGATAAACACTCAAAAATGCCTCATAATTTTTTATTGCATCTTTAAAATTTTTGTTAAGATATTGCGCATTTGCAATATTCAGATAATTAAATTTGTACGCAGGAAAAATTTTCTGTGCCTGCTGGTAAAATAAAAGCGCATTATCGTAATCGCCTTTATTTTCGTATATTCCGCCGATACTTATATAAATAAACGCGTCATTAGGTTTGAGCTCAAGAGCTTTTCTGTACGCTTTTAAAGCTGATTCATAATCCTGAGTATCAGCATAAAGACCGCCGAGTTTTGTATAAAGCATTGCCTCACGCGGACTTATTTGTATTGCCTGCAAAAGTGCCTGGATTGCATCGGAATATTGTTCTTTATACTCAAGCGAACAAGCTTTTTGATAAAGCACATTTGCCTCCGGCAGAATACTTGCCCCTGCAATACCGCTAAATCCAAGTGTTAACGCAATAAAAGACGTAAAAAACAGTTTTTTCGTAATAAATCTCCTCATCCCTGTTGCTCAATATTCTAACAGAAAAATACAATTATGTAAAGTAATGTTTTAATTTCAAATCACCATAAATACTTTAATTTCAAGGGCTTTACAAAAATTTACAAAAACATTTGCCGAAAGTACGCAATTTCCAAAATTTACAAACGTTTTACTACTGGAAAAATAATTTTATCCATGTTATAATTAACTATGGAAATCTGTAGGTTAATAAAAGCGTGAAGGAGTTACAATGATGGGAACAACTGACACAATTAAGACCGAAAAGGTTAAAAAATCCAAATTCAATGATGAATTCGAAGCGTATCTCAAGAAACAATGCCTCAAAACCACATTCAACGGTTCTGAATTAGAGTCATTTTCTTGGTACAGAAAAGTTCTCGGTTTGTCATAGTTTACACTAAATAACTAAACGCTTATTTTTGCAAAGAAGATAAGCGTTTTTCAATGGTCTTTTTTGAAAATTTATTTTAATTTATCGGGAGATAACCCGAATATTTTAACAGATTAGAATTTTTATAATAGCTAATCTGAGTTGCGCTACCAGTTTTTATAGAAAAGTTGAGCATCGCCTGCGGCGGCAGTTTTAATGCAGAAACAACTGCAGCCTGAATAACATCGGGATATGTAACAATTATTATTCTGTTTCCAAGATTATCTTTAATAAGTCTTTCAAGTTCCTTACCCGTACGCTCAACAAATTCGGCTATGGGTTCAGCACCTTCGCATGGAGGTTTTTCCGGAGATTTCATCATGGTTTTTATAATATCCCCATTGTTTTTGAGAATTTTTTCTACCGTAAGATTATTCCACTCTCCCTGCAGGCGAGGAGTAAGATTTTCATCAATTTCAACTGATTTCTTGTAAATTTTTGCGATTATTTCGGCGCTTTCTAACGCTCTGGCACCTTGGGATGAATATATTCTGTCATTTTTAACACGCCTGATTTTGAGAAAATTACAAATTCTTTCTATTTCTTCATTACCTTCTTCATTCAGCGGCGGATAATTTTCATTATCCGTAAGCCTGTTTTCTTCAGTGTAAATAGTAGCTCCGTGTGCAATATATGTGATTTTACAGCGGCGTTCTCTGAACATAACATCCTCCGGCATTATTATAACACATCTGCACTAAAAATTTAACCCGTAATTTACAAACTTGCTTTAATGGTTTTAATTTTATAAAATTCGGTTATGTTAAAAAAGATAATTTGTTGTTTAATTTTTTTGATTTTCTTGACAACCGGTTGCGGTAAAAAGCAAACTGAACCGGAAATTATTTCGGATTTGGATGTAATAAGAGATCGCAACGAACTTATTGTTGGAGTGAGAGAAGATACAAAACCTTTTGGGTACAGAGATAAAGACGGAAATCTGCAGGGGATTGATATTGAACTGGCAAAAGAAATTGCTCAATACATTCTTGATGACAAAAACAAGGTGAAATTTGTAACTGTCAATGCCGGAAACAGAATTGAAAAACTGAATTCAAAAGAAGTTGATATTTTGGTCGCTACAATGACAATAACATCACAAAGACTGAGAGTCGTTGATTTTTCGCAAGCCTATTATGTTGCAGGTCAGGCACTCATGGTTCGGGCAAAATCGGATATAACTTCCTTAAACCAGGCTGTTCTGTACGGACCTATGATTGTTGTATTCGGAACAACGGCAGAAAAAGCGCTCAGAGATACCTATCCTGCCGCAAAAATTATCGGCGCAAAAACATATCAGGAAGCTTATGAAATGCTGAAATCAGGCAAAGGTGACGGTATTGTTGCCGATGATACAATTCTTATGGGTTTCACAGGTGATAAATCGGTAAAACTTTTACCTAAAAGGTATTCCGCTGAACCATACGGAGTTGCAATGCGCCAGGATGCAAGTTCAGACGATTTAAAAATAGCAATAGACGAATTAATCGGCAATATGGCAACAGACGGAAAACTTAAAAAACTTTATAAATAAGTTTAGCCTGCATATTTTTCAAACGGATTTATACTTCTGCTAATAGGTACATATGCATACTCTTCTATCTGCATAGGGGCAGTGTCTTTTGTTTCAGCTAAAAGGTCATCTACCGACCTGCAAAAATTCTTAATTTCGGTTTCTCCGTTTGAATGATATTTTATTTCCTTGACCAATTCACCACTGTCAGGATTATAATACCGACTCACAATCGGAGTTTTTTCATCAGAATTACTGAATATAACTTTTTTCACGACATCTCTGTAACTGTTGATTTCCGTTACAATTTCATCATCATCATTTTTTTGATATTTGAAATGTTTTTCAGGAACCTGTCCCTGTTTAATAAGGATGTTCATATACTCTTTTGCAGTCATATCACTACGCAAATTATTAAGTTGTCTTATGTTAAACTGAGCTTTTGAATACATGCAAGACGAATATGCATGACTTGCAAAATCTTTTGCAGCCAAATAGCCTTCCAAATCACCCCGTTTGGGCTCAGGAGGCAACTCAAACATTTCCTCCGGCAACGCAGGAAGCGCACGCATATCACGTTTAGAGTATGGATAAACATTGTACGCCATATTTAACTAACCTTATAATCTACCACTTATATAAAGTTATTTTTTCGCGTAAAATTGCCCCCTGATTAATTTATGTTAATTTTTTTTAACAAATGCGCAAAATATTTCTTTTATGGGCTTTGAATTTTAGTAAACAAATCTTAAAACAGACTTGTAGAATAAAATATGAAGTTCTATAATTGTTATGCTTGAAATATATATGAAAGGAAATTCACATGGCTCTCCAAGAACAGACTTTGCTGCAGCTTGAACGCTCTATCAATCCGACACATGACATCAAACTTTTTGCGGGCCGTTCAAATCCGAAATTGGCACAGGAAATTGCCGAATATCTGGGTACAACCATTGGTCCTATGTTAGTTAAAAACTTCGCCGATGGTGAAATTTATGTTCAGGTAAAAGAAAGCGTTAGAGGTGATGATGTATTTATTATCCAGCCTTTATGCAATCCTGTTAATGAGAATTTGATGGAATTACTTATCATAATTGACGCTTTTAAGCGTGCAAGTGCAAAAACCATTACTGCGGTTATTCCGTACTATGGTTATGCAAGACAAGACCGTAAAACTTCAGGAAGAGAAGCTATAACAGCAAAATTGGTAGCCGATTTGCTTACAACCGCCGGAGCTACAAGAGTTTTGGCAATGGATTTGCATACAGGCCAAATTCAGGGATTTTTCAATATCCTTGTTGATCACATTTTTGCAACATCAATACTTGTTAATTATATGAAAACACTGAATATATCACCTGACGATATGGTTGCCGTCAGCCCTGATACAGGCGGTGTTCAGAGAACCAGATATTTCTCAAAAGAACTTGGATGTTCGCTTGCAATTATTGATAAAAGGAGAGATAAACATAACGAAGCTATCGCTGCAAATGTTATAGGTGATGTAAAAGATAAAATTTGCGTTATGTTTGACGATATCATTGATACAGCAGGAACGATTTGTGAAGCTTCCAAATTACTAATGGCAGAAGGAGCAAAAGAGGTTTATGTTTGCGCGGTTCACCCTGTATTTTCAGGTCCGGCCGTTGACAGAATAGCATCTTCTCCAATAAAAGAGTGTATCGTAACAAATACTATTCCGCTTGACATGTCAAAAATGCCGTCAAATGTCAAACAGCTTTCTGTTGCTCCACTATTGGGACAAGCTATTTCAAGAATTCATGATGATGAATCCGTAAGTTCTTTATTTGGTTTTGAAAAAGAAATGAGCGTATAGTTTTTCTTATTTGCTTTCTTATTGAAATCATTGCAATAATATGTTATAATGGTTTAGAGGTGAGAATGAGCAAAAAATCAGGCTATACTCTTGCGGAAACACTTATTTCTGTTCTTGTTATTGGTATCATTGCAGCTATTTGCGCGCCAATGATACGAAACAGCATACCTAATAAAAATTTTTCACTGCTTAAAAAAGCTTACTACGTTGTTGATAACGTAGTCAAAGATCTTATGAACGACACTTATTATTACCCTGATATGAGAAGTAATTGTGTTGATATGAGCGGTACTAATAACACTAATTATTTATCAAAAGCTCAAGCTGAAGCATTAGGAATTACAAATTGTTTTACAGGACTAGATTATAATCAACAGGTTAATATCGCAGGCACAAACCAAGTTGCCGGCGGTAACTGGAAATTTGCAAGATTGTTTATATCAAAACTTGAAACGCAGGAAACTCTTGAAGATGCCTTTGGTAGACTTGCTCCGGATGTATCACCAAAAACTATTACAACCACAGACGGTATAGTTTATAACTTTGACAGAATGAACTATAATGAAGCAAGAGGCGGATACTTAATACGTATAGATGTCAACGGGGCAGAAGGTCCGAACAGTTACGCTCCTTCATATACTAATTCTGATGGCGATAATCTTAACAGTTGTGAAAGTTTTACAAGATGGGAACCTACACAAGCAGGCAGCCACTACGAAAATTCCCGATTTGACAGAGCTGCATTGCTTATACATTTTGACGGAACAATAGAAATTACCAACACTCAATCAGAATTTGCAAATATTTTGAACAGCCAAAATAATATTCTGAATGGCAATAATAATAGTATATAAAAAAAGAGGTAAATATTATGTTTAAAAAAAGTTTTACTTTATCGGAAATTATGATTGCAATGACGGTACTGGGCATAATTGTTGCCGCATGCGTACCGATAATTCTAAACATGACACCAAACAAGAATGCAATAATGCTGAAAAAGGCATATTACGCAACAGTTGACATTGTAAAAGACTTGGTAAACGATCCTGTATATTATCCTGATGAAGATGCTGCCGGGAACCTTGTTGATTTAAGATATATTCCGACAGCAGGAACTCTTATACCGGGAACAAATACTGCTATAGCTAATCAAAATCGCCGTTTCAGATGCTTGTTTGTATCAAAATTGAATGTACCTGTTGAATTTTTGACAAGTTTCTGTAATCCGAATACAAGCGGAGAAGTCGGTCCGTCAATCATCCAAAATATTATCCAGACACCTGACGGTCTGCTTTGGAACTTTCATCAATGCCCTTTTGGAGGCTCTTGGGATGAAGCCAATGTATGTCGTATTGACGTGTCCGTAGGTGAAACTACTCGAGGAACATACAGCGCAGTTGATGACATGGATGGTTGCAACGAAGATGGCCCATATTGGATATATTCTTGTTCAAATGCTACAGTATCAAACAAATTAAATACTGTTAATAAAGCAGCCTTTTTCATCTATCCTGATGGTGTTGTTGCCCTCAATGGAACGGAAGACGAAAGCGGTTTTTCTAACGGTCAGCCTGTAATTCAAAGTATAATAGACGGCAGAGCAAGTTTACTGGGCAAAGGACCTGTTCCTGAAGCAAACAACCTTCCGGGCAATGGTTTATACATATTTGTTGAAAGAGAAGATATGCTGGAGCAGGCTCAAAAAACAGAAGCAATAAAATAATTACACAAAGCAGGAGGGTAATCGCGCTTTTCAAAAAGTGAGGAAAGTCCGTGCATCTGAGGACAAATCGCCGGAGAAAGTCCGGACGGCGTGAGCCGGTGGAAAGGGCCACAGAAAATATACAGCCTAAAATATTTGGGCAATGGTGCAACGGTGAGGTAAGAGCTCACCGGCAGACCCGAGAGGGAATGCGTCAAGGTAACCCCCGATTGGATGCAAGATAAAATTGAAGGTTAAGGCGGTCCGCCGACTTCAAAACATATCGCTAGAGGTCCGGAGTAATCCGGACACCAGACAGATGATTACCGAGAAACAGAACACGGCTTATTACCTGCTTTAAATTTAAAAAACTCCTGAAAAGGAGTTTTTTAAATGCCTACGCTCAAACCGGCACATATATTAATTGATTGTCCCGTTATACCTTTTGCATCATCCGATATCAAATATTTCACGTAAGCAGAAATCTCTTCAGGGGATACAAAACGTCTCTGCGGAATACATTCTAAGATTTCTTCTTTGGAAAATTCACTTTCTTCTATTGATTTTTCGCCCAATTCCGTATCTACCCAACCCGGATTTATTGTATTTACCGTTATACCGTCAGAGGCAAGTTCCAATGCAAGGGCTTTTGACATACCTATTAGCGCGGATTTTGAAGCACTATATAAACTTGCATTAGCTTCTCCCATAACACCTGATATTGAACCGATATTAATAATTCTTCCCCAATGATTTTCCTTCATATATGGTACTGCACAAGAAGCCAAAAACAAAGCAGATTGAACATTAACCTTAAAAATATGCTCAATTTGTTCATTTGTCATTGTTTCTATTCCGCCATAAATATATTCACCTGCATTATTAAGCAAAACATCAATTTTATTTTTACTGATAAATTCTTTCAATTCTGTTAAATCATCAGCCAAATCACAAACGCAATAATCCTTTGCGCCAATTTCTTTTAACAGATTTTCATTTCTGGCACACACAAAAAGATTGCCCGAATTTTTTAAATCCAGAGCAATTCTTTTTCCTATACCTCTTGATGCTCCTGTAACAAGAATGTTCATGGCTTAATAATATATCCGAGAATGAAAGTTGAAATCAAAAATATTGAAGCAAAAATATAAGTAATTTTATTCAACCCTTTTTCAGCACTTTTTTGTGACGCAAAAACCTGTGACATTCCGCCTATAGAAGCGATACCATCGCCTTTTGGTGAATGCATAAGTATCAGAATTATTAAAAACGCAGCCGAAATTATCTGTGCTGCCCAAACAATTTTAAACATTTACTTCTCCTTTTTTATTCATAGAAATAAAGTGAGCTCTTTTGGAGTTAAGCTTTATATTTTCAAACTTGTATAATCTTGCCGGACGCTTTGATGAAGATTTTGTATATTCGTCAAGTTCAACAAGACCTTCTGTTGTAACAGCTTTTTTACGGAAATTACGTTTGTCAAGCTGCTTGCACATAACAAGTTCGTATGCCTTTTGCATTTCCGTCAAAGAAAATTTTTCATTCAGCAATTGATATGCAACAGGGCAAATCTCTAATCTTTCACGGGTACGTTTCATAGAATACTCGATAATCTCTTTGTGGTCGAATGCTAATGGCGGCAAATCCGATACCTTAAACCATTCAAGTTCATCAGTTGTTACAACATTTAAATCGCAGGCTCTAACAAGAGCAAAATATGCACAAGTTATAACCCTGCCGTTCGGGTGACGATTTGGATCGCCAAATGTATAAAGTTGTTCAAGATAAATGTTATCAACGTTAGTTTTTTCTTTCAAAATTCTGACTGCTGCTTCATCAAGATTTTCGGATAACTGTATATAACCGCCCGGGATAGCCCATTTGCCTTTAAACGGCTCATTCAATCTTTTAACCAACAAAACCTGTATGGCATTATTTTTTAAAGTCAGAATGACAACGTCAACTGTAATTTCATGTGTTTTAGTTCCTGTAATCATTATAAAATCCTTATGGGTACTTTATGAGTATATATTATAATAAACACAAAAACTTTAAAAATTATCACCTTTACCTATTAACAAATTTTAACAATACTAAAGATTTTGAATAAAATTGCCGACATA
>JAGCBH010000040.1 GCA_017652265.1 bacterium
ATTCCGCGTTTTGACTTCGTGGTTTTCTCACTTGTCAAAAGCGCTCCAGCCTCTGCCACCTCGCGCTCGAACCACAAAAAAGTGCTTCTCGTCCTACTGCAACATTAAAAAAAGGATAGGAAAAAATCCTATCCTTTTTTATAAGGGCCGCAGTGGACTCGAACCACAGACCTCTCCCTTATCAGGGGTGCGCTCTAACCACCTGAGCTAGCAGCCCATAATCAAATGCTAACTTTACGCTAACACAAACATATTCAATTTTCACTTTGAGCATTTGAGACCCTTATCAGGCCTCTCACAAAACGTGACATTCGGTCACATTTTGTTCGGCAGAGTGCTCTAACACCTCTGAAGCAGCCCATATCAAATGCAATAACATCCAATATTCTTCGGCTACGGTCTTTAATCTATCACGAACGTTTTTTTAAATCAAGTCTTTTTTTATATATCATTTTGGCAAGTTCAAAATCTTCGCCATACGTGATTTTTTTATTGTCATTATCTCCCAAAACAGTATAAATATCTGCCAAATTTCTATCAGACACAAGCCCGCAGTCATCCGTCACCACCAAACCACGCTCCATAGCCAAATTGTGTGCTTTTTTTATCAGTGAAAGCTTGAAACATTGCGGTGTCTGAGCGCATCTTAAGGTTTCTCTTTGTGGAATATTAATAATTTTTCCTGTTTTATCTACTTCAATCACGGTATCCGTTGAATTTACAACAGTACAAACCGCATTATGGTTTTCTAAACCCGCAATGCACTCATCAATTATTTTTTCAGTTACAAAAACTCTGGCGGCATCGTGTATTAAAACATTACATTCCTCATCAATTGCCATGACTCCTTTAAATGAGCTTTCCTGACGTGTTTTCCCGCCGATTATTATCTTTTTTACTTTGGAAAATTTTTTAAGCAGAGTTTTTGTGCGTTCAATAAAGTTTTCATTCGTTACGATTATAATTTCGTCAATTCCGTTATGTTCATCAAAAGTTGAGACAACAATTTCCAAAAGAGTTTTGCCATCAATTTCAAAAAACTGTTTTGGCACGCTCAAACCGCTTCTTTCACCTGTTCCTGATGCTAAAATTATTGCCGTATTTTTCATACCGACATTCTACACCAAATATTTTTTTCGTGCGATAATCCTGTTATGGATACAAAACGCAGAATTACGATTTTAGGTTCAACAGGTTCAATAGGAACGCAGGCCCTTGAAGTCATTGAAAAATTGTCAGATAAATTTGAAATTATCGGGCTTGCCGGTGGAAATAATACCGATTTGCTTTTGGAACAGGTTCAAAAATTCAAGCCGAAATATGTTTATTCCGCTAAATATGACAAGTGTTTGGGTGAATACGCAAAATATACGGACAGTTTGGAAGAGTTGTGTTCACTCAAAAATGAAACGGATATAATTCTTGTTGCAGTATCGGGAAAAATCGGTCTCAGACCGACACTTACCGCTATTGAAAACGGAATTGATATAGCTTTAGCCAACAAAGAAACACTTGTTATGGCTGGCGATATTGTTATGGCAAAAGCTCAGGAAAACGGCGTGAAAATTATCCCTGTTGACAGCGAACACAGTGCGATTCACCAGTGTATAAAAGATATTAATCAAGTAAAAAAACTTATAATTACCGCAAGTGGCGGGCCGTTTTTGCACAAAAATGTTGAAGAAATGAAATCTGCCTCAATTGAAGAAACTTTAAACCATCCGAATTGGCATATGGGTAAAAAAATTACCGTTGACAGCGCAACATTGATGAATAAAGGGCTTGAAATAATTGAAGCACACCACCTTTTCAATATGGATTACGATAACATTGAGGTTATTATTCATCCGCAAAGTTATATTCATTCTGCGGTAGAGTATGCAGACGGAAGTGTTGTTGCACAAATCGGAGTTCCAAGCATGCATATACCGATACAATATGCCATAACTTATCCTGAAAGGTTTGAGGGTATAAAAACAGGTAGTTTTTCGTTTGTGGATGCTGCCCGATTTGATTTTGAGAAACCTGATTTTGAAAAATTTCCGTCATTAAGTTATGCATATTCCGCAGGTAAAAAAGGCGGAAATGCGACAGCAATACTCAATGCAATTAATGAAGAAGCCGTATTTGCTTTTCTTGATGGTAAAATAAAGTTATACGATATTTATAATTTGATAGAAAAAATTACCCCGGAGTGTGATTTTATCAAATATCCGACAATAGATGAAATAACAGAAAGCGACAAACATGCAAGAGAACTGACAAAAATACATTTACAACAAAAACATGTTAATTTTTGTTAACATCTGAAACCCTTATAAATAAAGGATTTTTATTTTTAAAACTTAAAAATAGCCGTTAACATGGCAATTTTTGCTCATCAAAATTTTTTATAAATACGTAGGTAGAATAATATTTTATGAAAGGTAATTATGTGCGCAATTTCAGTTGAAAAGTTGGTTAAAGGGTATATCATCAACAATCCTAACGCTTCACCGGAAGATTTAAAAGTTATGATAAAGCAACGTCTGGACTCATACAAGGGTAAAGTAAGACCGGAAGATTATGAACGGGCATACTGTTTTATAGACAGCAGACGTTCTTCTGCAGCAATAGGAGCAACAAATAATCCTACAGTTGTTACTAGGAAAGCACAACAAGCAATTCAAAAGGTAAATCAGAATGCTGTTACAGTTCCATTAAAAGATATACCAAATCCGACAGTAGTGTCTGAAACCAGGCTGCTTATGCCTCCTAAAGCTCAAGAAGTTCAAGTGCCTACAAGAGTATCAACACCAAGGGTAAATAACAAAGCAGCAAGAAGAGCCTCTTTGATGGAAGGTATGATTGATACTGAACAAGTCGGACGCGCTTCACTTAGTGAGGGACTTGAATTAGGCGGACCTGTCGAAAAAGCCGCTTTAACCCAGGAAATGCAGGAAATTAAAGCCCCTGAACAATATGTATCCAAAAAGAAACTTAAAAAAGCAAAAAAAGCAAAAAATGCGGCAGATAATGCAGCAAAACAAAAAAATAAAGCAGTTCAAAACAATCGTGCGGCACGTAATGCGCAATATTGCACAAAAAATGAATATATAAGTACTGAAAGTGGTGGTAAAAATGCATTAGAGCAAGCCAAAGCTTTTGAACAAGCAAATAAATATAAGGCATATGCGCCTGAATCAGCACAATCAGGATTAACAAGTGAACAATGGAAGCAAATGTTCCAAGAAAATCATCCTGAAGCAACTGTTGAACGTGGTGGAAAAATAACAAGAAAAATACGCAATACATTGTCACAAAAAACAGAATTCAAACCTTATTCACCTGAAGCAAGTCATTCTGGTTTATCAACAAGCGAATGGCAAAAAGAACTTGAAGCTGTTTGGGGTAAAGGCAATGTTGAAGTTGCAGGAAAAGCAGCACCAAAGACGCCGCCTGGAGTATCAAGTGCCGCAGAAAAAGCTGCAGAAGCAACAAACATAGCCGCAAGTCGTATCGGTAAAAAAGGCTGGATAGGAATCGGAATTGCTGCTTTGGCATTAATAACAGGTCTTGTTGTTCATCACAACCACAAGAAACAATCACAAAGTTTAAACGTTAATGCATAATATAAAACAAATTCATAAAAAGGCGAAGTTATAAAAACTCCGCCTTTTTTAATTATTAAAATTTGTAAAAAATATACAAATTCATGGGCAAAATTAATTTTTAGAGGATTTTATTACTCTGTAGATAAAAAACAGAGAAGGTGTATAAAATATGTCAGAAGGTGTTTTACCTGT
This sequence comes from bacterium, assembly GCA_017652265.1. GTDB lineage: Bacteria > Cyanobacteriota > Vampirovibrionia > Gastranaerophilales > Gastranaerophilaceae > Gastranaerophilus. The sequence continues at coordinate 3,786 of JAGCBH010000040.1, forward strand.
CAGCAACTCAGAACCGTATTACCGAAATGTAAATGTTCAGTTAGTTAAAAAGCACGCACCGCATTATGCGGAAGCAAAGGAAATAATTAAATCCCGTATGAAATCTGCAAGTCAGATAGAAGAACAGGCTTATGATTATTCAATTACCGCTACAAAAATGAGAAACAAATATCTTAATGAATTGTTTGATTATGTTGCGGATATTCATAAAGCAGATATAAGAAAAGGTAAAAAACATCATACCGTATCTAATTATGATGTTTTGGAACTTTACCAGAAAATCAACGGTTATAATGAAAAAGAATTTTGCAGGATGTTAAGAGCAAAAACTCCGGAAGGCGACAGAGCCTGCTCATTTAAAGAAATCAATAAAATGCTTGATGATTCAATGGTAGAACACTTTAGAGTTATAAGAGAACAACAGGCAGCTGCAAAAGCGGCCAGACAGACTAATTCCGGCATGGCTGCCCCTCTGCTAAACAGCGGAAGTACGGAAGCCACAGGTATAATACCAAGAGAACGCGCTCTTACACTGGTGGGAAATACAGAAAATCCGATAAAACCAATGTCTGAAATTTTTATGGAAAGAGTCAGAAGAAGTGCTGACGCTATAATGCATCCCGAAGAAAATCCGCTTTTCCCTAATTTCAGAACTTCAATAGCATCAGAAATGGCAGATATGCCAAATACGGGAAGAATCAGGCAGATAGGAATTTCTGAGGCGGATTTGTCAGGAATTATTTCTGACGCGGAAGAAGTAATATGTGATACCGAAAAAGGTACAATTGCTTCTGAAATAGGCGAAAACCTTGAAGAAAGCGCAGAAGCCGCAGGCAGAGCAGCAAGGCGTATCGGCAAAAAGGGCTGGATAGGTATTGCAATAGCTGTTGTTGCATTAGTAACAGGTATTGCTATTCATAATAAAAATAAGAAAAAAGCTCAAAATTTAAATGTTAATGCTTAGGTTATAATCTCAGGCTATTTAACTCATAAAAATAGCGAAATCTTTTATGATTTCGCTATTACTTTGTTTTTTCCCCTCGTTCTCGAACGGATATTTTAACGGGTGTTCCGAAAAATCCAAACGCTTCACGCAGTTTGTTCTCCAAATATCTTTTATAATGGTCTTTCAGTAAATCCACATTGTTAGCAAAAATTACAATATGCGGCGGCTGAACTCCAACCTGAGTTGTATATAAAACTTTTAAACGCTTGCCTTTTGATGTTTGAGGCGGATTAAGCGCATATGCTTCTTTTATAACTTTATTCAAAAGCCCTGTCGAAACGCGTTTTGTTGCATTTTCATAAACAATTTTTGCCTGTTCAAATATTTGCGGTAATCTTTGGCGGGTTAGGGCGCTTATAAAAATCTTAGGCGCAAATTCCAGAAACGGTATTTCATTTGTGAGTTTTCTGGTAAATTCGTTAATGGTATTGGATTTTTTATCTTCAATTAAATCCCACTTATTAACAGCAATAATTAATCCCTTTCCGGCTTCCGTTATAATTGATGAAATTTTTTTATCCTGATCGGATATCCCCTCTTTTGCATCAAGAACCAATAGTGCCACATCACACTCTTTTATTGATTTAATAGCACGTTCAACTGCGAATTTTTCTACGCCGTAATCGACCTTATTTTTTTTGCGGATACCTGCCGTATCAATTATTATAAAATCCTGCCCCTGATAAGTGATTTCGCTATCGATACTGTCGCGAGTTGTACCTGAAACATCCGATACAATTACCCTTTTTTCATTCAAAAGAGAATTTACAATGGATGATTTTCCCGCGTTAGGTCTGCCCACAATTGCAATTTTGATTTTATCGTCATCAGGAGCAAATTCGCCTTTTGAAAAATCTTCCGTAACTAAATCCAAAATATCGCCGACTCCGCCGGAACCGTGTAGTGCCGAAACAGGGATAGGATCTCCTATCGCTAACCCGTAAAAGTCACTGGTCATAATCATTGATTGAGGATTATCTATTTTATTCACTGCAAGAAAAATCGGTTTTCCTGACTGACGCAAAATATTTGCAATATCGTAATCAACAGGGTTTACACCTTCTTTTCCGTCGACAAGAAATATTATTTTATCGGCTTCATCACAGGCAATTCTTGCCTGATCGAATATAGAAACCATAATTTCATCTTCGTCACCGGGTATTATTCCGCCTGTATCGATTACTGTAAAAAATTTGTCTTGCCATTCAACATCAAAATAAATTCTGTCTCGTGTAACTCCGGGCTGGTCGTCAACTATAGAATTGCGGCTGCCGACAAGTCTGTTCACAAATGTTGACTTGCCTACATTAGGTCTTCCGACTATAGCAACTATGGGTTTTCTTTCCATAAAATATATGTTACCATAAAAAAATGAACTTTATATTGTAAATTTCGTTAACTGTATATAGACTTAAACAGGAGGTTATATTATGACAGAAGAAATTGTAAAAGAAGAAAAAACATGTGAATGTCCGTTTTGCAAAATTGTAAAATGTGAATGCTGCAAAAAATTGTTAGTGGTAATTGTGGGCTCATTTATTGGTTGCGCATTGGCGATACTTTTATTCGCACCAAAGCCGCCTAAGATGCCTTGTCACAGATTTATGTACAACGGCCCTATGATGGAACGTCAGCTTCCGCCACCCGCACCGTTTATGTATCACAGAGAATTCAGAGGTGAATTCAGAGGAGATCACAGACCGCCTTTGAAAGAATTTAGAGGCGATCATAAACTCCCGACAGGTGAATTTCGTCACAAAATGCCGCCACAGCAAAGAAATTTTAGGAACCAAAAACCTGAATTACCGCCTACGGTAAATGAAGATTAAAATTTTGACAGTGAAAGAGGGCGCAGTTAATATTAACTGCGCCCTCGGTGTGTGTAATAATGAAATTATTTATATGAACTTACAACTCTGGCATCTCCATAGATAGCTTTTAAAAATGCCGAAAGCTGAAAATCGTAATCTCTTCCGTCATTGAATATGAATTTTGCCATAGGAGTATTTTTAATTTTTTCTTTTGCGACAAAAGTAAATTCATCAGCGGCAAGTTTTCTGCCTTTTAAAGCATCAGGCTCAATGAATGTCAGCTTAAAATTAGGGTTTTTAATTCTGACCTTTTCATATACTTTGCTTATATCTGTACAATCAGGCAATACGACTATACATCTGTGCCCAAATGATTGAGTTGAATTTATTGCACTAAGCATTTCAATTTCCTTTCTGTATTATTTTCTTGTTTTATTAATAAATTCTTCGTAAGTTTGTACTTTGTCTTTATCAAAAACTTTGCTTAAATTTGCGATTAGTTGAGAGTTGTCTTCGCGAGAAACAATAATTGCGCTTACATTGTTTCCTCTTCTGTTAACCTGGATTACATCTTGTACGACTATCATATCTCTTGGCACAGTGGTTTCGGTAACTTTTTTGTCAAATTTTATAGTCTTACCGAATTTTTTGGCAACTACATCCAGCTGTGCTAAAAACAGACCGCGTTTTTTGATATTAAAATTTACTACCGCCTTGCCTTCAAATGACGGGCTTTGAGATACTGAACTAATCATTTTTAACTACGCCATAGCAACAAATGTTTTTACACCATCGTAAACTACTTTGTTAGCATCATTTTCTTTTACGACTCTACGACCGATTAAATTGTTCCAAAGAATATCTCTTTCAGCCTTGCCCCAGCCGTCTTTACATTCTACTTCAACTTTTGTTAAACCTTTGAGTATAGGTTTTGGACCTTCTGCTACGGCGCTTACTTTGTAAGCTTCGCCATTATAGGCTTTTTGAGCTGCCTTTAAAGCATCCTTAGCGTTAGCTTCAATGTACAAATAAACTTTTTGACCTTTGCCGAATGCCGGACTTTGAGAAATTGAATTAATCATATAAATATTCCTTTCTTTTGTTAAATATATTTACGACACATATAGTAAAACTGCTGAATATTTTTTTTGCGTACATGTTTGATGAATTTTACAATAATTTACAATTAGCATAAAAAAATGGGGCAATTATTTGCCCCATAAATCTTTTCCAATTCTTCCAAGATTATTTTTTCAGAAAATCAGGAATTTCAATGTTGTACATTCCTGAACCTTCCTGAGAACGTCTTGTCTGAACGCCTGTTGCAGTAGCACCTACACCTATCGGTGCGAATGACTGGCTTGAAGAACTTGTATTTCTTGAAAAATCACTGCTGAAAGACATACCGCTGAAGAAATCTTCAGGACGTTTTACATCACGTACCTGTTCTGTCGGTTGATCTTTAAGCTCAAATCCTGTTGCAATAACTGTTATCTGGATTTCGCCCTGGATATTTTCATTAACTGTTGTACCAACAATAACTGTTGCATCTTCAAGAACTGCATTGTTGATTATATTAGCGGCATCTGTTACTTCGTGTAATGTCATATCAGGTCCGCCTGTTACATTAACAATAACACCGCTAGCACCATTGATTGAAGTTTCAAGCAACTGAGAATTGATAGCGATTTCGGCAGCTTTAACAGCTCTGCCTTCGCCTTGTCCTCTGCCGATACCCATCAAAGCAGAGCCTGATGCTTTCATAACGTTCTTAACATCAGCGAAGTCAACGTTGATAAGTCCCGGAACAGTGATGATATCAGAAATACCCTGAACACCTCTTAAAAGAACTTCATCAACGATAACGAATGAATCTGTAAGAGAAACTTGTCTGTCAACAACCTGTAAAAGTTTATCGTTAGGGATAACGATAACCGCGTCAACAGCTTCTCTCAATTTTTCAAGACCCTGAACTGCCTGATTTTGACGTTTTTTACCTTCCCAAGAGAACGGTTTTGTAACAACGCCGATTGTCAATATATCAAGTTCTTTTGCAATCTTAGCAACAACAGGAGCTGCACCGGTACCGGTTCCACCGCCCATACCTGCTGTGATGAATACCATATCGGCACCTTCAAGTGCTTTTGTTATTTCCTGAGTGGCTTCTTCTGCTGCTCTTTCGCCTACTGACGGATCGCCTCCTGCGCCAAGACCTTCAGTTGATTTTGCACCAAGCTGAATTTTGTTAGGGGTATTACCTCTGCTCAAAACTTGTAAATCAGTATTCATGAGCCAGAATTCAACACCTGATAATCCGGCCTTAATCATTCTGTTAACGGCATTTCCGCCGCCTCCGCCTACACCAACAACCTTAATGTTTGTAGGGTTTGCCGAAGCTCTTTGCGTTTCGCTGCTACTTGAACTTGGCTGCTGGTTACTATTGGCAAAAAGATCTGCTAAATTTTCCACTTTTCATTACCTCTTTATTAAATTAATACTTAAACTTCCCTTAGCATGCATAGTTACAATAAGAACTTATGCTACACTTTGACAACATATTATTTTAAATAGAAAAAAAGTACAATAAATTTTTACTAATTATGAACAAAATTTAATAAAATGTAAATTTTCTTAACCGGCGGTCAAGCAGTTTCCCTGTTATGCGATAATAATGGCATGGAAAAAATTGACAAAATCGTTAAAATTCTCAAAGATGCAAAACAACCGCAAAGTGATTTTGTTAAACTGATGGATTCTTTTGATGATCCGTTTATTGTTTTAATTGCCTGCATTTTGAGCCTCAGGACAAATGACAGAACAACGTACCCTGCAACATTGCGCATGCTTGAACTTGGTAAAACGCCGAACGATTTTGCAAAATGTGATCTTGCTAAACTTACAAAAGCAATTTATCCTGTAGGATTTTATGCCAATAAAGCAAAACAGATTATTGAACTTTCCCAAAAACTTGTTGAAGATTACAATTCAAAAGTTCCCGATGAAATAGAAGAACTTGTAAAATTCAATGGTGTAGGCCGCAAGACTGCTAATCTTGTATTATCAGAGGGCTTTCATATACCCGCAATATGCGTTGATGTGCATGTCCACAGGATTTTTAATCGTTTGGGTTATGTTAAAACGAAAAATCCGGAAGAAACAGAATTTGCCCTGAGAGAAAAATTACCGCAAAAATACTGGATAGATATTAATTCACTTCTTGTAACGCATGGGCAGAATGTCTGCAAACCGATTAATCCAAAATGTGATGTCTGTCCGATTAATGAGCATTGTTCCAAAGTGGGAGTCAAAAATACCCGACAGGCTAGTAACAAATAGCCGGTTTGGTAATGGATTTTAGTCTCAAATTTTAATTAAAATCATTCTTGTAATGACAAACATAGGAAGAGGAGATTAACCATGAGTACTGTTACAGCAGAAAAACAAAGTGTTATTAAAGTAATTATTGTTGAAGATTTTAAACTTACCCGCGTGGGTTTGAGATATGCACTTAACGAAAATACGGATATTCAGGTGGTAGCTGAATTTGAAAATGCTATAGACGGCATAAAATACGTTGAACATTACAAACCTGATATTGTGATAATGGATTTGGGGCTTCCCAATATGAATGGGATAGAGGCGACTGTGAAAATAAAAGAAATTTCGCCAAATACACATGTAATCGCGTTGACATCCCACGACAGAAGTGAAGAAGTTATAGCAACATTGAGTTCAGGGGCAAGTGCCTACTGCTTAAAAGATATTGATCCCAAGAAACTTGCAAACGTTATAAGAGATGTTTCAACAGGTGTCTGCTGGATTGATTCGCTAGTTGCGGAAAACGCCTTAAATTCGCTCCCAAAGGTTGAAGATACAAGTATTCTTCCGTCAAAAAATTCATCAGAAAGCAGGGTTCCTTTGACAGAAAGGGAATATGAAGTTTTAAAGCACCTTGTTTCAGGCAAAAGTAATACCGAAATCGCAAAAGAATTGATAGTCAGTGTGCATACAGCAAAAGCGCATGTTTGTTCAATTTTGCAAAAAATGTGCGTTAATGACAGAGTTCAGGCTGCAGTTAAAGCTGTTAAAGAGGGAATGGTATAATCTAAGAGGTTATAAATTATATCTGACAAGGACTGTTAATGATTTTTGACAGTCCTTTAAAATATCGGAAGTATTATCTTTATTTAGAAGAATTTTTTGAACAGTATTATTTATGAGTGTTACAACGTCTTTTCTGTTGTTCAAAAATACGGCATGCTGAAGATTATTCATTTGTTTTGCGCTTGTAAGACGTGCCGTTTCAAATATATCACCGGTTTTGACTTTGGTATAAAAGCTGCTGTTCAGTGCTTTTTTATTGGTTGCAAGAACATTTGTCAGTTTTGCCAATTCAAGCTGATTTTCGTAATTAGTCATGTAAAGTGCAAATTTCAATGCTTCATCGCGTTTTTTAGACTTTAGAGGTATGACAAAATTCATCATTGAAAAATTGTAGCCGTCGTTTGTAATTTGGGATGAAATACCAATATTTTTAAAGGTTTCAGGAGCATTTTCTTTTATCAAATTCAAAAAATTAGAACCGCCCTCAAAAAGTATTGTTTCGCCGGCCATAAATTTTTCCAATGCCTCTCTGTGTGTCATTGTTATGCTTTCTTTTGACAAACAACTGTTATTATATGCTTTTTGAATATTGCCAAAGAAATTTTCAGCCTTATCCGAATTTATATCCGAAAGCGAAATTCCGGCTTTTGAGAGCATTTTCAGGGCATAATCTCCGTCTGTCAGTGTCATTGCCATTAACGCTTTGGATTTTTTATCACGTTTTGCACAGATTTTAAACAATTCATAGTAATTTTGGGGCGGATTTGTATTCAGACCGGACATCAATTTTTTGTTATAAATTGTAACGGCTGATGTTGCATACCAGGGAATTAAATAATTTTTTTCATTTATTTTCAGGCTGTTGATTATTGCATTCGGAAACTGGCTTAATTCTTCATCCGAAAAAGAATATAATGTTCCCTTTTGTGCCAAAAGAGCCGAAAAATCAGGGTTAAGGTTGATTAAATCAGGGGGATTATCACTTAATACACTTGCCAATGTTCTTTTTTCGCCCTCAGAAAACGGAATATCCACCCATTTAATTTTTATTTCTGGGTTTTCTTATTCAAAATTTGAAATTACATCATTCATGTATCCTGAAAAATCGCGCATTTGAAGTGTCCAGAAAACAAGTTCGTCAGAAGGCGCGGATTTTTGCCTGCAAACAGTAAAAGTCAAAATCAGCAAAATCGCAACAATTATTACAATTAACGCTTTTTTCATAGACAATGAACCCCTTTATGCTAAAATTATACTATGAATAATTTATTTACGGAACTGGAAAATCAAAATAAACAAATTCCGCTGGCAGAGTTGATGCGCCCGCAAACTCTTGAAGAGTTTATGGGGCAAAGTAATGTTATTTCGGAACGAAGTCCGCTTTTAAATTTGCTTAACACAGGGCGGTTGTTTTCTTTGATTTTGTGGGGAACTCCCGGCTGCGGGAAAACTACTCTTGCAAGATTAATTGCCAAACGTACAAATGCTGATTTTATAGAGCTTTCAGCGGTGACGTCAGGTGTTAAGGATATTAAAGATGCCGTTGATAAGGCGAAAGAGAGTTTGAGAGCCGGGATAAAAACAATTCTTTTTATAGATGAAATTCACAGATACTCAAAAACTCAGCAGGATGCACTTTTGCCCCATCTTGAAAACGGAACATTGTTTTTGATAGGCTCAACAACCGAAAATCCGTCATTTCAGGTGATACCGGCATTACTTTCAAGAGTTCAGGTCATACGACTTAACACAATTGATGATAGTTCAATGAAAAAAATCATAATGCGGGGGTTTGATTATCTTGCAAAAAACTATCTCCCTATGGACTGCGAAAGCGGAGTTTTGGACTTTATTATAAACCTTGCTAGAGGAGATGCCAGAACCGCTTTAAATATTGTTGAAAATGCTTATTATGCCAGTGATTTAAAAGATAATAAACGTAATTTAACCGTAGCCATAATAGAAGAAATTTGCCAGCAGCGAAATACAAGATATTCCCAAGATGAGCACTATGACTGCGCATCCGCATTTCAGAAAAGTTTGAGAGGAAGCGACCCCGATGCCGCAATTTACTACCTTGCTAAGATGATATCTTCGGGTGAAGATCCAAGGTTTATAGCGCGCAGGCTTATCGCTTGTGCGGCGGAAGATGTAGGCTTGGCTGATCCGAATGCATTAACGGTTGCGGTGAACGCATACAGAGCCGTTGAACACCTTGGCATGCCGGAAGGCAGAATACCTTTGGCGCTTGCGGTGATTTATGTTGCGAAAGCACCAAAATCAAATAAGGCTATAATAGCTGTAGATAAAGCGTTATCAGATATTGCAAACGGCAAAGATTACCCGCCGCCTATGCATTTAAGAGATTCACACTACAAAGATGCCGAAAAATATGGTTTTGGTGCCGGATATGTGTACTCACACAGCGCCCCTGATGAATATCAGCAGTTTATGCCGGATGAGATGCTTGACGTTAAATATTTGTAAAGTTTTGTAAACATAAAAGGTCCTGAAATTAAAGTTTTTCTGCTAAATGTCCGATAAAAATCATGTCAGGAAACAAAAAGGGATCAAAAATGTCATTAGATGTGAGTGCAAAGCTGAATAATGTTGACAGAAGTGTCTTAATGCAGGTTTCTAAGGAAATCATGAAACGTGCTAATGCTAATAATCAGAATGTTAATTTTGATGCAAATTCAGCTATTACAAAATTCCAGGCACCAAAAACAGATTTGGGATTAAATCTTTACAACAAAAATGTGGATTTAAACACTGCAAAACAAGTTGCACTCAACAATTCAGGACTTCAAATTCATTTAAACCAAACTGCAATGGCTGCAATTCAGGCTCTTAATACTCACGCAGCAGTAAAATCAGCAACTCCTGCAACAGACGGCAGAGTTACATTCGGAATCAATGAAGGTTTTAATACGGTTGTAGCTCCTGAAAATCCTTCTATTTTCCAAGGAATTTTAAGTTTCGCAACAGACAGAGATAAACACGGTTCTGAAACCCCATACAGAGGTGAATTTCTTTTCATCAAAAAAGATGAAGAAAATGCAGCTTAAGTTTTTAAATTAACTCAGAACGCATAAATGCATAAATGCAGCAAACACGATTCCTAACAAAGAACCGACAACAACTTCCATTGGAGTATGGCCAAGCAGTTCTTTGAGTTTACCGCCTATAGCCTGAACATCATGCTTGTAGAAATCATCCATAATGCGGTTCAGGCATGCTGCCTGTTTACCTGCGGCGCGTCTTATGCCGGCAGCGTCATAAATTGTAACAAGTGCAAATGTTAAAGAAATTGCGAAAAACAGCGAATTAAACCCTGCAAGAAATCCGACTGATGTTGTTACTGCCATTACACCTGCAGAGTGAGAACTTGGCATACCGCCGGTTGTTGTAAATATTTTAAAATTGAACTTTTTATCAACAAAGGCAAATGTAAAAAGTTTCATAACTTGAGCTATGCATGCGGCACACAATCCACAAAAAATCACCTCATATCCGTTACCGCTTATTATGTCCCACAATGTCATAGATTAACTCTCTTTCTTATACCTTTTAATATTTCATCTAATACTTCGGAATTATAGTCCTCATTCATATTATCACATTTTTCCAAAAGGGAAAGAAGTTTACATTTTGCATTATCGATTCCATAAACGGAAACGTATGTTAATTTATCGGCAGCTGCATCTTTGCCAAGAGTTTTGCCCATTTCTTCAAAGTTTGATGTCACGTCAAGGATATCGTCTGCTATCTGAAAAGCCAAGCCAAAGGTTTGGGCAAAATCATCGGCTTTTTCAAAATTTTCTTTATCCGCACCTGCAATCCTTGCTCCTGAACGTATTGCAAGCCTGAACAAATCGCCGGTTTTATGCTTGTGAATGTATTCAAGATTTTTTTCAGTATGAGCGGATTTATTTCCCTCACATTTAATATCTATAACTTGTCCTGCGATAACACCTCTTGCTCCGCCAAAAGTAAAAAAATCATCTAATACGGCAAGCAGTGTTTCAGGTTTAAGATTTTTAGAATTTTTAAGAATAATTTGCGGTGCAAAAGTTAAAAGTGCGTCTCCCGCTAACGTTGCAACGGCTGCGCCGAAAACTTTGTGATTAGACGGTTTACCTCTTCTGAAATCATCGTTATCCATACACGGCAAGTCGTCATGAATTAAGGTTTGAGCATGAAGCATTTCAACAGCACAGGCCGTAGGTATTGCATCTTCAATATTTCCGCCTAAAATTTTACAAAATTCCAAGCATAAAACAGGTCTTAAACGCTTACCCTCAAGCAAAACAGTATAACGCATTGATTTAAATAGGTCATTCGGATATTCCGCAGTCAGATAGTTTTCAAGGTTTTTATCAATGAGTTTTATGTAATCATTCAACATTTTCGGCTTCCTTATAAACTCTTTGCCTCATTGTGTTTCTTGCGCTTTGACGTTTTACCGCACTGATTTTTACTGCGGTTTTGGAATTTATTTTCTTTTTGGAAGTTTCTGTTTTTCTTCCTTCATATTTAATTTTTTCTTTGTATGTACGCGCTTCTTCAACAAAATTCAGGTAACTTTTATATCGTGTTTCGGGAATTTTATTAATATTTTCAAGAACCTTACAGCCCGTTTCGGTTATATGGAGGCAGTCTGCATATTTGCACATTCCTTTATATTTGGCAATTTCATCAAATAGTAAGTCAACTTCTGTCGGAAGAAGAAAATCAAATTTTAGGTTGCTGAATCCCGGTGTATCAATGATTTTTGTATCATCATCAAGATACATAATTTCGCAATGGCGTGTCGTGTGTGTTCCTCTCCCGGTTTTTTCGCTTATATCTTTTGTTTTTAAGCTGAAATCGGAATTTATGGCGTTTATAAGACTGGATTTCCCTACGCCTGAACCGCCGCACAGAACGCTGGTCTTATCCTGTAGTGCTTCCTGAAAATTGGCGACACCCCAATGCTCTGTTGCGGAAGTAAAGAAAATATCATATCCCAAAGGTGCATATATTGATGTAATTTCCGCAATAAATTCGTCTTCAAATCCCAAATCTTCTTTATTAAAGCATAATTTGACATCCAGTCCGTAATATTTTGCAAAAGCAATGTATCTGTCAAGCTGAGTATAATCTAAATCCGGTGATTTAAGAGCAGAAACTATAATAATCTGGTCTATATTTGCAACGCTCGGACGAGGAATAAAAGATTTTCTCGGAAGAATTTTTGTAATAAAACCGTTTTCAACTTCTACAAAATCGCCCGTTACAATTTTTTCACGTTGCTTTTTAAGAACATCTCTCAGTTTACATTCAACATTTTGCACATCTGTTCTTACGTAATAAAAATCCGAATGAATTTTATAAACCTGACCTTTTTTCATAGGTAAATAATACAATAAAAACGATTAAAAAGTAACATAAAGTTAATAAAGTTTGAAAAAATCGGTTTTCGTGTTAAAATGGTACAGACATAACAGAAAAGTAATTAAAAGGGGAAGAATATGATATCAGTAAACGATTTAAAGACAGGTTTGACACTTGAATTGGATAACGGACTTTGGACCGTCGTTGAGTTTCTTCACGTTAAACCGGGTAAAGGTGCGGCGTTCGTAAGAACAAAACTTAAAAACGTTGAATCGGGTAACGTAATAGAAAGAACGTTCAGAGCAGGCGAAAAAGTCGGCAAAGCAACCCTTGACAGACGTGAAATGCAATATTTGTATAAAGAAGGTAAAGAATTTATCATGATGGATATGGAAACATACGAACAAATATCTGTATCGGAAGATCAGGTAGGCGACGGTGTTAAATATCTTAAAGAAAACATGGTAGTTCAGATACTTTTACACGACGGTAGAGTTATCGGTGTTGATATTCCTGCTCACGTTGAATTGCAGGTTATTGATACTCCGCCGTCTGAAAAAGGAAACACTTCACAAGGCGGTACGAAACCTGCTACTCTTGAGACGGGTGCAGTTGTTAATGTTCCGTTCTTTATCGCAAACGGTGATATGATAAGAGTTGACACTCGTTCCAACGAATATTTAGACAGATGCTAATTAAATGAGTATTGACAAAGGGACATTTTTAGTTTAAAAAGTCCCTTTAGAAATAATCAGGAGATTATAAATATGAAAATAGATACAGCTTATATAGAAAAATTGGCTAAAATTTTATCAGACAATAACCTTACGGAAATTGCTCTTGAAGATGAAAATTCGGCCATAACAATCAGAAAACAGGGTTACGTTGTGCCTCCTGTTGTTACAAACAGTGTAACGGTTGAAGAAAGTGCCGAAATTGAAGAAGTTAAACCCGAAAAATCTTCAGAAAACAGAAAGGAAATAACTTCTCCTATGGTAGGTAATTTCTATTCTGCCGCTTCTCCGGGCGCAAAACCTTTCGTTCAGGTAGGCGATATTGTTAAAGAAGGCGATGTTGTTTGTATTGTTGAAGCAATGAAACTTATGAACGAAATTGTATCCGAAGTTTCTGGTAAGATTGTTGAAGTATGTGTAGAGGACGGACAACCTGTTGAATTCGGACAGGTTCTTATGTATGTTGAATAGTTATAAGGGTTGAAGAGTTATAAATCAATTCAATCTTTAAACCCTTCAGCCATACAGAGGTTTTTATGTTCAAACGAGTATTGATAGCAAATCGCGGTGAAATTGCGGTAAGAATTATAAGAGCATGCAGAGAAATCGGACTTCCGACAGTAGCAATATATTCGGAAGCTGATGAAAATTCCCTGCATGTAAGACTTGCTACTGAGGCATATTGCGTAGGGCCTGCTGAAAGTACAAAGAGTTATCTTTCTATTCCCGCGATAATTTCGGCAGCACTTGTATCGGGTGCTGATGCTATTCACCCGGGATACGGTTTTATGGCAGAAAGACCTGATTTTGCGGAAATCTGTGAAAAACACGGTATAAAATTCATCGGTCCGTCTGCTGAATCTATGAGAAAAATGGCTGATAAGGCAGCCGCAAGAAAAACAATGATTGAAAATAATGTTCCTGTTATTCCGGGAACTGATGTCGTTACAACAGTTGAAGAAATCAAAGAATTTGCAAAAGAAGTAGGTTACCCTGTAATCTTAAAGGCAGTTGCAGGCGGCGGCGGCAAAGGAATGAGAATTGTTAACAACGATGATGAAGTTGAAACAAACATGGAAATCTGCCAGACTGAAGCAAAAAGTTTCTTTGGGAATCCCGATATTTACGTTGAAAAATATCTGATTAATCCGCATCATATTGAAGTTCAGATTTTGGCTGACCAATACGGTAACGTGGTTCACTTCGGAGAACGCGATTGTTCTATCCAAAGACGCCACCAAAAACTTATTGAAGAAGCGCCGTCTATTGCGGTTAACGAAGAAACCCGCAGAGCAATGGGTGAAGCCGCTATCAGAGCCGCAAAAGCAATAAATTACGAAGGAGTGGGGACATTTGAATTTTTAATGGATCATGACGGCAAATGGTATTTTATGGAAATGAACACGAGAATTCAGGTAGAACACTGTGTCACAGAAATGATTTCAAACGTTGATTTGGTCAGAGAACAAATTATGATAGCGGCAGGTGAAAAACTTGACTTTACCCAAGATGATATTGTTCTGAGAGGTCATGCAATAGAATGCCGTATCAATGCTGAAGATCCTTCAAAAGGCTTTATGCCTAATCCCGGAACCATTACGGGTTATGTAACTCCGGGCGGATTTGGTGTCAGAGTAGATTCTCATATTTATCAGGATTATACAGTTCCGCCTAATTATGATTCAATGCTTGGAAAAGTAATCTGCTGGGGCAGAAATAGAAACGAAGCCCGCAGAAGAATGTACAGAGCACTGAAAGAGTACGTTATAACAGGTATTGAAACAACTCTGCCGTTCCATCAGGACATAATTGAAGATGATGTGTTTATAAGCGGAAATTTTGACACAGGCTTTATTGAAGACTATAACAAACGTAAAGCGGAACACGCTTAGTAAATAACTTCACAACCTTTCGTGATTGTTGATAAAGAATTTTTAACCCAATAACCGTTTAACGATGCTATTTGCGTATCAAATATATAAAATGTTGAGCCGGAACCTGTCATTATTGCGTTTGGGTATAGCCTTTTAATTGTTTTTAGTTCTTCATAATCACCAATAATTGCCCATTCCAAATCATTTACAAAATTATCTCTTTCGGGTGTTTTTTCTTTATCAGCGAATTTTGTGTAGGCTTCTTTTGCGCTGATACCGAGATTTATAGGTTTTATAAGCGATATATTACGTTTAACAAATTCCGCATTTTCTAAAATTTCACCTCTGGATGTGGCCTTTTTGCATCCTCCGACAAAGCAGAAATTCAGGTCAGAACCCAATTTTGCACAAATTTCATGCATTTTGCTTTCATTTAGAGGCCTGCCAAAAATTTCATTCAGCGCAAGGATTACGCCCGCGCCATCGGTACTTCCGCCTGCAAGCCCTGCGGATACGGGAATATTTTTTTCAATGAAAACTTCAACGTGTGCGGTCTTTTGGGTAAAATTAAGAAATTCTTTCACCGCTTTATAAACGATATTTTTTTCATCATAAGGAATTTCATCAGAGTTTCCGCTTAATTTTATTGTCGTTTCAGGTGCAATTTCGGCAGATACGGTTAAATAATCATACAAATCAATTGCCTGCATTGTACTTTCAATATTGTGAAAACCGTCAGGGCGCCTGTTTAGAATTTTTAAATCAAGATTTATTTTTGCCGGACATTTTACTTTAATTTTCATTCAAAAGTTCCTCTGACAAGTTTGCAAATTGCAATATTGAAAGTTTTTCGCCTCTTATGTTTTCATCCATATTTAATTCTGTCATGGCTTTTTGAATATTTTCTTTTGAAAAACCTCCTGATAACAGACAGTTTTTAAGATTTTTTCTGCGTTGTGAAAACGCACTTTTTATCACTTTTCTCAAATGAGAGTAATCTTTAACTTCTGCAAAAGGTTTTTCTCTAACTTTCAGTTTAACGATAGCTGAATTGACTTTTGGCGCCGGGAAAAAGCATTTTCTTCCGACCTTGCGCATAATTTCAACATCTGCCCAGAATTGCGACAGTATTGTCAGTAATCCGTACTGTTTAGCAGGTGAATTTTCATTTGCAACCATTCTTAAAGCGACTTCTTCCTGAACCATTAGCAGAATATCCGTTATTTTATTACGGTTTTTGTTGTTCAAATCGTCAATTTCACCAAGCAAATGTGCAATTATCGGACTTGTAATGTAGTACGGAATATTTGCGACAATTTTTATTTTTCCGTCACATAACTCAGACAAGTCAGTTTTTAGGATATCTTTGTGGATAATCTCAAGATTAGGTGCATTCAATTTTTTAAGTTCTTTTATGGCTTCTTCATCAAGTTCAATTGCGATGACTTTTTTAGCGTGTTTGACCAGTTGTTCTGTTACAAAACCCACACCCGGCCCGATTTCAACGATAGTATCTTCAGGCGAAATGTTTGCGTAATCAATAATGTCTGCTATAACTTCGCCGTCAATTAAGAAGTTTTGTCCCAAACGTTTTTTGGTCTTAAAAAATTTTGCCCTTGTGTAGTAATCCATAACCCTCAGATAATATCACACAAACGGCTA
This sequence comes from bacterium, assembly GCA_017652265.1. GTDB lineage: Bacteria > Cyanobacteriota > Vampirovibrionia > Gastranaerophilales > Gastranaerophilaceae > Gastranaerophilus. The sequence continues at coordinate 20,353 of JAGCBH010000040.1, forward strand.
AATTTACAACACTATTTACGGAGTAATATTTTGATGTTATTATTAAATTTATCGGAGGGAATATGTTAAATACATCTGCGGCAGAACATCAGGTCTCAATTGAGGAAATACGAAATTATTACGTATCGGGCTGCAAAAAAAATACAGATTGCAAAATCGGTCTTGAATACGAACGATTACCGATTTCCGTTAAAACAGGCAAAAATACGGATTATTCGGAAGTGAACGGAATAAACACTTTGCTCAAAAAAATCGGCCAAAATTCTGAATGGAGCTATATAACAGATGCTTACAATATAATCGGCTTAAGAAATCCTGAAAAAACAATTACGCTGGAGCCGGGATGTCAGTTTGAATACAGTATTTCTCCGCTTAAATCAGTATCGGAAATTAATTCAAGCATTGAAAAAACGGATAAAGAAATAAAAAAATACCTTGATGAGCTTGGTATAACGCTTTTGAATTATGGTGTTTCCCCCGTTGTAACTTTTAAAAATATAAATTTAATTCCGAAACGCAGATACAAAATTATGGCAAAATACATGTGGGGAATTTTGGCTGATGTCATGATGAGAGAAACCGCAGGTTTCCAGTGTGCATTTGACTATGAAAGCGAAGAAGATGCCGCAAGAAAATTTATTGTTGCAAATAAACTTTCGCCGTTTGTAACTGCAATGTTTGCAAATTCACCTGTAAGGGGTGGTGTGGATACGGGATATAAGAGTTTCAGGGCTTTGAGCTGGCTCAATACCGATAATGAACGCTGCGGGTTTGCATTTAACCTTGATGATGCGTTTACTTTTGACACTTATATTGGAAAAATTATGAAAGCGCCCGTAATTTTTATTGAAAAAGAGGGTTTGCCGGTTGAAATTAACGGAAGAATGAATTTTGAAAATTACATGCAAAACGGTTTTGAAGGTTTTGTTCCTACAATGAAAGACTACATGCTGAGCGCAAATTTATGTTTCCCGGAAGTGAGACTGAACGATTTTATTGAAATCAGAAATCAGGATTGCAACAGAAAAGACCTTGTGCTTGCGGGTTTGGCGCTTTATAAAGGAATTATGTACGATAAAGATGCAATGGCAGAAGTTGAAAATCTTTTCAGAGGATATAAACACATAGATTTTTCAGAGTTAAGATATGATGTTCCTCGCTCAGGTATGGAAAGTGAGATACAAGGCCAAAAAATTTCTGATATATGTAAAGAGATAATAAAAATAAGCGAAAATTCTCTCAAGAAATTGGGTGAAGAAAAATATCTGGATTCAATAAAAGAATATACGATGAGCGGAATATCTCCGGCAGATGAAATTTTGAAAAACTGGTATGGCTCTTGGGATAAAAATCCTCAAAAACTAATTGAATGGATTATGAAACAAAATGCTTGACAGTGAATTGTGTTTGTTCTACTATGTGGCTACGCGTTAAGCGTCTAGCCGTTAAGGGCGTTTAGCTCAGTTGGTAGAGCGTCTCCCTTACAAGGAGAGGGTCAGAAGTTCGAGTCTTCTAACGCCCACCATAAAAAGAACCCATTAGGGTTCTTTTTTAATTGTTTATAATTATATTACGTTTATTTGATGTTCTGTGTTAAGTTTTTTAACAATAATTTTGCATTTGGCGCAGAAAAATTTATAATAAGAAACATGCAAAAAATAGAAGTCGGAAAAACATACGTTCATTATAAAGGTAACAAGTACAAAATCATTGCGCTTGCAAAGCATTCGGAAACTCTTGAGGATATGGTTGTTTATCAGTCGCTTACACAAGGAGGGATTTGGGTTCGTCCGATGTCCATGTGGAATAATGTAATTGATGATAAAGGTACTTTGCGGTTTACCCTTATTGATTAATGTGATTTTCAGTATATAATGGTTTTGTAGATATGTGTAGTTAAATAAGGAGATTAAATTATGTCTAGAAAACCTATTATTGCAGGTAACTGGAAGATGAACATGTTATCTTCCGATGCAAAATCATTGTTTGAGGGAATTAAATCACACTGGAGCGAAACTTCAGCTACAGTTATGCCTCAGGTTATTATTGCTCCTACTTTTACATCTTTGTGGGCAGTAAGTTCAGTTAAGTGCAGCTGCGGCTGCGGTTGTGATAAAATCGCTATTGCAGGTCAAAATTGCCACTGGGAATCTTCAGGTGCTTATACCGGTGAAATTTCCGTTGAAATGCTTGCTGATGCAGGCTGCTCTTATGTAATCATCGGCCACTCCGAAAGACGTCAGTATTTCTCTGAAACTGATGAAATGATTAACAAAAAAGCAAAATCAATTTTATCAAAAGGCTTAATTCCGATTATCTGCTGCGGTGAAACTCTTGAGCAGAGAGAATCAGGCATTACGGATTCCTGGATTTCAGGTCAGATAAGAGCTGCTTTGGATGGTATTTCATCTGAAGATATTGCAAAATCGGTTATTGCATACGAACCTATCTGGGCTATCGGAACCGGAAAAACTTGCGATGCTGATGAGGCTAACAGAGTTATCGCTATGATCAGAAGCGTTGTTAAAGAAGTTGCAGGAGAATCCGCATCAAATTCAATCAGAATTTTATACGGCGGTTCGGTTAAACCTGAAACAATTGCTGAACAAATGTCAAAATCTGATATTGATGGTGCTTTAGTAGGCGGTGCAAGCCTCAAAGTTGATAGTTTCAACAAAATCATTGAAAACACAATGACCGTTATGGTTAACTAGTAATAAGGTATAAAGGCAACAGGGCAATAATAAAAATTATTGCCCCGTAACCTTTGACAAGAAGGAGCAACAATGTCCACACAATACAGTGCACAAAATATTAAAAAGAGATTATCGCTTTTGGTTTTCATCAAAGGTTCAACGGCACCGCTGGTTTTATACTCAGATGATACTGCGGCGATTTATGATGAATTAAACCAATTAATGAAAACAAATCAGGTGGTTATGGTTGAAAAAGAAACAACCGGTCCGCTGAAAAAAGTTTGTTTTTGGTCAAATCAAATAGCGGCAATAGCATTACAAGAAGAACAATATGTCTAGAATTTTATCCGTACAGGAACTTGAAAACACTCCGTCTAAGGAGATGCATATATCCGTAAACGATACCATTGAAGGGCTTGATTTAACCGGCCCTTTAACGGCAGAGCTTACGGCAAGAGATTTGGGCGAATTTATAGAAATTACAGGCAAAGTTAAAGGAAATGTTAAGTTAGTTTGCGATTATTGTCTTAAAGATTTTGATTACAAACTGAATTTTGATATTGATGAAATGTTTGCCAAAACATCGCTTGCTGACGGTTATAGCGAAGAATTTGAACTTAAATCAGACGGTTTTGTGACGGATTTGTGCGGTGAGGATGAAATTGATATTTATGACTTATTGTATCAATCTGTAATATTAGATATACCAAATCAAAAAGTTTGTGGTAGTATAAATTGTACAAGGGATAATTTTATCTCTGAAACGGAAACGGATAATGAGGTAAATGACCCGAGAATGGATGTTTTTAAGAACATCAAAATTAACCCGAAATAAGTAGTAATCAATAGAAAAAAGGAAAAAGAAAAATGGCAGTACCAAAGAAAAGAACAGGACATTCCGCACAAGGAAAAAGAAGAGCAAACTGGAAGGCATCAAAGCCTGAAACCACGATTTGTTCAAATTGCGGTGCAACGGTTTTGACACATACAGTTTGTACGGCTTGCGGATATTATAAGGGAAAACCGGTAAGCAAGAAGGTTGCAATGCCTGCAGTTGCTCCAAAACCGGTAAAAGAAACTAAAAAAGCAGAAGAAGTTAAGGCAGTTGAAGAAGTTAAGGAAGTTAAAGAAGAAAAGAAACCTGCCAAGACAACAACAAAAAAAGCAGCTACAACAAAAGCTAAAAAAACAACAAAGACAGAAAAAACTGAAACGCCTGCAAAAAAGGCTAAATCAGAAAAAAGTTCTGAAAAATAATTAAAACAGAAACGAAGGGTTAACCCCCTTCGTTTCGGGATATTTTTATGAGAGGGGAAAGATGACCAGAATAGCAGTTGATGCAATGGGTGGTGACAATGCACCGTACGAAATAGTCGCAGGAGCAATATGGGGTGCGAAAGATTATAATGTAGGTCTTGAATTAGTCGGAAAACCTGATGAAATTCAGCAGGTTTTGGACGATATCAAGGAAAACGGTTTTCGCTCAGATTGCGGAAGAGCGGGGCATTTACACAAAATTGAAGTTGATTATACAAAGCTTGATATTAAAATAACGCCGGCATCGGAAGTTATAGAGATGGGTGAAGCGCCGGGGGCTGCAATCCGCAGAAAGAAAGATTCTTCAATAGTTAAAACTGTTGAAGCGGTTGCTACGGGAAGTTCTGATGCATTAGTTGCGGCAGGTTCAACAGGTGCCGCTATGGCATCAAGTTTATTTGGACTTGGCAGATTGCCGGGTATTATTCGTCCTGCTATTGCCGCTACAATGCCTACAATGAATAAGCCTCTTGTATTGATAGATGCAGGTGCAAACAGTAATTCAACACCTGAAATGCTTCATCAATTTGCTGTAATGGGTGCAATATTTTCTAAAGATGTTATCGGAGTTGAAAATCCGCGCGTTGGTGTGTTGAATATCGGTGAAGAAGCCGGTAAAGGTAATGAATTGGCTAAGAATACCTTTAATTTGCTTGAAGAGTGCAAGGACAGAATAAATTTTGTCGGTAATGTTGAGGGTAAGGAATTATTTTCAAATATTTGCGATGTTGTCGTTTGTGACGGTTTTGTCGGAAACGTAGCACTCAAAGTAACTGAAGGAACGGGTGCCGTTCTCTTTAAAATGATAAAACACGAATTCAAGAGTGATTTTATTGGCATGATTTTAGGATGGCTGGCAAAACCATTCTTCAGAAGAATATATGCCCGTACAAACTACGAAGAATTTGGCGGTGCTTTACTTTTGGGTGTTAAAGGTATTACCGTAATTTCTCACGGCAGAAGTAAGGCTTATGCTATTAAAAATGCTGTTCGTGTTGCAAACGAAGCTGTTGCTAAGGGCATGAACGCAAAAATTACAGGTTTTTATGAGTAGGGTAACAGGTTGCTATAATCTGTTTCAACTGAAAAGGTGTCAAATGGTGAGTAAAAAAGTAGCGTTTATTTTTCCCGGTCAGGGCTCTCAGAAAGTCGGCATGGGAAAAGATTTATATGAATCCAATAAATATGCTAAAAAAGTTTTTAGTTATGCAAATGATATTTTGGGCAAAGATATAGCGGATATTTGTTTTATTGGCGGTGAAGAACGCCTGAAGCAAACAGTTAATACTCAGCCCGCTCTTGTTGCAATGTCTATTGCGGCTTTGGAAGCACTAAAAAGCAAATGCAAAATAGAGCCTGCTTTTGTTGCGGGGCACAGCTTGGGTGAGTATTGTGCATTATTTGCATCAGGGGTAATGGATTTAAAAACCACATTTCTTGCTATTCAAAAGCGTGCCGAATTAATGCAGAATGCCTCAAAAGGCGGTAAAATGGCGGCGGTTTTGAATGCATCTGAGGATGTATTGGAAAAAGGGCTTGAAGAGGGACGTAAACTTGGGTATGTTGATGTAGCAAATTACAATTCTCCTGTTCAGGTAGTTATAACCGGTGATGAAGAAGCGGTTGACAAAGTCGGCGAATATGTTCTTGCAAATGGCGCCAGACGCTATGTTCCGCTTGCCGTTTCGGGTGCTTTTCATTCAAAATATATGGAAAGTGCATCACTTGAGTTTGATGAATTTTTGCATAATCTGAATTTAAATGATGCCAAAATCCCTGTTATTACTAATGTTGATGCGGAAATTACAACAAAAGCAGAAGATTTCAGAGAAAAAATGCCCCGTCAGATAAGTTCATCAGTTCATTGGACTCAAACAATACAAAAAATGTACCAAAACGGAGTTGAACATTTTATTGAAATAGGTTCGGGACAAGTTTTGGCAGGGCTTAACAAAAAAATTATACCTGACAGTAAAGTTTATAATGTTTATGATGCTGAATCGTTGGAACATACTGTTGAAGTATTGAAAAAAGAAGGAGTTATATAATGGGTGAAAAATTAGCGTTGGTTACAGGCGGTTCACGCGGTATTGGCAGAGCTTGTGCAATGGAGCTTGCAAAGGCAGGATATGATGTAATTATAAATTATGCCGGTAATACAGAAGCTGCAAATAAAACAGTTGAAGAAATAAAAGCTCTGGGAGTTAATTCTGAGG
>JAGCBH010000041.1 GCA_017652265.1 bacterium
AGATTTCTCATATCTGCGTTCCCTTCACGGAAAAGCCATACTCTTTTTTCACTCATAAATACTTTCTCCTTTTATAAAAATAAGTACCTTTTACAATGAAAATTCTAACACAAATATAATATGTAAACCACTAAAAATAGTGCGCTTAATAAATATTAAACTTAGTAGCAAGAAAAATTTTTTCGGGTTTTAAAAAATATTATGGATAAAGTAAATTTTGGCGCGACAAAAATCGGAACAGTAAAAATTTTAAAGCTCAAAGGTGAAAAATATGTGCCATACAGAGCACATTTTATAAAATTGGAAACTGAAAACGATTTTTATGTCCTGAAAGCAATGAGAGACAATTGGGGAAATTCTCTTATGGGACCTGTTTGTGACGATTTGGAAGAATATGGCCAGGATTTATGGAACGATTTTTCAATTTTTGCTCTGAGCGAACGGCAAAGATACCGAAAAAACGCCAAAATTGATCCCGATAAGATTTTGGGAGCAACTCTTTTTGTAGAATATCCGGGCTGCAAAGACAATTGTATATCCGTACTACAAACAAAACCGGAATACATTTCACATGACAGAATAAGTGATTACAAACATATCGGACAGGGTATTGTCCGCTCAATACAGAAAAAATTTCACACAAAAGCTATCATTGTAGATTCCGAAGAAGATGCGGTAGATTTTTATATTAAACAGGGATTTGTACAAAATAAGGCATCAAATAATCCTTATCAATTAATTTGGGAACCCCGTAAATCAGCCTTTGGCAGATTTTTTATCAATCTTTTTCATAACTTCGTCAAATGAAATTATAGGTTCCATTTTGTAACCGCAGTCATCCGATAATTCACCGCCCATTGAAAAAAGTTCTTCCTGAGGATAACGTCTGCATATCCCGGGACGGCGGGAATGAATTTTACACTTGTGAGTTTCGGGATCAAGGTTCTGACATTCAAAAATTAAACCGATTTCGTCTTTGCCGATAACCTTAAGGTAAGTATAAAATCTGTGCAAATATTGCAGTTTTTCAAACTCTTTTTCATCCTGAAGCACATGTTTGAAATGTTTTACATATATCTGGCGGCAGCATTTGCCGCATGCCCTACAATGACCGGTTCTTATATATTTTCGGCCCAAGATTTTTGATAAAATAAACTTTTTTACTGATAACAAATCCATAATTTTAAGAAACACTATTAATCCAAGGATAACCTAAAAGCATAGTTATTTTTTTATCCGTCTCACCACTTATTTTATCTAATTTATTGCATAATTCTTTGTAATTTTTGAAGAATTTACGCTTAAAAATAAGCGTTTTAGCAGTATTATCAAAAATTTCATCAGACAGCGCCGCTATTTCTGATTTTATTGCATCATTCACCAATGATGAATTTTGTACAAACTGCAAAAGCAATTTTGAATATACAGCCTGAGCTTCAGAGGTTTTATCTTTTAAAACATACTCCTTTATATCGGAAATTTTGTTACGGATTTTTATATAATTGTCCAGAATTTCACGTTTTTTAACCGGCAATAAATTTTTAAAGTAATTAATTGTCTGCTCATATCCGCTTTTAATAAGCCTTTTGCGTGCTTCTTTTTTAATTTGCATATCCAAAATCAAAACATCCCCCGTATCAATAACAAGGCAGTCATGATTTTCATCAAATTTGTTTTTAGCAGCAACATAATCACTTGCCAGCGAAGTTACACAACTGTAAACGGTATTTATAAAAGACAACGGATTTTTCAGGTCTGAACCGGGGCTCCCCTCTAACCTTATTTCCAAAATATTTTCGTTTAAATTTTTTAGCCCGGAACACAATTCCCACATAGGATGACTTTTTTGCAAATCACCGTCAACAAGAATTTTATCATCCATCTTAATCGGCTTCATTAACCCAGGCATACAAGCGGAAATTCTTACGGCATGAGCAACTTCAAAATCAGGTGTAGCCTTTGGGGAAAATTCTTTACACTTAAAACTATTGAGATCAGTGGTAATAATAACCAGATTTTTTTTCAAATCTTTAAAAGTAACAGGCGGATTTTTACCTTTTTCGTATTTATCCCCGTAAAACTTTAATTCTATAACATCTCTTATTCTGTCCAGGAAAACATTGCCTTTACTCAGAGCAACCGTCTTACTGAAATCAATATCTTTAAAAAGTTCAAAATTTATATCCAGAAAGAACTTCTCAATTTCTTCATAAGAATAACCGACAGCCAAAGCCGCTGCAATTATAGCTCCTACAGAAGAGCCGGCCAGCGTTCCGATTTTTATGCCCAATTCATCAAGCGCCTTAACAACACCAATATGAGCTAATCCCCTTATAGCTCCTCCACCAAATAAACAGGCATATTCAAGTTCTCTCTTTGTCATAATTAATTTATATCACAAAAAAATTACGCAGCCTGATAGCCGTTAATTTCTCTGATTAAATATTTTGCAACCCATTCAAAATCTTTGTTATTGTGAGCGGCATCTTCAAGGTATTTAACTGACTGCTTGCCTAATCTGATTAAAGACATAGCAATAACGCCTCTCTTAAGCCCTCTGATTGACTGAAGTTCTTTTACAAGAGCAGGTACAGCCTGAGTCCCGAAACTCACAATCTTGTTTTCTATCTCATTCTTATTTGAGTTATCAAGATTATCTAAACTTGTTAAAATTTCACTTAAAGTTTCCATAGTCATCTCCATTACTGTTACATGTATTATAACTACGAAAAATTTAATTTTTTGATATCCTTACATAATCTTAATATCGTTTTAAATATCTTTCAATTTCCCACGGAGAAACATCAATACGGTAGTCATCCCACTCTTTCATTTTGGCATTAAGAAATTCGTAGAAAATATGTTCTCCTAAAGCAGCTCTGGCAACAAGTGATTTTTCGTAGCAGTCAAGAGCCTCTGCCAAACTTCCCGGAAGTGATGTTATTTTTTGTTTTTTACGTTCACGTGACGAAAGTTTATAAATATTTGATTCAACAACTTCCGGCGGATCAATTTTATTTCTTATACCGTCTAAGCATGCCTCAAGTATTGCGGCAAAAGCCAGATAAGGATTACAAGCAGGATCCGGAGAACGCAATTCAACTCTTGTTGAAACTCCGCGTTTGGCAGGCACCCTCATCAAAGCGCTTCTGTTTGCCAATGACCATGCCAGATACACAGGAGCTTCATACCCGGGGACAAGACGCTTATAACTGTTTACTGTCGGATTAAGAATTGCCGTTATTGATTTTATGTGTTTAAGCATGCCGCCAATTGAATATTTTGCACATTCCGAGAGCTGATACTGCGCTTTTTCATCAAAAAAGGCATTCTTTCCGTCTTTAAACAACGACACATTACAATGCATACCGGAGCCGTTAATACCGTATATTGGTTTCGGCATAAATGTGGCATGAAGATTATGTTTTGCCGCAATTGATTTAACAGCAACCTTAAAGGTTGCAACATTATCCGCTGTTGTAAGAATGTCCGCATATCTGAAATCTATTTCATGCTGCCCATCAGAAACCTCATGGTGAGATGCTTCGATGTCAAAACCTATCTTTTGCAGATTTAAAACTATATCACTTCTGACACTTGCACCCAAATCATCCGGCGCAACATCGTAATAACCTGCACTATCCTGAGTTGCGGTTGTAATATTACCGTCTTTATCCTTACCGAACAAGAAAAATTCCGCTTCCGGCCCTAAATTCATTGAATATCCAAGTTTTTCGGCTTCAGCCATTACCCGTTTAAGATTACATCTAGGACACCCTTCAAAAGGCGTTCCGTCAGCATTGTATATATCACATATAAGCCGAGCCGAATTCACACCGTTAATTTCATTCCAAGGAAGAATTGCGTACGTGTGTATATCCGGATGGAAAAACATATCGGATGTTTCAATGCTTCTGAAACCTTTAATTGAGGAACCGTCAAGCATTATTTCGTTTTTCAAAACTTTATCTATGTGCTCCGACGGAACAGCAAGGTTTTTAACCTGCCCGTTAATATCAACAAATTGCAGTTTTATAAATTTTACATTATTTTTTTCAATGCTCTCTTTTATGTATTCGGGAGTAATTTTTTCTCCGTCAATACGAACGTGATGAAAATCTTTCATAAACAAAGCCTTTCTTTTTAAATACTTATAAACATAATTTTAGCGAAATAAGCTTTATTTATCAAGAAATTTACAATTTAGTGTTTAACTTCACTTTTAAACCCGACAGGTTTTATATCACTCATATCCTTTTTACGATTATGCAATTCAACAGCCTTATTGAAATCTTCCATAGTAGCCTGCTCTCTTAAATCATATATAGGTCTTGCAGCCATAATATTCAAAATTGACGAAATATCTGCAGGTGTCATTCCGTCAGTAAGTTTTGCAAGTTCATCAGAGCGTTTAATAATATCCGTTGCAACCTCTTTATCCCGTAAGATTTTTTCAATTATATCCTTTCTGCCATTTTCATCCGGATAAGAAATTTTTATAACAACATCCAATCTACCTGAGCGTATTGCTGCCTTATCCAAAGCTCCATAGAAGTTTGTAGCACCGATTACAATAACACCATTTTGTGCGGCATTATTTATGGAAGTTAACAGAGCGTTTATGTCAGCACGTCTCCATTCTTCACTGGCATCTTCCCTGCTGCTTGCAATAGAATCCATTTCATCAAGAAATACAATACTTGGCTTGCCTGTGTACCTGTATTTTTCTGCTAAAGCATTGAAAACTGCGGGAATTTTTTTCGTTGTAACATACGCATATTTATCACCGACATTTGATAAACTTACACTGTAAAAATCATATCCCGTTTCAGCAGCTACAGCTTGTGCTATGTACGTTTTACCGCATCCCGGAGGTCCGCTTAAAAGAACACCTGTCGGACGTTTTATTCCGTTTTGTTCCAGACGGGCTCTGTATTTTTCGTCCCACGGTTTAATTATATATTCCTGAATATCGCGTTTAACATCTTCTAAACCGCCGACATCATCAAGTCCTTTCGGATCATACGGACCAAGTTCAATCTTGTAATCGGCTAAATTTACATTTTCATCATCTTCTTCATCACCGTAAGACGCTGAATTTGTCTTATTAATTTCATCAAATTCTTTCAGTGTATTCTCAACATCTTCAGAAATTTCCTCATAACCGTTCTCTCTAAGTAAGTCAACATAATTAGGATATTTTTCCGTGTTATACGGAATCATTGCAAAAGCCGGTGAATTATACATCATACTTAGCATTTGGACAGGAATATGATTATTAACCGCTTTTACAAACAAATCTCCCTCCGCATCAGGATTTTCAAGTTCAAAATCATCATGATAAAGAATACTTGAAAAAAGGAGCATACCTTCAGCAGCATGTTTATTCAGACGTTTTAAATCCTTAAAATCGTCAAGCAGCATCCCCATAAGACTTACATTTTTGCCTGCCTCATTCGGCCGGAAATGATTCGGGTTAAAACTTACCCTGCCGCCTTTAAACAATTTCAGAGCCTCGGTATAATTTCCCATTTTTATGTAACTATGCAGTCTTTCGGTAATTTTAATGGTATTTGTAGCACCGGAAAAAGATACCGTATCACCCTGCAGAGTATTCGGAATACTAAAAAGTCCAAATCTGTTGATACTATTGGTATTATACTTATTGTTCGTGTTTTCCGTGTGTAATAATATCGGAGCAATTTTCATAACAAAGGCATAAAAATCCATAAAGATTTTTTTTGAACAGGTGAAAACCGATTTCTTAAAAAATATTTACAAAGAATTTACAACCGCCTCAATGACTTCATAAGTTTTTACGCCGATGCCGGGACTGTCAAGACTGGTAATTGTATAAGATGAAACATCAATAATGCAGAATTTCCCGCATTCTCTTTTTACATTATAAAATACTCTGTCTGAAGATGTTTTTATCTGACGTTCACTTGAAATAAACGCTGTTTCAACAGGTATAAAAATTAAATCTTTACGATGACGCAAACTTGTACGAAGTCTTGTAAAATCTCGCATGAACTGCTGAGAAACCTCATCCGTTCCTGTCGTAGGGTAAAATATCAGTTTTTTGGAACCGTTTCTGACAAAATATTCAGATGTAGGCTGACGTTTTCCTAATTCCTGAATTTCCGTACCTGTTAAAGACCTTTTGTGTATAAACTGCATAGCCGTTGCATAACTGATTTTATGTCTTACTCTTTCTCCCTGAACAGTATCAAATATACTTCTTGGATCCGTATAAACTTTATCACTATTCCAGGTAGTAGTTTCCTTTTGTCCCATCAATCTGCTCAAAATTGCATCCATTGAAAAACCACCGGAAAAATTCCTCACAGCTCCTACAATCAAAAACACCAGCAACAAAGCAAATATTATGTTATTAACAAATGAATTTCCCTGATTACTACTCATACAATCTATCCTTAATGTCGGGATTATATCATGATTATACAACGGTTTCAAAATCTTTACAATTTGTTTTAATACCTTTATTTTTTCTGTATACTTTTGAAGTAAAAGGTTAACCACGGAGAGAAAAAATGTATAATGTTGCTATAGTCGGTGCAGGTCCTGCCGGAATTTTTACGGCTTTGGAGATTGTTAAATTAAGACCTGACTGGAAAGTTGTTTTAGTTGAAAAGGGTGAAAAAATTGAAGCCAGAAAATGTTTACTGCGTGAAGGTTATGCAAAATGTCCAAGTTGTAAAAAATGCGGACTTCTGTGCGGATGGGGAGGCGCAGGAGCTTTTTCTGACGGGAAATTAACGCTTACTCCTGATGTCGGAGGGCACCTTGTTGACTACATGGAACGCAAAAAAGTTGAAGATTTGATAGATTATTCGGATAAACTTTATCTCAAATTCGGCGCAACTGAAGAAGTTTTCGGAACGGATACAAAAGTTTTCGCAGAAATTGAGCATGCCGCAACTTTGGCAGAACTCAAACTTGTATATTCTCCTGTCAGACACCTTGGAACGGAAAGAAGCTTGGATGTTCTTAAAAATATGCAGGACTATCTTGCCAAACACATTACCATTTTGAATAACGCATGCGCACAGAATTTAATTGTTGAGTGTGAGCAGGTTAAAGGGGTAATTCTGGATAACGGCGAAAAAATTATGGCTGAGTATATTGTTATTGCTCCGGGGCGTGAAGGCGCTGACTGGCTCACAAAAGAATTTGCAAACCACAAAATCGGCATGGTCAATAACGCAGTTGATGTCGGTGTCAGAGTTGAATTACCTGCTCCGGTTTTTGAGCCGATAACATCAAAACTATATGAATCAAAACTTATTTATCACGCACCGACCTTCGGGGACGAAGTAAGAACTTTCTGTATGAACCCGAACGGCGAAGTCGTACAGGAAAATTACAGCGGAATTGCGACAGTTAACGGTCACAGTTACGCTGACATCAAAACAAAGAATACTAACTTTGCACTTTTGGTATCGGAAAGATTTACAGAACCTTTTAAAGAACCTATCGCGTACGGTCAACATATAGCAAGACTTGCAAATATGCTCGCCGGCGGTATCCTTGTTCAAAGATTTGGCGACTTACTTGACGGACGCCGTTCTACTCCTGACAGAATTAAATCCAGCACAATAGAGCCGACTTTAACGTGCGCAACACCCGGAGATTTGAGTTTGGTGCTTCCGTACAGGCAATTAACAAGCATAAAAGAAATGCTTTTTGCTCTTGATAAAATTGCACCGGGAACGGCATCAAGATATACTCTTTTATATGGTGTTGAAGTTAAATTCTACTCAGCACGCGTTAAATTAACGGATAAACTTGAAACCGAAGGCGTTAAAAACCTCTTTGCTATTGGAGACGGCGCGGGTGTAACACGTGGTTTAATCCAAGCCTCAGCATCGGGCGTTCATGTTGCAAGAACAATTTGCGAAAGAGGATAAAGTTATTGAAATCCTTTCTTTACGGAATACTGAATTTAAATTCATGGTCCTGGTTTGCTTTGTTGGGATACATTGAACTCGTACTTTGTATACTGGCATTCTGGCTAATGGATATTTTCTACGGTAAGGCACTTATAATTTTGTTATTACTGATGCTATTAGTAGCAATTTTTACAGTAGTAAGTATTCTCATATTACTACTGGAAGTATTAAATATAAAAATTTTAAAAATAAAAAAAAGAAATATATTTTATACAATAACAGGATTATTACTGTATTTCACAATAATTACATATGACTTAATGATATGGTTTTCAGGCGGATTAGGTGATGCTTAAATATTATTTATTCGCCATTTCGGTAACTTCTGAAATGCGGTATTGTAATGCCTGCATAATGTGAGGAGGTTTAATATCCGCTGAGCCTTCCAAATCTGCAATTGTGCGGGATAATTTCAAAATCCTGTCGTATTTTCTGCCGGAAAGTCCATATTTTACGATTGCGGTTTTGAATATTTTTTCGCAGTCCTCACTGAGTTTGCAATACTTTCTTAAAAGTTTTGTATTTAGTTCGGAATTTGTCAAAATCCCGTCATTCTTATATCTTTCAGCCTGAATTTTTCTGGCTTTTATAACACGTTCCCTTATATCTTTTGATGTTTCATCCGCCGGTTTCATATTTAGCAATTCATCTGAAGTCAGACGCGTTACATCAACCTGCAAATCAATTCTGTCCAGCAGCGGTCCGGAAATACGTGACAAATAACGATTTATCTGAAACTCGGCACAGGTACACTGCTTTTCCTTATCCCCCAAATACCCGCACGGACATGGATTCATTGCCCCCAAAAGAATAAATTTTGCCGGATAAGTTATTGAATTTTTTGCCCTTGAAATCACAATATAACCATCTTCCAGCGGTTGCCTTAAAACTTCCAAAACAGGACGAGGAAATTCAACCATTTCATCCAAAAATAAAACGCCGCGATGAGCAAGAGTGATTTCTCCGGGTTTTGGTGTAGTTCCGCCGCCTATGATACCGTTAGCTGACGCCGTATGGTGAACAGCCCTAAATGGCCGATTAACTATTAAGTGCTCTTTACCCATCAAAAGCCCTGCAATACTGTATATCTTAGTAAGTTCAAGTGCTTCTTCTTTAGTCAATGGCGGTAAAATTGATTTAAAGCACCTTGCCATCATAGTTTTGCCCGCCCCCGGTGATCCCACCATAAGTATATTGTGAGCTCCGGCTGCGGCTATTTCCATAGCCTTTTTAGCCTTTTGCTGACCTTTAACATCTTTAAAATCATACTGAAAATCATCTGCAAGTGCGTTATTCAAATACTCATCCAAATTAATTGATGTAGGTTTTAAAGGTTCATCAATAAAGTGGTGTACGACTTCGTTCAGGGAATTTGCACCATACACATTTATTCCGTCAACAAGCGCCGCCTCTTTTACGTTATTTTCAGGTACAATGATGTTTTTAATTCCCGATTCCTTTAATCCCATAACAAGCGGTAAAACACCACGAACAGCATTGATTTCACCGTCAAGCGAAAGTTCACCCAAGAATGCATAATTTTGAAGTTTCTCACTTTCCAAAACTTCTTCTTCCGCTAAAATTCCGACAGCAACAGGCAAATCAAAATGCGTACCGTTTTTCTTTAAATCGGCAGGCGCAAGGTTAACAACCACACGTTTAGAGGGGAATGTGTAACCTGAATTTTTAATGGCGGATTTCACTCTGGATTCCGCTTCTTTTACCGCAATATCAGGCAAACCCACAATTACAACACACGATTGAGCGGCATTAACGACATCAATTTCTACCGCAACATCACACGCATCAAGCCCTACAGTACACGCAGTATTAATCTTAACTACCATAGTGCCGATTCTACAATAAAATCTTCTTGCGAGCAACAATTTTAACAAAATCAACCTGTAACCCTTGAAAAATTTATGAGCATGGTGTAATCTTAATACCACAGGGGGTAATTGTATGAATTTCAAACGCTGGTATGATTTAGATCCGACAGTAAGCAAAGCCGTCAAAGTTTTGGAAGAAATGGACGAAGATATGCAGGTTCGCTGTGCCGACCATATAATTTCAAAACTGAAAGAGTTTGATTTTGATATACAGATGTCCTTGGATGACCAGTACGATTATATTATGCGCCGCTGGTACGATAAAAATGTCAAGGTTTCGCACGCTATGGAATACCTAAAAAAAGCACCTTTGGGCGTAAAGCACGAGCTTGCGCTTGAAATTATTAATTATCTGAAATAATTTAAACGATAAAATCTTTCAGTTGAGTAAGAGCATAATCTTTGTGCAAATTTTCAGTCACTTGGGCTAATACATCTTGCCTGCCGACATCACCTCTTAGTGTTTCCTCAGTTCTGTCTATAACGATTTTATAAACTCGCTTTACAAGTCTTTGCAGGAAATCCGGAGTAGGAATAGAACACGATTCATTAGGGATAAAACCATGCTTGCTAAGTTTATCCATTACTGCTTTGTCTGCATCAGTCCCCGTAGCCACACCTGATACCGTGAATGTAACAGCAGATTCTGTACCATCCACAAAATTTATCTGCAGAGGAGGAGTAAGAGGATTTTCCTGTTTTCCTTCTGAATAAAGAAAATCGACATTTTCCATTGCTTTTTTAGGCACTTCGGGAATATAACTTAATAATTTAAATTTTCCACCAAGTACATAATGCTCAAAAGCCTTCATGCCTTTCGGCGGCGCAGAGAAACTTTGGACTTGTCGTTCTGAAATATCCGAAAACGGCTCATATAACAATCTTATATCATCAGCATCTTTGCCCAACCTTAATAAAATACATTCAACCAGATTTTTTCTGCTCGCACTAAAAAAACTTTTTTCTATTTTATCGGGATTAAGCATTTCTCTCAAACTGATTTTACACGCAGCAGCCTCTTTAAGCATAGCGATTTCTTTCAGACCTAAATCTTTAACCATTGCAGGCACAAGTTCTTTTTTATATACCAGCGATTTAAAATTCGGATTTTCGCTATTATTTTGTGCATAATTAAAATTTGAAATAGCATTAATTCTCATGTTTAATCCCTTTATATTAATATCCGCTTGTTTATAATACCCGTAAAGATTATTTTTTGCTATTTAAGACATGCACTTTTTACATTTTTTAATAACCTGTGATTTTGTGTTATCATATTCACAAAAGGAATTGTTGATGGGAGAGTGTTTTTTTCATAAATATCATTCGGCACTATTCAATGCAAATAAGCCGTATCAATATGTGGGAGATGAATTTTTATCCGAGAAAAAAGATTTTGACAGTGCCAAAATCAGATACGCTCTTGTTTTCCCCGATAAATACGAAATCGGAATAAGTAATCTGGGCTTAAGAATACTCTATCACTGCATAAACAGGCATGACGGTTTTATGGCAGACAGAGTTTACGCTCCGGAAAAAGATTTTCAACCGGAAACTTTGTACGGACTTGAAAGCAAACGACCACTGAAAGATTTTGATGCAATAGGCTTTTCACTTCAATATGAATTGTGTTATCCGACAGTTTTAAAAATGCTTGAAATGAGCGGTATCCCGCACAGAAACGATGAACGAACCGACAGTGACCCTATAATTATGGCAGGCGGCCCTTGTACGTTTAACCCGCTTCCGATGAGCGATTTTATAGATGTTTTTTTAATCGGAGACGGCGAAGACAATATAGTTGAAGCGTGCGAAATTTTGGAACGCACAAAAGGTCTACCAAGAGCAGAACGAATAAAAGCGCTTGTTGAGGGTGAAAATTCAGGGCGCTGGTCAGCAATGTTCGGAGGAAAAGTAAAAAAACGTATTGCACAATTAAATTATGAACAAACTCCGAAATCTTATCCTATACCGTTTTCATCATCAATTCAAGACAGAGCCGTTGTTGAAATACGTAGAGGCTGTGGCAGAATGTGCCGTTTCTGTCAACCCGGACACGTAACACTTCCTATCAGAGAACGCTCAGGGGAAGAAATTGTAAAAATCACAAAAGAACTTGTGGATAACACAGGTTACGATGAATATTCGCTTTTATCTCTTTCGTCAAACGATTACTCAAACATAAACGAAGTTATAAAAGAGCTTGCGGTTGATTTTGACGAGAGAAAAATTTCTGTTTCACTTCCCAGTCAACGAATTGACGGGTTTAATCTTGAACTTGCAAACCTTGTTCAAAGTGTCAGAAAATCAACAATGACACTGGCACCTGAGGCTGGAAGTCAACGGCTCAGGAACGTAATAAAGAAAAATATTTCGGAAGAACAGATTTTAAATGCTGTTTTGACGCTTTATGAAAACGGCTGGTCAAGAGTTAAATTCTATTTTATCTGCGGTCTCCCGACTGAAACATTAGAAGATATGGACGAACTTGCACGCCTTTTAGACACCATAAAATATCGTGCAAAACAGATTAAACGCGAAAAAAATTTAAAACATTCTCTTGATTTAACCTGCACTTTATCAATTTTTGTACCAAAGCCTTTTACACCGTTTCAGTGGTGCGGCCAGATGAATTTAGATGAAGTAACTGCACACATCCATTATTTAAAAGACAAAACAAAACACATAAAAGGTTTAAAAATAAATTACCATGAGAAATTTGTATCTCAAGTTGAAGCCGTTTTGACACGCGGCGATAAAAAATTATGTGATTTTATTGAGAAACTGTATAAAAAAGGTTGTTATTTAGATGCCTGGGGAGAAAATTTTGATAAAAATCTTTGGGCCGAAACAGCGGAAGGATGCGGATTTACACTAAAAGACGAGGCAATGAAAGAATACACAACAGACGAAATTCTTCCGTGGGATTTTGTTGATGTAGGTTTAGAAAAAAACTGGCTTCAAAATGAATATAACCTTGCTATGAAAGAAAATCGGGGGGAATTTGTTCTGACACCGACCTGCGAACACCATTGTGTCGGCTGCGGAGTCTGCCAGAATTTAAACACAAAAAAAATTCTTGCACCAAAATATGTCCATACATCAAAAAAATGCCCCGTTCATAATCCTAAAGAATTTGACCACAACGCAGTGCCTAACAGGTATCGCGTAAAACTCACAAAAACAGGCATTTTACGGTATTTTTCGCACCTTGACTGGCAAAATACATTCCAAAAAGCACTGTCACGAACAGGTTTGAATATCGCCTATTCGCAAGGCTTTAATCCGACAATGAAAGTATCTATGGGAATTGCATTACCTCTTTTTGAAGAAAGTATTTGCGAACTTGTTGATATTGACATTTGGGATAACTTAACCGAAGAAAATTTAAAAAATATTTTAAATAAATTTGTTCCCGAAGGTTGTAAAATTCTTGAAGTTAAAATGATAGATCGTTCATATAAATCAATTGAAACGACCGTTCAGTGGGCTAAGTATAAAATAGAAATTTTTGACAAAGGGCTTTACGATTTTAAAAAACTATGCTACAATGCAGACAAAGTTTTGAATTCTCCGAATATTTTTGTGGAGAAACGAAACAAAAAAGGTTTATTACAAAAAACAGATATTAAAAGAGCCATCGGTGGCTACGAATTTAAAGATGAATGTCTGTTCATAGTACTTAAATCAGGTCAAAGCGGGCAAATTTCAGAGCAGAGGACTTTGAGTGGTAATGCTGAAAATATTCCTGCGGTCAGGGCTGATGTTTTGATGAATCTGATAGCACCGGGAATTCCGTTTAATATTACGCGTATTGCCTTCTTTGACGAAGATATGAAAGAGTTATAAGTTTATAAAAGGATTTTATTATGGCAAATGACAGATTTAAAAAAGGCGGAAAAAACAACCGCAACGATCAAAACAAAAAAGATGAAAAAAGAATTATCATAGCTGAACGTGATAATATCGCAGCAGTTTTAGAAAACGGAAAGGTTACGGATTTCTTTATCCACAAAGGTGAAATTTTACTTGGTGATGTTTACCTTGCGCGCGTTGATAACATTTTACCTAGTATAGATGCTGCTTTTGTGGATGTCGGCTCAGATAAAATGGGCTTTCTGCACGCAGAAGATGTTATGGGAAAAGGCGCTTTAAGAGATAAACTTTCACCTAACCAAAAGCTTGTAGTTCAGGTTGTAAAAGAGCCTACCGGGCACAAGGGTCCAAGAGTTACAACAGAAATCAGCCTCCCGGGAAGATTTTTGGTACTTATGCCGTATGAAGCAGGTATCAACGTAAGTAAAAAAATTGAAAGCAAAAATGAACGAGCAAGATTGAAAGCGGTTGTAAGTCTTATAAAACCTGTAGGTGTCGGCGTCATTATAAGAACTGAAGCAGAAGGTCAATCAGAAGCCGATATTCAGGAAGATTTGGAAATTTTGCTTGAAAAATGGAACAACATTGTAACGGCAGCAGAAAGCCAAACTCCTCCAAATCTTATATATCGAGATCAGGATTTATTGTACAGAGTAATTCGTGAAGCCTGCACGGAAGATACAAAGGAAATCGTTGTAGATACAGCTTTTGCAATGTCAAGAGTACAGAATATTTTACAGAACTGGCACATAAACAAAGACGTTAAAGTTACACTGTACAAAGGTACAGAACCTTTATTAATTGCAGAAGATATTCACAAAGAAATCAAAGCAGCACTGAACGTAAAGGTTAATATGCCGTCAGGCGGTTATCTGTATATTCAGACAACCGAAGCGTTAACCGTTATTGATGTTAACAGCGGTAAATTCACAAGTTCATCTACTCAAGATGAAACTATCTTAAAAACCAATATTGAAGCGGTACACGAAATTGCACGTCAGTTGCGTTTGAGAAATATCGGCGGTATGGTCATAATAGACTTTATCGATATGCTTTCCCGTGCCGACAAATTGGCAATTATGGAAGAACTTGAACTTGCCCTTGAACCTGATAAAGCAAAACCGCAAGTCGGTCAATTATCGGATTTGGGACTTGTAGAATTGACAAGACACAGACAAGGTCAAAGTTTATCGGAAATATTTACCAAAAAATGTCCGCATTGCCAGGGCAGCGGCTGCTTTATAAACGAATTTAATTTTGCAACTCCGTCAACGGAAGCCGAAATGAAAGCAAAAGTCGCAAAAGCAAAAATGCCTATTGCAACCTTCAATAAAAAGCCTCAAAATCAGGCTGAAGAAGCTGAGCCGGTTGAAATTACACAAGAAGAAACCGAAAATTTTGAAGATAACAAACAAAATCGGAAAAATAACAAAAACCGAAAAAACAAATTCAACAAATTCAATAAAAACAGAATTCAAAATGAAGACACAGTAACAGAACAAGTTGCAGAAGCTCCGGCAACTGAAGAAATTCCGGCGGAAGAACCAAAGAAAAAGCCTGCCCGTAAAGGACGTAAAGAAAAATCCTCAGAAACAAAGGCAGAAACTTCTGTTGTTACGGAAGAAAAACAGGAAGAAAAACCAAAACGCAGACCAAACAGAGGTGCTTCAAAAAAAGTTTCCGCAAAAAAGGTAAAAAATGAAAAATAACTTATTAATAAAAATATTATTAACATTTACGGTAATGTTGCTGGTATCGCAAGCAGGTTTTTGCGATACCGCAGCAACTGCCAGCTCTGAATCAGGTCAAACCGAACTTATAGTTATGATGGTTAAATTCGGTAAAGTTATGTTCGGAGTTTTGATCGCTTCATTTGTAATATACGTAATTTTGTACATATGGAATATAATAATCAGGCACTCCAAAAAACATCCGGTAACGGATTTATCACTTAAAACGCCTCAAAATATAGATGATGCCGTTTTATTTTTCATAAATAAAAACAAATTAAAATAGACTCAATTAAATTGTTTGTTTTTCGTGAGCAAACTGAGCCATGGTTTTTTTGTTGCTGAAATTCTCCAGTTTTGGCTCAACAACGGCATCTATAATATGTTTTTCAACGAAAGTATCAATAAATTTTATTGTAAGCGCCAACGCAACAAAGCCACCCAGCGTTTTTCTTAATTTTGTATTGTATATTTTTTTCTTCTGATTATGCTTAAGAGCGTCTTTTACTGCATCCTCCAAATATCCCTCTATTGTGTTTGTATCACGTGAAAAAGCCGCCTTTGTTTTTTGAAAATTCTTCATTTGTTTGTTTGAAAAACTTTCAGGTTTAACATTATTCAAAAGATCTTCTCTTATTTTGAAAATTTCATCAATGTTCTTATCAGCGTATTCAAGGGTATTACGAAGAGTATTTTCAGGAATATTTTCCCTGTGTTTTGATCCGAAAATCAATCGGAATATTATGCGGAACGGATTTTTTGTCTTTGTTGATTTGGAATAATCATTAAGATGGCGTGACAAAAATCTGTTGTATTCATCTTTAAAACCTTCTATGTTATTTTCATATTTTTTCAAACTTCTGCGCTTAAGCATATTAACCGTATATGTATCAATTTCTTCTCTGAGCTGCAGTGAAAGATTGTTTTTATTATTATTCAATTTTCCTATTTGTGATGCAATTTTCTGACCGTTATGAACAACAATTATCGGACAGATTACAGATGCACATGCCTGAAATATCGCCTGTTTTAATCCTCTGTGCGCACTTGGACTGTATTCGCGTTCATCAGTTTTGTATTTATCATAAATATCCGCACCAAAATACATAAGTGCCGGCACCCACAAAAGTTTACCCAAAACCGGTGCTAAATCCATAATTGCAGCACCTATATCATTGGTAAACGCCAGACCTCTTATAGGCCAGTTTAGCAACGGATCGTCATATGCCATATTGCTCTGTTTTAAAGGTTTTGCCGGAGGATTAACATGTTCAACATTTATTTTTTCGGCATTCTTATCACTTTTAAAACTAATATTACTGAATTTTAGAACGGGTAATACTTTCATAATTTTCTATAATAATATAACCTCTAAATATTTTTATTGCACGTTTGTAACAATAATGAGAATATTTGTTACAAAACACGTAAAAATTGACTTAAATAATATTATTGACTAGAATTTATCTGATATGCCAGATACAAAAAACATACTTGTAATAAACTTTGGAGGGATAGGGGATGAAATTTTATTTTTACCGGCAATTATCTCTCTTAAAAAAGAATTCCCAAATGCTCATATAACTCTTGCACTTGAAGAAAGAAGTCTTGGGATAAAAGAATTAACGGATAAAATTGATGAATTTTTACCGCTGAACATTAAATCCGAAAACAAATATAAAGAACTTTTTAAACTTATATTTGACAGTTGGCTAAAGCCCTATGATATTGTAATATCTTCAGGAAGCAACAAGTTTATACCTTTTTTACTCTTGCTGATGGGAATAAAAACAAAAATCGGCTATGACAACGGATTTTTCAGCCAAAAAATATTAACTCATGCCGTCAAACTCAATAAAAATCAATATGCATCCGCAATGTATCACGACCTTGTTTCACCGTTAACTGAAAACAAGACAGAAATCGCGCAATTGCACATAAAAAAATCGGAAACTGTTAAAAATTCCGTACTGATACACCCGGGAGTGAGCCTTATCAGCGTAAAAAAAGGAATTACAAAAACAATAACCCCTGAAATTTGGGCAGAAGTCCTAAAAATTTTAACTCTAAAAGGTAAAAATGTCCGATTGATCGGAGGCCCTGACGACAAAGAATGTATAGAAAAAATTGTTAAATTATGCCAAGATGTCAAATTTGAAAACTTATACGGTAAAACAAAAAATCTGAAAGATTTGGCAAAACTAATTTCGGGAACAGAAAAATTTGTATGTTCGGACTCTGCGCCTATGCATATTGCAGTGGCACTCGGCGTAAAAACTTATGCAATATTCGGTCCTACAGACGATAAAAAACTGGCACCGCCAGATGTTGTTACTTTAAAAACTAATGATTCCTGCCCTATAAAACCGTGCCTTTGGGAAAGACGGCAAACATCATGCGATAACCCTGTTTGCCTGAATTTTAATGCAGATGATATTGTTCAGCAAATTTTAAACAATTAAACATTACCCGTTGAACTGTTGCGGTCGTCTTCAAGTTTTTTAATTTCTTTCATATCAACCTTTTCATCAGCTTCATCGTAATTATTCATTGTTACAGGAACATCAATTTCAACATTGACATCCGCATCAACCATTTCAACATCTGATTTTGCAAACTCTTTAATTTTACCGTCTTCAGTCTTTACTGCGACAGTACCATTTAAGAATTGCAAATAACAAACCTTACCCAAACCGTCAGGTGTCATAACGGATGAACCGACAGGCGGCATACCTTTTGCAACTTCAAGATAATTAGAATATTCATAATTCAGACAGCATAAAAGTCTTCCGCAGGTTCCCGATATTTTGCCCGGAGTTATCGGCATTCCTTGGTCTTTTGCGTATTTGATGTTTATTGCATCAAACTTTCTCAAAAAACTTGAGCAGCAGAACGGCTTACCGCAAATACCCATACCGCACATTATAGAGGTTTCATCACGAACTCCTATGTGTCTTAAATCTATTCTTATGTGGGTAAATACCTGTGTTAAATCTTTAAGTAATTCCCTGAAATCAACACGTTCGGGCGCAGTATAATAGAAAGTTATCTTTCTGTGGTCAAATGTTATTCTGCACTGAACCAAACTCATAACCAAATTATGCTTTTTAACAAGCTCCTGACATTTAAAAAATGCAGTTACTTCTTCTTTTTGTATATCTTCATACTTTTGCAAATCACGCTGGGAAAGTATCCTCACAACGGGCAGAGCTTCGGGCATTTTACCGCTTTCTTCCCATCTTTTGGCAACATTCGGACATACGCAGACGACTTTAACAACTTCTTCGCCTTTTTCCGTCCTGACAAGTACATGGTCGCCGTTTTTGAGTTCCAAAGTATCAGCTACACTCAACGGATAAAAAGTATTTTTCAGGTAATATGCACCGAATTTAAACATATTTTTCTTCTTCTTTCAGCTTTCTGTTCATAAGTTTTGACAATAATTCTTCCGGCGTTATATCTGTATAAACCGCTTCGTATATAGCATTAGAAACCGGTGTTTCAATTTCCAGTTTCTTGGCAAGTTCGCAAATTGCTTTAGATGTCTGCACACCTTCAGCTACAGAGCCCAATTCCGCCAAAATATCGTTAATTTTTTTGCCCCTTGCAAGCATTGAACCAACAGTATAGTTTCTGGATAAAGGTGATGAGCAGGTAGCAATCAAATCGCCCATGCCGGAAAGTCCGTATAATGTTGAGGGATTTGCACCCAGACGCAAACTCACTCTTGTAATTTCCGCCATTCCTCTGACTAATAGTGCGCCCGTGCAATTGTCACCAAGCCCCATAGTTTTTGCAAAACCTGATGCAATAGCGATTACGTTTTTCAAACTGCCGCCCAATTCAACACCGATAACATCATTATTTGTGTAAAGTCTGAATTTATTCGGAACGGACAGATGTTTCTGAGCAAATTCAGCAATTTCCATATCTTCACAGGCAACACAGGCCGCTGTGGGTTTTCCCTGCAAAATTTCTTTTGCAAGTGTAGGACCTGAAAGTGTAACCAGCCTTTGATTAGGAAGAACATCTTTTATAACCTCAGACATTCTTTTTAATGAAGGCAATTCAATACCCTTAGAGGCATTTACAACAACTTGTTCAGGTCTGATACCGGCATCTCTTAACTGTTCCGCAACAGAACGAATCGCGCATGTAGCAACAACAGTAATTATAATATCGGCACCATTTATTGCACTTTTCATATCGGAAGTTACATCTACCTTAGACGGCAACTGAACCTCAATCGGCTTTGATGTGTGCTTATTGACAATCAAATCTTCTGATAAATCACACTCTCTTCCCCAAACCGTAACCTCATCAAAATTGTCTGACATCAACCAGGCTAAAGTCAGCCCCCAGCATCCCGGTCCCAATACAGTTAATTTCATATTTATACCTCTATTTTCTCTCTCAATACTTTTCTTAAAATTCCGCCGAATTTTCTCAATTCCTTACGGGCAATCTCTTTATCTACCGACTTAATAATGGATACGATAGAAGTTTTTATTTCCCAATTTGTATCAAGTAAAACCTCCAGAGCCCTGCTGTACGGAACATCCGCAATAGCCGAAACTATACGTATAGCTCTGTCTTTGAGTTTCTCATTTGTCGGTTTTAAATCTATCATAAGATTTTTGTACGTTTTACCGATTTTTATCATCGATGCCGTTGTAAGCATATTTAAAATCATTTTTTGCGCGGTACCTGCTTTCATTCTGCTGGAACCTGCAATAACTTCCGCATCAACTTCAGCACAAATAACAACATCGGCATTCTGCGCAACAAAACCGTTTTTGTTGCAGGTAACACCTATCGTATTAATATTTTTTTCTTTAGCCCAGGCAAAAACACCCTGCAGATATTTAGGATTTCCGCTTGCCGATATTAAAGTTATAACGTCATTTTTATCAGCTATTTGAGCATCAGCGTATCCGAAATCAAAATTATCTTCCGCACCCTCAACTGCTGTTCTTAATGCCAAATCGCCTCCGGCAATAAATCCCTGTACCATATCTTTATCTGTACTGAACGTAGGCGGACATTCCGAAGCATCCAAGATACCAAGACGTCCTGATGTTCCGGCTCCAAAATATAGCAGACGGCCACCTTTTAAAAACTGTTTTGAAATCAAATCAACAGCCTCAGCAATTTCCGGCAAAACTTCTTCAACAGCGAACGCAACCTGTTTATCTTCATCGTTAATCAATTTAACTATTTCGGAAGATGAACAAAGGTCAATATCCGTTGTTTTGGAATTTACATTTTCGGTTATTATTTCAGTCATAACTACCCCAGCGCTTTAATCAAATTTACCATTTCAACTGCAGTTTTTGCAGCATCAGCACCTTTATTTCCTGCTTTTGCTCCGGCACGTTCAATTGCCTGCTCAAGATTATCGGTAGTCAAAACACCAAACGCCACAGGAACACCTGTCTGCAGACTGACTTGCGCAATACCTTTTGACACTTCGGCACTAACATAATCGAAATGAGGTGTTGAACCTTTTATAACCGCGCCAAGTGCAACCAAAGCATTATATTTACCGGATTTTGCAATTTTATTTGCAACAACAGGAATTTCAAAAGCTCCGGGGACCTTTACAACATCAATGTTTTCATCCTTAACGCCATGTCTTTTTAAGGTATCAACAGCACCCTCAAGTAATTTTGAACCTATAAAATCATTAAAACGTGCGATAACTATACAAAACTTTTCGTTATCCGCTACAAGTTTACCTTCGTATACTTTCATACACAATCTCCTTAAATCCTACCCGCATGATACATCAATTTCAATTATTTGACAATAAGCGGTGCAAAAATCTTATAATAAATATACAAAGATGCGATTATCAAAAGTACGCCGCATAACTTCATCAGAATATCAGATATGAAGTAAAATTTGCTCATTTGCTTCAGTTTAGATGTTAATACACCTGCAAAAATCAAAATAAGTCCCTGACCAAGGGCAAAAAGGAACAGCATTATAACCGCATTCAAAATACTTGCGCCGATAGATGCAAATGCCATTATACCTGCTAAAATCGGTGTTGAACAAGGTGTTCCTATAATTGCGAAAACACCGCCCAATAAGACCGGATAAACGTATGTGTTCATTCCCTCATTTTTAGGCATCTCTTTTATCAAAACAGGCATTTCAAAATATATTATATTCAATAACTTTAAACCCATTAAAAGCAGTATGCCCGCAATTATAATTCCGAAATATCCGTTTGAAGCAAAAACTTTACCCGTAACCGCACATGCTACACCGATTAATGAAAATACAAGCGCTGTCCCCAGAACAAACATTATCATCTGAAGAAAAATTTTGGCAGGTTTTTGTTCCGTAAATCCGCCTACATAACCTATTATTATAGGCAGCATAGATAACGAACATGGCGAAACAGACGAAATGAGCCCGCCTAAAAACGATATCAGATACAAAAATAATAAACTTTGCCCGCCAGCAAACAAGTCCGAAAGATTTTCCATTATTTTAACCCCAGCTCTAAATATTCAATTAACTGTTCTTTCGGCATGGAACCCTCAATTCGTGCAATTTGTTCTCCTTTTGAATTCAAAAATATCGTGGTTGGAACAAGTGTTACGTTATATTTTTTAATCTGTTCTCTTACCTCTTTTGAATCATTATTTACAGAAATTTCAACAAAATCAACTCTGCCCTCATAATCATCATCAACTTCATCAATAATTTTTGCAAGTGTCTGACAATCGGAACACATCGGGGAAGAAAATTTTATAAGCCTTGGCATGCCCGCAGAAGCGATTATTGTCTCACTCACAGGAGTCTGCCTGCCTGATAATACACCGTAAACAACTAACGGTAATGCAAAAATCAAAGCCGCAATAATTAAAGTTTTTTTCATAACACTCTCCTTTTGCACTAATTATTTTACATTAAACAAAAAATTAAAATTGCCCTGTCGGTGAAAATTTATTGCTAATAAACTATATTCGTGTTAAACTTCAAATCAGACTAGGGAGAAATTGAAAACTATGAAAGAAAATTATTTTCCGCAGGAGATAGAGAAGAAGTGGCAGAAGATTTGGGATGAAACGGACGCATTTAACGTTCCGGAAGATAGCGATAAACCTAAGTATTATGCACTGTCAATGTTCCCTTATCCGTCAGGGAAACTTCATATGGGACACGTCAGGAATTACACAATCACTGATGTTATAGCAAGATTTAAAAAAGCTCAAGGTTATAATGTTCTTCACCCTATGGGTTGGGACAGTTTTGGGCTTCCCGCTGAAAATGCCGCTATGAAACATGGCGCAAACCCTGAAAAATGGACCGATGAAAACATCGCATACATGACAAAACAACTTAAAATGCTCGGACTTTCATACGACTGGAAACGTGAAGTTACCACTTGCAAACAGGATTACTACAAATGGACACAGTGGTTATTCCTGCAGCTTTTCAAAAAAGGACTTGCATACAAAAAAGAAGCTGCCGTAAACTGGTGTAATGAGTGCGGTACCGTACTTGCAAACGAACAGGTTATTGACGGCAAATGCTGGAGATGCGACAGCGTTGTAGAAAAGAAATATCTATCCCAATGGTTTTTAAAAATAACGGATTACGCTGAAGTTTTGCTTGAAGACTTAGATAAACTCACAGGTTGGGGTGACAACGTAAAAACAATGCAGGCAAACTGGATAGGAAAATCCCACGGTGCAATATTTAAGTTCCCTGTAGTTGATGCTACAAACGGCGAAAAAATGGAAGTTCCTGTTTACACCACCCGTCCTGATACGGTTTACGGAATCACTTATCTAGTTGTTGCGCCGGAATACAAGGACATTGAAAAATTAACTACACCGGAAAACAGGACTGCCGTTGAAGAATATCGTTCAAATGCACGCAAAATGACCGAAATCGAACGGCTTTCAACTGACCGTATCAAGACAGGAGTTCCTCTGGGTACTCACTGCAGAAATCCGTTTAACGGTGAAATATTCCCGCTCTGGACAGCTGATTATGCACTTGTTGAATACGGAACAGGAGCCGTTATGGCCGTTCCGACGCACGATACAAGAGATTTTGATTTCGCACGCAAATACAATTTGCCAATGAAAGTTGTTATTCAAAATCCTGAAAACCCGTCTGACTGCGAAAATGAAGCCTATACAGAAGAAGGTATTTTAATAAATTCAAACGAATTTAACGGTATGAAAAATACCGAAGCAAAAAAGGCAATAACCGAAAAGGCGGTAAAAGAAGGCTTTGGTGAATTTAAAACCCAATACAGACTTCGTGACTGGTTAATTTCACGCCAAAGATACTGGGGCGCTCCGATTCCGGTTGTTTATTGCGACAAATGCGGAATTGTACCTGTTCCTGAAGATCAGTTACCTGTTAAGCTTCCGACTGATGTTGACTTTTCAGTTGTCGGTAAATCTCCGATTACAACATCACCGACTTTTGCCGAAACGACATGCCCGATATGCGGCGGCAAAGCCCGCAGAGAAACCGACACAATGGATACATTTATGTGTTCAAGCTGGTATTATTTAAGATATTCCGATCCGAAAAACGATAAAATGCCGTTTGCAAAAGACAAAGTAAACAAATGGCTGCCTGTTGATCAGTATGTCGGCGGTATTGAACACGCTATTCTGCACTTGCTTTATTCAAGATTTTTCACAAAAGCGCTGAGAGATTTAGGCTTACTTGATTTTGATGAGCCGTTCAAAAATCTTCTGACG
>JAGCBH010000042.1 GCA_017652265.1 bacterium
CCGCGTAAACTTCATTCCCAACCTTAAATTCTAAAACAAAAATTGTACCATCAAGTAGAACAACATTATCTATTCGGCCGCCAACACGTGGAATTGTATATTCAAAAATTATACTACCATTAGAATATTTAATGAGTGCATTTTTAAGTAATCTAATTTGAGCAATCCAAGCATCTTTTTGTTTACAAACTGAATCATATTCATCATTTTTTGCAATAATGCCAAATATTTCATCTTCATTTTGGCTTAAAAAGTTTTTAATACTGTTACTATAAAACGCGCTGCACATCTTTTATACTTCCTTTACGCTTATTTTATCATGAATATTTATACCTTTTTATTGTGTAATGTGTCTATTTGTAAAACATTTCCTGGTATTTTAGCTTTTCTAACTTATTTCATGTATCGTGTTTCCTGATGCTAGGAGGGGATTATGGAAGAAACAGGATACTATATTACAGATAAAGAATTTAAAAAGATTAGTAAATGGGCAGAGAACATCTATAACACAACCGTTATTATTGATTATTTTGTCGCAAATCAGCCTGAAATAGAGGAATGTTATAACCTCGCACCAGTAATTCAGAATTTAAGACAAAACGCAGACCAATTAAATGCGTTTTTTATAGATAATGAAAAAGAATAAATTCTGACTTCCGACCTTTTGCAAAAATTTTCCGACCAATAAAAATTTGAACTTAAAAAACAATAAATTTTTAATTCGCTCCAACCTACAAATAATCATTTCAGGTGAAAAATGTTCCGGAAGTGCTGAAAAACTCTAAAACCCTTTCGTGGACAGAATTAGGACACAATTAACAAAAATTAAGACTTGTAGGTTCAAAATATGGACTTTCAGGACTTGTGAAATGATTATTCGTAGGAAACTTCCTACCGCCAAATCCTTTACACACAGCCGATTGAGGCGAAAATAATCATTTCAACCGAAAAATCATCTGTCCTGAAAAAGTACACGTTTGGTGGAGCTTCTCGTACTTCCTAACATAATAAAACGAGATAGGATTAATACCTATCTCGTTTTATTACGCCCGAAGAGATTCGAACTCCCGACCTTTTGGTTCGTAGCCAAACGCTCTATCCAGCTGAGCTACGGGCGCTTATCTATTTAATATTTGTCGCTGACTCAAAACTAGTGCCAACTCTTAACCTAAAATTATTACAAAAATAAAAAAATAGCAAGAGTGTACAATTAATCCGCAACACGAATAAAGCCTGTTATTGCATTAACCGTTTCGTCATTTGATAAAGCTTCCGCCATTCTTTGAATATCACGTTCTTTGGCCTGTTCGGTGATAACATAAATATCTGCGGTATTATCCTCTTCTACACCCTTTTGAACAATGTTGGATAAACTTATGTCGTTTTCGGCACAAATTGCTCCAAGTCTGCCAATTACACCCTTTTTATTTTTTACACTAAGCGCAATATAATACTTATTCACTGTGTCATTAATATCATACATAACTGCATTTTCAGAATGCGTACATCTCATCATAGGCAATGGATAATCCGTTTTACCGATTTCGTTTGCTATTGCAAGAATATCGCCTGTAACGGAACTGGCTGTCGGAAATTCACCTGCTCCTGCACCCGACAGTGCAATGCTTCCTACAGGATGTCCCTCTATTATAATCGCATTTTTTACATAATTTATATGCGCCAAAATGCTGTCTTTCTTAATCAGCATAGGATGGACTCTCACATCTGCCGAACCATCATTATTTAACTGCGCCTGTGCAACAAGTTTTATTTTATAGCCTAGTTCGTTCGCCTCTTTAATATCCTGAGGACGAATTTTAGAAATTCCTTCTTTATAAACTTTATTTATATCAATTCGTTTTTTAAAAGATATTGCCGATAAAATAGCAATTTTATAAGCACTATCAAAACCTTCAACATCACTTGTCGGATCGGCTTCGGCATAACCCAGTTTTTGCGCTTCACTTAAAACTTCCTCATAAGGCGCACCCTCAACATCCATTTTTGTCAGAATGTAATTAGTCGTTCCGTTCAAAATCGCCATTATTTTAGTAATCGCATTTGCCGAAAGTATGGTTTTAATTGGCATTATAACAGGGATTCCGCCTGCAACGGCGCCTTCATAAAGCACAACGCGATTATTTTTTTGAGCACAGTCAAAAATTTCTTCGCCATTTTTCGCTATCAATTCCTTATTTGCGGTTACGACGTGTTTACCGTTATTCAATGCGGTTAAAATTAAATCTTTTGCCGGTTCAACACCTCCTATGAGTTCAACCACAATTTCTATATTTTCGTCATTGACGATATCATACGGATTATCCGTCAAAATACTTTCATCAAAATTTTCTATGTTGCGCTGTTTATTTTTATTTTTTACTGCAACTTTAACTATTTCAACTTCAGGGGAATTAAAAAGAGTTTTATAAACTCCGGTTCCAACTGTTCCAAGTCCGATAAGACCGATTTTAATTTTCATCAAATTTCTCCTTAAACGAACTTTAACACAAAATTTGCTTTTTCGCAATTTTAACGATACCAACAAAACATTAATCGCTTAAAAGAGATTTTTATTCCAAAAATCCGAATATATGCCTGTTTATTGCGTTTATGAATATAAATATTGAACAAAAGTTTTTGAGGATTTTTATATTTATTACAAAAAGCAAGAATTTTTTGAGTTTTTTGCCCGGAACGAATATAAGATATATTATTAAAACAATTGTTATAAATATTTATTGGTTTGAATAAAAGAAAATTCTTTAAAATTTCAAGTATTTTAAATTTTGGAGCACATTCTAATATATTACTTTCATTTCCTATTGTTTTATAC
The DNA here is from genome assembly GCA_017652265.1 of bacterium. Taxonomy (GTDB): domain Bacteria; phylum Cyanobacteriota; class Vampirovibrionia; order Gastranaerophilales; family Gastranaerophilaceae; genus Gastranaerophilus. The sequence continues at coordinate 2,834 of JAGCBH010000042.1, forward strand.
GGGATTGACCCCATAATTTCAGCACTATTTATATCCAAAGCAGAATAATAATAATTTGAGTAATTACAATAAACTTCATACATATTACTTTCATATTCGTTTATTTTTTCAGTAGTTAAAATATTTCTTGTATAATCACAAATACCTTGCATATAATCCTCTATTCCCCATTTTTTCATTGCTTGCGAATTACTATCTTCAATAACAGGAATAATTTCATCCATAGATGTCCTTTTATAACCTATGGTTTGCCCATCACAAGAACGACATAAAAGTTCTAAAAATACATCCCATCTGCAAGTCGGGAAATAACATAATTTCTTTGAATTATCTTTTTGCGCCATGCGCTCATTAACATAATAAAATGTCCAAACTGTACATGGCGAAATCTCATTTAAAATTTCAGCAACAAAATCCTGAGTGTATCCGCTGCCGTTTATATCAACAAAAGCAATATCTTTTTCGGTAAAATCAATTTCCTGACGAAAATAATCTTTTAAAAGTTCCACTCGCTCTTGAGATTTCTCAATTATCGTTTTTTTTATATTTTTATCAGTTAAAAATATTTGTTCATAATATTTTATTTCATTTTCTCTTAATTTTTTGTCGGCATTTTTGAGATTCATAAAAGAAAGAATAGTATTTACATCAATATTAAACCTATAACTCAAAAATTTCGGGGTGAAAAATTCATGATACTCTTCAAAAAATCGTTCAATTGCAAATTCATAGGTTTTTTCATTAACTACACGCCAAGCTTTTCTGGAACCGTATATATAATGAGCTTTTATATCATACTTTTCCTGTTTTATTATTAAATCAGCAATGATTTTGGGTATATATCCGTCTCGCGCAATAAAATATAAATTTTTAAATCCTCTTTTTTGAGCCTGAAATAAAACCCATCTTACATAATTATATATTATTGGACCGGCAAAAGATGCTCCAAAATCATATTTGTTTGCGTATTTCATTTTATTTTTGTGGAATTTACGTTTTGCAGAATTAAGTTGTTCTTTACGCCATTCAAAAGTTTCATCATCCCCTTTTAGTGCTGAATTAATAAAAGAAAAATATTTTTTTGTAGGAAATGTAAATTTATTTTCTATTCTTGAAATTCTGCTGGCGCCAACTGAAAATTGATAATCGCTATTTGATATAGTATGATTTAGCAAATACTGTTCATATGGCATTAAATTTTCTGCTTTCAGAAATTGAGCATTAATTCCAATCATTTTCGCATTTCTTATATCGGAAAATTGATTGTCACCGTAATGTATCCAATTCTTACCTGCAAAATTTTCTTTTTCTTTTACAACTTTATAAAGTTCGCCAGAATGTTTGGATACACCATATTCGCAAGAAACATATATCTGCAGATTTTTAAATATTGGGTCCAAATCATCAATAATATAATGTATTTGCTCAGTAGTTAAATACATATCCGAAATGAGGATTACTCGTTTACCTTTATCATATAAAGATTTTAATATCGCAAAATTATCTCTTAATAAAACAATGTTTTGCGTTTCGGTTTCTATTTCTAACGATTTCAAAAATTTAATATCATCATTGCTCAAATTTTCATTTATTTGAATAATATCGTAAATATCATCCAGAGTTACTTCCAGACTCTCTTTTAATAATCTATTACGCTGACGAGCAAGGTCTTCACTACCAATACGAATTTTATAAAAGTTTTGTTTAAATAAAAATGAAAAATTTTCATTTTTTAATGCATTTTGCATAATTGCAAAAATACCTGTAGGCGTAGCAGTTCTACGAGTCACTAAAGTATCAAATATATCAAATGAGTATAATTCAGTACATTTGAGTTTATCCGTTAACATTTTATCTTTTTTAGCAATACTCGGCATTATACTCTCCTTTATATAGATAAAACCTATTACCAATATATTAAACCAATATTAAATCTATTGTCAATAGGTTTAATACATTAGAAATAGATATCAACTATAGTTATAATATTTAAAGAGAGGTTTTAGAAATGTCAAAAGTTATACAAAAAGAATTAGGCAAACGAATACAAAAACTCCGAAAAGAAGCCGGTTACAGTCAGGAAAAATTTGCCGAAAAAATTGATATAGCAACGACCTCATTAAGTTATATAGAAACAGGTAATGGTTTTTTTACATCTGACACACTGGAAAAAATTTGTTCAATATTAAAAATAGAACCTTACGAACTTTTTTTATTCAATGATAATTTCATATCTATTACCACTGAAGAAATGTATAAATTTATTTCAGAAAAGTTAATGCAAATAAAAAAGCACCCCGATAAGCTCAGAGAACTGTACAAGTATTTTAAAACACTATAATGTTTTACCACAAAAAATTAATTATTTTGGGTTAGTGTAATTTAAAATTTTAGGTGTATATTTAGTATATAATTACAAACAATTGAGGATTTTATGGCTATTGATGACGCATTAGTAATGATTATGGCCGGGGGTGAAGGAAAAAGACTTTATCCTCTAACCAAAGACAGAGCAAAACCTGCAGTACCATTCGGCGGCAGATACAGAATTATTGATTTTGTTCTGAACAACTTTATTAACTCAGGATTTTACAAAATCAAAGTTTTAACTCAGTACAAATCAGACTCTTTAAACCGCCACATCACAAGAGGCTGGATGTTATCCCCGTTCTTGAACCAATTCGTTGACTTGTGTCCTGCTCAGATGCGTTCCGGCAGCGCTTGGTATAGAGGAACGGCCGATGCGATTTATCAAAACATGTTCCACATAGAAGACGAAAATCCTAATTATGTTTGTGTATTTGGCGGCGACCACATTTATAAAATGAATGTTTCACAGATGTTAGACTTTCATAAAGCAAATAATGCCGATTTGACAATTTCTGCAATTCCTATTCCTATTGAAAATGCATCCGAATTCGGGATTATTGAAGTTGATGAAAACTGGAAATTAAGAAACTTCGTTGAAAAACCAAAATACAAACCGGCATCAATTCCAAATAACCCTAAATATTGCCTTGCATCAATGGGTAATTATATATTCACAAAACAAATTTTGCTTGACGCTCTTGTTCAGGATCAAAGAATTGAAGAATCTAATCACGATTTCGGTAAAAATGTTATTCCTATGCTTTTGCATGAAGGGAAAAATATTTATGTTTACAACTTTGCAGAAAATTCATTCCCGGGTATAACTCCTGCTGAGCGCGGTTATTGGATGGATGTAGGTAGCATTGATGCTTATTGGAAGGCAAATATGGATTTACTTGCGCCAAACCCTGAATTGAATTTATATTCACAGGATTGGCCTATCAGAACTTATAACCACAATTATCCGCCTGCAAAATTTATTTGGCAGGAAGGCGACAGAGTCGGTATGGCAACCAATTCAATGGTTTCTGATGGCTGTATTATTTCCGGTGGCTGTATTGCTCACTGTGTTCTTGCACCAAAAGTAAGAATTAACAGTTATTCAATGGTAGAAGACAGCGTTTTGATGGAAAACGTAGAAGTCGGTCGTTATTCTAAAATCAAAAAAGCGATTATTGATAAAAATGTAAAAATTCCGCCAAACACAAGAATCGGATACAGTCGTGTTGAAGATGAACGCAGAGGATTCCATGTATCTCCGTCAGGTGTAACTGTTGTTCCTAAAGGTGCAATCTTAAACGGTTAAAATTATGGCTGCAATTCTTTCCGATGACGAAAAAAGGCAAATCATTGAGGGTAAAACCTCAGGTGATAGGATTTGTGCGTACGGAATTACACATTATCGTTATGACGACTGCCCCGAACAAGACCTTGCCGAATACGGAGATTATAAACTTCACAAAGACTGCCTTAATGCGTTTTTAAAAATGCAAACGGCAGCCAAAGAAGATAATTTAAATTTAGAAATAGTTTCCGCATACCGTTCAAGCAAATATCAAATAGAAGTTTTTAAACGCAAATTCACATCTGACATCCCGTCAGACGAAGATTTTAAAGCAAGGCTTAAATATTCCGCTCCGTCAGGATTTTCCGAACATCATACCGGTCTTGCACTTGATATAAACTCAACAGAAGAAGAATTTGAGCAAACTCCCGAATTTTGGTGGCTGGTCGGACGCGCGGCAAAATACGGTTTTGAAATGTCATTTCCCGAAAACAATTCGCAAGGCTTGGGTTATGAGCCATGGCATTGGCGTTATGTCGGTGTGAGAGGTGAATATAATAAAGTATTTGAAACCGCAAAACTCAATGATGAAAAATCACAAATTAATATAGCAAAAAATACTATTTACCATCAGGGAAACTTGTAAATTCGGTTTTTTCAACAATAGGCAAGCCGTATTTTTCTTTTGCGTCTTTGAATGCTTTTATCATAAACGACATATTTCTTGCAAGATTTCTCATCGTTTGTAAGCCTTCTTTATCCTTTTGAACATCCTCAGGTGTAAAACCGTGTGTCATATTCCAGTATGTACTTGGGGCAACAGGCATTCCGCTTATCAAAAAATATTTGTTCAAAACATCAAACGATGCACTGTTTCCGCCTCGTCTGCAATTTATAACAGATGCTCCGACTTTCATATGTTTCGGAAACGGTGAACTGTACATTAATCTGTCCATAAAAGAAATCAATGTACCGTTCGGAGAGGCATAATACACAGGACTTCCCACCACAAGGCCGTCTGCCGTTTCAAATTTTTGGGCAACCTCATTGACTATATCGTCAAAGACACATTTACCATCTTGTCTGCAGCGCATACAACCGACACAACCTCTGATATCTTTATTTCCGATATGGATTATTTCCGCTTCGATACCCTCATCATTAAAAACTTTAACCATTTCGTTCAATGCAGTATAAGTGCAGCCGTTCGGTTTTGGTGAACCGTTAATCAATAAAACTTTTGCCATAAAATTTCCTCCGTTTAATAGGTTTATAATAATACAAAAATTAGATATTATCAAAATTTAAAGCTAAAAACTTTTCATTAAGAAGTGTAAAAAATACATTAAATAATAGCAAATTTATTTTTTCCTGCTTTATATATTGTAAAGGAGAAAATAGCTATGAAAATAAAAATTATAAGAGCAATGGGATATAAAAGAGGTAGAGAGGCCATAGGGCTTATTAAAAGTGCGAAAAAAGCCGGCTGTACCGATATAAAACTTTGGAGTTTAGACAAAGATGTTGTTGAAATCATGTGCAAACATCCTACTGATAACAAACCGACAATATTTAAATTTGATTTTGCAAGAAATCGTCAATATCAGACAAACGAATATTCTGCAACAGCATTGTTGCCGTGGGACAGAAAGCTAAGAAGCAGGGTTACCGAAATATCCAGCATCTCCAGCGGCAGGGATTTGGGTACAATTATCCGTAAATACACAAGTGATAACGGTAATTTAACTTCTGATGTTACAGAAGCAATAAGTCACACATCAGGTAACACTTATGAGCGTGTTATTAATGCTGAAGGCAAAGCAGAATATTTTAAAACAAATATCAACGGCAAAAGAGAACAGTTATTTGTATAACATTTCCGCATATTTTATTGCCGAAATCATAGATTGCGGGGTTGCAATATTTTTACCTGCAATATCAAATGCTGTTCCATGTGCGGGCGATGTCCGCAAAATACCAAGACCTATAGTTACATTTACTGCTTTATCTTTCCCTATTAATAGTAAAAATAATCTAATAAAATACAATCAAATTTGCCCTAATACAATATTTAAAAAAAATTGTTTAATATGATTTTTTACCTTTATGCTATTATCAAATCATGAAAATATTATTTAGAGCATTTTTAATATTATTTTATCTTTGTTTGGCAATTTTTATAACTCCAAACGAAAATTATAACGTCTTTGAAAATACTAAAAATCAAGAAAAAGCAGTTCTCCGCCACTTCGCCTCGCTGAACCGCGAGCCGTGCGTGGCTCCGCTGTCTAACACGCCGCTCAAAACTTTCGTTCACGCCTTCGGCTCTATCACGAAAGTTTCTCGGATAAGTATAATTTCACAAACAAAATCAGATATCATTACTATAAATAAAATCAATGAACATTATTTTGTTTCACCAAGCCATCCAGAAAAACAATTATTAAATTCAACAAATAAAAATAGTGATTTTAGCTTTGGTTTTAATAATAGTATTTTAACAAAAAATCTTTTAAAATATTTATTATTTATTAAGAATACTGATTATCTTTGCCAATTATCTTATAATACGCCTTTAAAACTGGAAAATTCGGTATATACAAGAGCTCCTTAATTCAGCAAAATATGTAATTATAAAATTTATTTATGTTTTAGGCTATTTTGTCTAAAACTCTTGTTACTGCTGCAAAATAAGGAGAATTAAAATGGATGAAAAAAATAATGACGAAAATAATCAAAAATATTCTGACAGTTCAAATACAAGTTTTTGGAGCTTTATAACTTTTGTTATATTTACGGCAATCATAATGTTTGTACTTGTAAAAATCAGAGGAAATTAATAAATAACGCGGGGTGTATCAAATGATGCACCCTGTTTTTAATTATTATTTAATACATACTTTATTGCAGAAATCATGGATTTCGGGTTTGCAATATTTTTACCTGCAATATCAAATGCTGTTCCATGTGCGGGCGATGTCCGCAAAATATCAAGACCTATAGTAACATTCACCGCTTCATCTTTCCCTATCAATTTCATCGGAATAAGCCCCTGATCGTGATACATTGCAATATAGCAATCATAAGGCTGATTTTCACCTTTTTTAAATAATTCATCCGCATGTATAAACAGAGTATCAGCGGGTTTCGGATAATCCGCATCTATTCCACTAGCACGAAGTTCGTCAATTGCAGGGATGATTATTTCATTTTCTTCCGATCCTATAACTCCGTTTTCGCCCGCATGCGGATTAAGCCCGCAGAACGCAAGGTGCAGTGTTTCTTTATTCAACGCTTTTTTCAGTGTTAAAACTTTAGAAATAATCATTTCTTTTGTAATTTTGACATCGTTTAAAGCACAGTGACGGGTTAAAAGCAGTACCCGAAAATCACGTGCGGCAAAAAGCATTTCTGCTTTTTCGCCATTTTTAGCCAAAAACTTTTCCAAAATCTCTGTCTGACCGCTGAAATTGTGCCCTGCCATGTGCAGTGCTTCTTTTGAAACAGGTGCGGTTACAATGGCTTTCGGGTTCAATTCACAAGCCTTTTTCAGCGCCTGATAAGAAAATTCACCGCTCTCTTTTGTATTTTTACCCTCTTTAATATCCCCATCAAACGGAATTTCAACAATTCCACAAGGCAAATTTTTCATCCCGTAATATTCCAAAATCCGACGGTTTGAAACAAGAATAAAATTTTTACAGTCAAATTCACGCAGAGCTTTTAGAGTAATTTCCGCGCCGATACCATTAACATCACCCGTTGTAATAAGAATTTTATTCTTCAAAATATCTCATAACCTCAATTAAAGTTTGCGGATTACCAAGATTTCCTGATTTGGTTATAATCCACTGACCATTTGAACTTATACATAAAGGAATTGCACCGACAACTCTGTCTTTTAAGGATAATTTTTCGGCTTCCATTTTAACACAGGATTTGTATGCCGTTTCTCCGCCGACAAAAATAAAAATACAATTACAATTTTGTTTGATTTTTCCCGCAATATTAGAAAGATAATCCGTAATCAGAGTTGGAAAATTCATATTATCCTCATTAATACTGTTTTCCCCCATATATGAATTAATATCGTCTTTCATGTTGACAGAGTGAACTATGATATTTTTGCCTGAATTAATATTTTCAAAAATATCGGAAAGAATGTTTTCATTAACTCCGGAATGAATATCGGCAAATCTTAAATCATACTCTCTGAAATTTTCAAAATACTTGCTGTTTTTGAGCATAGAAACTTGTTTTGCGCACAAATCCGTAGCACTTCCCGCAATAATACATTTTGGAATATCCGGCAAAAGGGGTTTTATAAATTCTTCATTATTTTCGCCAAACCAAAGTTTTGCTAATGCTGATGCAAAAGCAGCTGTACCTGTCGGAAGAATTTTTTTATCAGTTTTATTTATGGCAAGTGAAATTTGCTCTATATCTGTGTTTGAAACAGCATCTGCAATTATAAATTTCTTACCCGAATTAATCAGTTCGTTAATTTTAACAAGAATAGGCCCTGCACCTTTCATTATTGTATTAAGTTCAACGTGGCCTACAAGTTTTTTATATTCTCCATCCAGTTGAGAAGCAAAAAGATTTGGCAGATACGATTCACAAATAGGAGCTTTGGGATCATGAGAAACTTCCGTTCGTCCTATCGGCATGCTCCTTAAAAGATGATAGCCCCCTACTGTAATTCTCTGTTCATCCGGAAATGCCGGTACAACAACAGCAGCATCCCAGCCAAGTTCATTTAATACGGTCAGCGTTTCAACCGCAATATTCCCGCGAATTGTGGAATCAATTTTTTTAAAGAAATAATCCGTAGATAACTTTTTCAAAAGCGATTTTGTCGTCAATGAAACTCTTTCATAAGCCACCTGAGCGGATGAATTACGGGTTTCGGTTGTTACTGCCCAAACCAAAGTTTCATCTGTTTCATCAATACTGATGTTGTCGGATAAAATAATCTGCGTATTTGCACCCTGCAGATAAAACTGCAAAGCAGAATCATTGGCACCTGTTAAGTCATCCGAAATAATCGCAACAGGATTTGAATTTATAATCATACTTCTACTACTTCTTCTGCATCTTTCTTGCTGCCCGCAAATCTTATATTCAAAGCATTGATATAATAACTTTCTCTTTCTTCGCCGGTTGCATTATCAGTCCATTTGTTAGTCTGAATTGAACCCTCAACAATGACCATCGCACCTTTTTTAATATATTCACCGGCAAATTCCGCTAATTTTTCCCATGCCGTAACGTTATACCAATCAGCAACTTCTGATTTTGTTTTTGCATCCCATCTGTTAACCGCAACAGAAAAATTTGCTCTTGATTTTCCTGATTCAAAATATTTAATTTCAGCATCACGCCCTACTCTGCCTACTATTACAACTGTATTCATAAGACACACCTCTTTTCTTTGGAAATATAATACTATAAAAGTCATCCATTTTGTCAATTATCCGCAAAAATGTTACAAAGTTATAAAACTGACAAATTTATCACCATATTGTTTCTGCTTAATAAGTTTAAACCCGCTCATATCAACATCTGCCACATGTTCAAGAATTATAATTCCGCCTTTACCTTTTACCGCATCAAGACTTTGTTCATACACTTCTGAAAAATACGGCGGATCAATATAAATAACATCATACACTTTATCAATTTTGGCGGCAATTTTCATACTGTCACCCAAAATGAGTTTAATATCATTTTCTTTTTCGTATTTTGAAAAATTATTTTTTAAAATTCTGTAAACTTCTTTATTTTTTTCACATGCCAGAAGTTCGCCAAAACCTCTTGATAGAGCCTCTAACCCCATAATACCCGAACCTGCGTACATATCAAAAAAACTTTTTTCTTCAAAATCGATTATTGATTGCAGAGTGTTAAACACTGCCATCCTGACTTTTGATAGTGTCGGACGTGTTATTTTTTCATCCGGCGCAGATATTTTCTGACCTTTGTATTTTCCGCCTGTTATATTCATGTTTCCTATTTTACAATGAACAAAATTTATATTATAATTACCGGAGAGAGGTTATTATGGAAAATGCATCAGTTGATATAATCGTTGTGGGTGGCGGGCCTGCCGGAATTACGGCTGCAATAACCGCAGCAAGAAAGGGTTTAAAAGTCCTTTTAATTGAAAGAGGAAAATTCTGCGGTGCTAAAAATATGTTCGGTGGCGCAATATACACTCAACCAATGAAAGAAATTTTTCCTGATTTTGAAGAAAATGCACCATTAGAGCGCAAAACCGCAGAACACAGATATGCCATTCTGACAGAAAGCGAAGGAACGATTGTTTCATACAAAAATCAAAAATCAAGAAGCTCAAGTTATTCGGTTATAAGAGCAAAATTTGACCGTTGGATGGCGGAAGAAGCAAGAAAAGCGGGTGTTGTAATATTAGAAGAAACACTTGTAACATGTCCTATTGTAGATAGTGATTACGTTGTCGGGGTTAAAACGGAACTTGAAGATATTTATGCCAAAGCGGTTATTATCGCTGACGGTGTAAATTCAATACTTGCAAAACAACTTGGTATGCGGGAAAACCTTGATACAAAAGAGGTTGCTCTAAGCGTCAAAGAGGTAATAAAACTTGATAAAGAAAAAATTAACGACAGGTTTAATCTTAATGACGGCGAAGGGTGTATAATGGAAATCTTCGGCTCATCAATGCTTGGCGAATTGGGACTGGGATTTTTATACACAAATAAAGACACAATAAGTATAGGGCTTGGGGTAACTCTGAATGAACTTGTTGAAAATAAACAAAAAGCCTATGAACTTCTTGATACAATGAAACATCACCCCGTTATTGCACCTTTGATTAAAGACGGAGAATTGGTTGAATATTCGGCTCACCTTATTCCGGAAGGCGGTTTCAAAAAAATCCCGAAACTCTGCGCAAACGGTGTTTTAATAGCGGGCGATGCCGCAATGTTAGTCAATAACCTGAACTGGGAAGGCACAAATCTTGCTATGGTTAGCGGAAAACTGGCGGCAGAAACAGCAGTTGAAGCAATAAAAAAAGACAATGTATCTGAAGAAAACCTTTCAGAATATCGTACAAAACTTGATAACTCTTTTGTTATGAAAGATTTGAAAGCATACCGCAACCTTATGAGCGCGGCTCACAAACGGAATAAATCTTTCTTCGGATTTTATTTCAAAAAAATCAATGAATTTTTTGAAATGTTCACATCAACCGACAGCATCCCGAAACGCACAAAATATTTCAGATTTATCAGAGATTTCTTCTTTGAACGCAATATTTTGGAAATCTTCAAAGATATGTGGGGTGTAATCAAAATTTTATGGGGGATTTTGTATGACAGAGTTAGATAATAAACTTGCAACGGTTAAATATTCACCGGATACCGTTTCACATTTAAAACCCTGCGATGAAGACTGTAGAGAATGTATGAGCAAATGCTGTACATATATCTGCCCTGCAGGTGTCTATGAATGGTCATCAGAAAAACAAAAACTCATCATAAATTTTGAAAACTGTTTAGAATGCGGGGCATGCAGAATTGTCTGCGAAAAACAGTCGCTTGAATGGGAATACCCGAAAGGCACAAAAGGGGTTACGTTTAAGAATAGTTAATTACTTTATTTTTTCCAATATTGTTTGAGCATATTTTTTCAAATATCTTTTGGCAAGCGCTGATACTCTTGAGTATTTTGTTTCCCACAAATCAAAAACTATCGGATGCGGTTTAGATTCAATTCTTACACCATTCTCAATTCTTACATTCTGAATAAAACCGTTGCGCATTTTTTTTACTTCACTAATAAATCCTTTTTTACTTATAGTTCCGCTCATAAGAAAATCTATATCTTCTGTCGCTCCTTGTTCTTTTATATAAAATAGGGAACCATCAACCCGTGATAATCTGTCCATTCTTGGAACTATTGAGTGACGTATTAAAGGACGGGTATATTTATCCTTTTGCGCATTTGTATGTCTTATTATTTGATATTTAGTATAAATTTTTTCCTGTATTTTCTTTAATCTTGGCTTTTTACCGGAATTAGCAGGTTCTACTACTTCATATAAAGCTAATTTGTCCTCAGAAAATTTCTTAAGAACGTAAGTTTTATTATTACGATGACTGTGAACAGTATAAGTTTCTATTGGTTTTATTGCCATAATATATCCCGCAAACATTGTTACATGAATAATTTTTAGTTTCAAGTTGTAGGGTGCGTCGTTTGACGCACCAATTTATTAATAAATTTACAAACCCATTATTATAATTATCTGCAAAACAGACATGTAAACCATAATATTACGGGATAAAAGAAGCCGATAGTAAAAGCTGACCGTTCCGTCTTTTTGAATTTGTTCCCAATTATCAAGCGGGAAATTCCATTTATTGATTTCAGGCAAAACCGTTTTATCTCTGTTGAAAGCTTTCAGTTCCCTAAACAGCCACATAACATAAGGTAACGTTAAAAATCCCAGTAAATAAATAGGATTCCCCCAATAAATCGCAAGTCCAAGCAATATTAAATACCCGACAGTAAAAAATCCGCTCAATACTTTCAGGCATTTCTTTTTATCACCAATTCTGCAAACAAGAGTTTTTTTGTGCGAAATCATATCACCGTCAAAATCAAGCAAGGTATGAGTAAACAAAAACTGCTCAGAAAACATAACATTCACCAATGAAATAAACAAAACTTCAAGCGAAAATTCACCTGTCATAACATAATACATACCCTCAAACAACAAAGGACCATATACAATTCCGACAACGAGCTCGCTCAACCCCACAAGCGAAAATTTCTGATAAAACAAAATAGCAACACCTCCGATTGCCATAAGCCAAACAACATTCGGTCTGTCAGCTAAAAACAGAAAAACACCAATTAAAAAAGCAAGCGCACAAATAATTATTATCGCCGTCAACAGAGCTTTCAATGATACCGTTCCGTCAAACAATAATCGGCATTTGCCTTTTTGAACGGTATTTGTATAATTCTTATCCGAATTTATAATTTTATAGTCAAAATAATCATCAATAAGATTCGTTGCAATATGCCCAAACTCTATACCCAAAGCACATAATATCCCCAGCCAGATATTACCGCCCGCTTTAACTCCGCAAGCAAAAGCAACCGCAAGAGCCAAAACTGTCAGAATAATTGAATACCCTCTTGCACACTCAAACCATATTTTTAATTTTTTTAAAAATTTTTCGTACATAACCTAAGATTTTGAAACTGAGTAAATTGATTTGTAATTTTCGTATTTGTTTGTAAAATCGGTATTTTCCGCTGATTTTGTTCTGTGGCTGTATTCGTGTTTTTCCATAGAAGATTCTTTAATTTGAACGGTACACGTTGCAATATTAGAACAGTGTGCCGCAATTCTTCTGAAATCGTTAAGCAAATCAGAGAACATGAAACTTGATTCAACACTGCATAGCCCGTCTTTTAAACGCGCAACGTGACGGCTTTTTACCTTGCGTGTAATATTTTTAATTACCATTTCTAACGGCTCAACCTCTCTTGCAAGCTGAGTGTTGTCATTTACAAAAACATCCAGAGTAACTTTGAAAATTTCAGATACCGCATGAACTATGACTTTTAATTCTTCAATTGCTTCGGTTGAGAACTTAAGATTTTTTTCATTCATAGCTTGTGCGATTTTTAAAATATAAGATGCGTGGTCGCCAATTCTTTCATAGTCACCTATCGTAAGTAATAATTGAGTAATTTTATTGCTATCTTCATCAGAAAGCTGTTTTCCTGAAAGTTTCAGCAGGAATGAATCAAGTTTATCTTCATACATATCAATTTTAAGTTCATTTTCAGCAATATGATCCGCTTCCCGTTGATGAAAACTTTTAAGCAATTTTGTTGAATTTATAAAGTTATATTCAACGACTTTCGCCATTTTTCTTGTTAAACGCGTACATTCTGCAATAGCGAACGATGGCGATAACAATAATCGGTCATCAATAATAACTTCGTGTTCTTTTTCCGCTTTGCTGTCTTTTATGCAAACTTTCGCAATTTTTTCAAGTTGTTTTGCAAAAGGATAAAGAATTAAAGTAGTTCCAACGTTAAAAATAGAGTGCATAATTGCTATACCAAACGGATTTATACTCTTTTCAAAAAACGGTATATGAAAAAGCATATTGATTCCCATATAAGCAGCGAGGAATATAGCCGTACCCAAAACATTAAACGCTATATGCACAACCGCAACACGTTTTGCATTGTTGTTAACCCCTATTGCAGAAAGAACCGCAGAAACACAAGTTCCGATATTTTGCCCCATGATTATCGGAAAAGCCATACCATATGAAATTCCGCCTGTTAATGATAATGCCTGCAAAATACCAACCGATGCCGCGGAACTTTGAATAACCGCAGTAACAATAGTACCGACCAAAATACCCAAAAACGGATTTGAAAATGCGGTTAAAATACTTGTGAATTCCGGCATATCGGCAAGCGGACTCATCGCATCTTTCATCAAAATCATACCGTACATTAACACCGCAAACCCGACAAGAACAGAACCTACATTCTTGTTTTTGCTTTTTTTGCTGCCCATTATCATCATAATTCCGGCTAAAGCTAACAATGGCGAAAATGATTCGGGTTTTAAAAGCTGAACAAAGAAATTATCACTCTGAATACCTGATAAACTTAAAATCCACGCAGTAACCGTTGTTCCTACGTTAGAACCCATTATGACACCGATTGCCTGAGACAAATCCATCATACCTGAGTTTACAAGGCCGACAAGCATAACCGTAACGGCTGATGATGACTGAACAAAAATGGTTATTAACATACCCAATGCCAGACTTTTAACAGGATGAGAAGTCATTTTTCTCAAAAGAGCTTCCATCTTTCCGCCAGCAATCTTCTCCAGACCGCCTGACATAACACTCATTCCGTAAAGGAAAAATGCCAAGCCTCCAAGAAGTGTAAATATATTGAATATGTTCATAGATTACTCCGTAACCTGCCGGTTATAGTCATATATTCAATAATATTCTAACATAAAAAGGTATTTTTATCAGGGGAAAAATCCGAATTGTAACAAATTTATAAAATTTTCGTTTTATGTTATAATCTGCAGCATGACAAAACGTTTAGACATTACTAAAGTTATGCTTATAGAAGGCATTGTTTGGTTTATAATATTGTGTTTGGCACTTTTAGCAATAAGGGTTCACAATTATAAACAGGCAAAAACCGTTAAGCAGTACCAGATATTTTTATCAGACATGGACGGTCTTATAGTAGGTTCACCTGTAAAATATATGGGCGCACACATCGGATATGTAAGTTATGCAAAACCATTGCATAACAATGTTTATGTCAAATTTGTAGTAAAAAATAAAGATATGGAATTGCCGAAAGGTGTAATCGCAAACGTAGAATTTTACGGTCTTGGCGGTTCAAAATCTCTGGAATTGTACCCTCCGAATGAAAACAGCCTGAAAACAGAAAAAATAATATACATTAAAGATACTTTCAGGCTTAAAGATTCTATATCCCTTTTAGATAACATGTTCAGTAAAATTGCGCTTTTAGGCGGAAGATTTAACTATTTTTCAAACAAAATATCCAATATGGTTGAACAACAACCTGTTGAACCATATGTCAAATTGTTAGAAGAAATAGGTAAATTGGATAAAAATATGAATAAGTTAAAGAAAAAAGAAAGTGAATAACTATGAAAAATCTAAATATAGTTCAAAATCCCGTAGTATTAACAAGTTTATATAAAATGCGCGATGTGGCAACAAGTTCTTATGATATACGAATTGCGGCAAGAAAAATTACAAGATGCCTTTTATATGAAGCATCAAAAACCTTGCCACTTAAGGATAAAAATGTTACTACACCATTGACAACATTTACAACAAAAGTGGTTGATGAAGATATTGAAATCATAATATCTCCGATATTGCGTGCAGGACTTATTTTTACCGATGAAGCGGTTGATATTTTACCGCAAGCCGTTATAAGACATATAGGAATGTACAGAGATGAAACAACTTTAAAACCGGTGTGGTACTACAATAAATTACCTAAATCACTTAAAAAACCGGACAAAACTTTCGTTTTTATAACCGATCCTATGCTTGCAACAGGAAACTCATTATTGCAATCGGTTAAATTATATGTTGAAAAAGGTGTTCCTATAAAAAATATTAAAGCAATTTCAATAATTTCCGCACCTGAAGGAATAGAAAATCTTCATAAGAATTTTCCTGATTTGGAAATTATAACAGCAACACTTGACGACCACTTAAACGACAAAGGCTACATAGTACCGGGTATGGGCGATGCCGGCGACAGAATGTTTAACACACTGTAAAATTATTTTTTCCTATAATACCCTGAAACTTCTGTACCGTCCGAACGAATATAAGCATTAACCCATATTAAATTACCGGATTTAACTTCTACATCCGCTTGCGCTTTTGACAGAATAGAACCTTTTGCAAGCTGATTTTCAATAAAATTTTCTATTTTTTTATATTCCTCTTTTGACATTTGAGCTATTTCTTCATTTGTGAATACTCTGTTAGTATCAATATCTTTAAAATCAATATCCATATTAACTCGTCCTTCCAAACGATTTGGTTTGTATTCAACGGCATCTTCTAAATCTCCCATTGTCTCTATAAAGTGGTGTTCGAGGGGCTTTGTGCCTCCTAAATAATCTCCTTCAGGGCTTTTTGTTATATATTCACTATCTTTACCATAACCAATAACATAAGTTTTACCAAGCTGATTTCTTAAATTGAGATTAAACGTACTGTCATCAACATTCCCATAGTTTCTTATATTTTCTAAGTTATCTCTCACATTTCCTTGCAAAATATCTCTCACGCCATAAGCATTAAACGTAACGGTTTCGTGTCCAGTTTTATTTGACATTAATTGAGCAAGACTGCCCCCTAAGGAATGACCTGTAAAAACAATTTCTTGATTAGGAAAATCTTTTCTAACTTTTTCATAGAATTTTTGTGCATCAGTATATTGATTTGGAAGTTTTTTCATTGCCAAATGCGCAATATCTTCTTTAATAAAATCATTTACAATTTCATCGGTTCCTCGCATAGCAATTACAACTTTCCCTTCTTTGTAAAAGGCTTCACCATGGAATCCACTCTTTTTGTTATATTCTGAAACCTTAATCCAATTTTTCGGGATTGATTTTTCATTTCCTTTGTAAACACCCGTAGAAAGTGCTTTTAATTCATTATCAAAGTTTGTTGTTTCTGTTTTTGGCATAATTTTCTCCTTTTATTTTGTTGTATAATAACATTATGTTTTTAGATAAATTTAGAAATCGATATAGTTTTAATTTCTTATCTATATGTGGATGGATAATATTTCTGCTGTTATGTGTTTTTTTAATTTCTATTATTTCTGCGATGTTTTCACCTTATAGTGGATTCCCTGGTATAGCATTTGCTTTTCTTTTCCTGTTAATTTTAGCTCTAAATATAATTTTTTATTTGTTAACTTTCTTTATTTATGTTTTTGATATTATCAGTTGGAAAAGAATAACTAATGAAAAATTTCTAAATAATAAATACATTAAAATATTCCAAACCTTAGGTATAATTTTTTCGTTCTTACCAATAATATTGGTTGTATTATTTCTTATAGTTGGCTTTATACAGGACATAATATATAACATTCGCGGTATTGAGTAGAGTTGTTTTAATTTCTTATATTTACTGTTATTTCTTTCTTTTTGATAATATCAATTTTAAAAATTCTGTAAAGTCGCCAAAACAATGCAAACAAAAATGCTGACACAAAATTTATGTCAGCATTTACTAAATAATTATTGATTTATTTTTTAAATTTCTTCTAACGAAATCCCTGTAACACCCGCATTGCGTGCGCTGTCCATAACTCTGACTATAGCGCCATGAGTCGCATTATCATCAGACTGAATTAAAACGCCATCAGGATATTCCTTTGATTTTGACGCAATAACTGCCTGCAAATCGTTTGATGCAACTCTTTGGTTATCAATAAAGAATTCATCATTTGAAGAAATCATTACCGTCAAAATTTTTATATCTTTATTGTGCAATTTTTCTTCCACATTTTCCGGCACAGTCAAATTAAGTCCCTGCTGATCAAGCATAGGCGCAATAACCATCATTATAATTAACAGTACCAAAAATATATCCGTTAACGGAGTAATATTGATTTCATTAAATTCGCCTCTGTCTTCAGCCATCAGCCTCTCACCTCCGTATTTTCATCAATTGAGTTTTGTTCTTGAAGTTGTTTTTGTTCTTTTTTGGATAAAGGTTCGCCCGCAACAATCAGTTTTTTAAACTCAGCTTCCTGAGCGGCATTCATTATGTTCATAATTTCGGAACTCTTAACCGATGCGTCAGCTTTAACAACAACCTCAGATTCTTCAAGCTCAGGTTTTAAATCAATCAATGCCTGGACCAGATTTTCTTTTCTTAAAACCGTTCCGTTTAAATACAAAACCCCGTCTTTATTAACCGAAATCGTTGCATTTTTTTGTTCAATGGCAAGACCGCTGTTGATTTCAGGCATAATAATAGAAGAATCATTATCCTGAAATGTCGGTGCCACAACCATCATTATGATCAACAGTACCAAGAATATATCCGTCAGCGGAGTTATATTGATTTCCGTAAATAAAGCGTTTTTACCTGATTTTATTGCCATTTCTTTAACCTTTTATTGCCTTACAGAGCAATATTGCTTGTTGTTTGTACATTTACTTCGTCTTTTGTATCGATGAAACTCAAGAATAACATCTTAATAAGCTGGAAATTAGCTTCATAGTGACGAACAGTTGCCTGGAAGTAGTTATAGAAGATAACCGCAACGATAGCAACACCAAGACCGAAAGCTGTAGCAATCAATGCTGATGCAATACCTGATGCAACTGCTGCTGACTGGTTACCCTGACTTGCCAAATCCTGGAAAGTAATTAGAATACGAACAACCGTACCAAACAAACCCAAGAACGGTGCAACGCCACCGATAGTACCAAGAACTGTCAGATTTTTTTCCAGTTTTCTTGTAGCAAGTGCCGTTACAAGGTCAAATGAACGTGAAAAACCTTCTTTTTGTTTAGAGAAAATTCTTACGGCTTCTTCGGTAACTTCTCCGATTACACCACCGCATTGAACAGCCATATTTTCAACTGTTTCAACATTGTTTCTTGCAAGTTCTTTTTGCAAACTTTTCAAATAAGGAACAATATTTCTCTTATTTGATCTGAAAAACATAAATTTCTGTATTACGACGGCTACAACCGCTACCGAACATAAAAATATCGGTGTTAATACAGGCCAGTCCATTTTGATTGATTCCATTAATAAACTCATTTTTTATCCTCTTTCTTTTGCTTGTGTTACCTTAATATTTGTTTTCCCCCGAATACATTGTAATCAAAGGTGAATTGAATATCTATATTTGAACCCTTAAATTCAGGCGGTAACGGCTTAAACGGTGCCGTTAACTGAACCGCTTGAATTGCCGCTTTATCAGCATTCGGTAAACCTGATGATTTGTGAACGGAACACGATAACAATCTGCCGTCTCTTGCTATTTTAAATAACAAAACAACCCGTTTGCTTTCGTCACCTTTTGGCGGATCCCAGTTCATTTTAATTCTTCTTTGCAATTCTCTCATATAAGGCCCAAAATCAGGTTCTCTGATAGCATCAATGCCCGGTGCTCCGTTTGGATTTCCCGGTCCCGGATTACCCATAGAACCGCCGTAGCCGCCTCCGCCGCCTGATGCAAGTTTTGTACCGTTAGCGGATCCACCGCCGCCTGTTGGCGCAAGCTGAGGTGCCGGACCATTATTTTTTGCGGCAGTAACAGCCTGTGCTGAGCCTTTTCCTGAGCCTGCAACGGGACCTGTTGAATATTTACCTGCCTGTGTACCGCCTGTCGGAACAGGAACCGTAAAGCTAGAAGTCGGTTTATCCGTAACTTTCGGTGTTAAAGGCGGCCTTAAAGACGGTTTTGCACTAGGCGGCTGCTGCTTATTCTGAGTAGCTGCCGGCTGCTGCGCAGGCTGCGTCTGAGCAATTTGTGCTACCGGTTGTTGTTGTGCAGGTTTATTATTTGCTGCCTTAGGACCTTGTTTACCTTTGGCAGGTGTAGGTTTTGATGAAAGCTTACCTGCCGGTTTTGACGGCATAGAAACCTTTTTGCTAGGGTCGTGTTTTCCGCCCGCTCTTGAATTTCTGTCCGCACGATAAGGTGTTTTCTTGTTTATCGGCGGTGCTTCATGTTCAACCAAAACAAATTCTATATCCTTTGTTTTTAAATCAGGTCTGTGCGCCAAAGGGTTCACAATACCCAACAAAGTCAAAATAAACATTGATAAAGAAACCACACCTACAGTAATCGGATGGAGTAAAAATGAAATCAAAAATGCCTTTTTCAAACTAATTTCATCTTTATCCGCATAAAAAACTTTCGGTATAAAAGAGCTTTCGCTTTTCTCTGTTTCTTCTTCTATTGAATTGTCCGTTAAATTTAACAGTGACATATTTTCCCTTATTTTTATTATTACTGACTAACCGGTACAACGGTTATCGGCTGAGTTAAATATAACTCAATCTGAGAATTTGCAGGTATTTCCACATCATTCCCTTTATCCCATAAAGATTTTACCAGACCGCCGCCTGCCCCTACTGCTGTCCCAAGCGCCGCGGTTTTTCCGATATTTCCGCCTCCAATAGCGCTCATAACAACACCCGTAACAGCACCCGCACCTGCACCTATCGCTAAATCTTTACTGTATTCTTTGGTAACATCCATTGCAGTGCCGCCTACCAAAACGCCTGAGTTATCAGATGTTTTTATAACTGCAGAAATAGGTATCTGCAAGCCGGTCGGAGTTACAATATTTGTAAATCTTACGGAAACTCTGCCGTTCATACTGCCGTGTTTTGCTTTAGACGCATCAATAACCATACCGGTTACCGTACTTCCTGCCGGAGCAATCAGCATTCCGTTGTAATAAAAATTAGAGCCCAGAGCAACGCTTATATTCTGCCCTCTGAACATAGTAGATGAACTTATCGGAGTTGTAACAAGTGCATGAACACATTGTCCTGCCGGAACGGTTACAACGCTGCCTTTTAATGTATTTGCCTGAGGATAAACAGGTTTCAAATCAGCATTTAATACAACAGGTTCCTGCGCAACACCGCTTTGCTGAGAATATGCCGGTTGCGGTTGCGGATATGCCTGAGTATATTCATAATTACTTTCCGCAAAAACGCTGCCTGCTGTTATAAACGTAGCCAAAGCTAAAAAATACACACATCTTCTCATATTGTTTATCTCCTCGGATAATGACATAATAATTCAATAAAATATAATTGTCAATCTTATATTACAGGGCAATTTACTCATTAACCGTATGGGTAATCATAAGAGGTTCAGTTAAAACCACGAAACATCTCTCACCAGTTTTAACTCTTATATGAGTTCCCATCTGCCTTTTGTTCCCCGGACGGATTTGTAAAGTAGGATCTTTAGAGCGCATAGAGAAGAAAGCTTTCTGATAATGCGGAATTTTCACCCACTCTGCAGGAGGGGTAAGCTCTCCGCCGATTATATTGTTATTGGTTGTATAAATATAAGCTCTTATCGGCGCTTCAAATCCGTCAGGAAAAACCATTTTGTTAATTTTTATTTTCATTGATGCGTTTGTACCGACAACAGGATCGTGAATTTCGTCAACAAAGCCGTAAAATTCTGTTTCGCGCGGAATAACCGTTGTATCGTATAGGTATAAATCACTTGTTGCAATGAATTTTGCCTCATAACCCTCATCACAATTAAGAGTTGAAACTTCCGCCGTATTAATGACAGGTATAAAAGTACCTGCGTTAAGCTGAATACCGTCATAATCTCTTAATTCTGTTTCAGCATTAAGGTCAAATCCAAACGCATTCGGCAGGGCAAAAAATATGGTAAAAATCAACAATAATGCAAGTTTCTTCATAATAGTTAATTATACTCATTTTTTTTATAACGTCAATAAATACTACGCTTTAATATCTGTATCAACCGGCTTTAATGTTTCTTTATCAACAGTAGGCGAAACACCTTTAAACGCAAACGGTTTTGCGAAATATATTGCACTCAAAAAATATAAAACGTTACCTAGTATTCCTAAAGTCTTAGAAGCTCCGGTCCACTTCTTAGGCAAAAGCCCTGCAATTGCCATCAATGCCGCACCGCCCATAATTAATATATATGCTTTAAAAATTCCTCTTGGCACCGCAATGCAGTCATTTACATCTCTCTGATTTTTTATTAAATCGGTAAATTTATCAATAAATTCTTTTTTAGGCTGAGTGTCTTGGGAATTATTAATTGTATTATTCCCAAAATGATAATTTCTATCCGCAGTATTTAAACTTAAAATTCTCATAACTAAACTATTAAAATATCAAAATATATTTTTTTGCTACTTAAGTACATTTTAGCGCTTAACGAAACTTAACATTATTTACAAAAACATGCAATTTTTCGCATAAAAAAAACTTTATATAGACAGGTAAAGGTTATTGAAAATTTAAGGTACGTGTTTTATGTGTCCACTTCCAAGCGAAATGTATAGTTCTCCATATTACAGAGATTTAGCGGCAGCCCCTATGGGTTATCCGGGTATGTACTGCGGTGATTTAGGTACAGGTGCAGGAATGTACGGCATGGGCATGTACGGAATGGGTATGTACCCAATGGGCGGAATGTACGGATGTTATTTCCCGCCTAATATGTGGGGTTTGAGATTGAATAATAACGGACCGTCACAAGACATGTATGTACCGCGAAAAAATCAAAATCAAGAAAATAAAAACGCAATTAATAAATTTTTAAAATATTTAGGTATAGCAGTAGGTACAATTGTTGTCGGAACATTTTTTAAAGGTAAAATGAT
Source organism: bacterium (assembly GCA_017652265.1). Lineage (GTDB taxonomy): Bacteria > Cyanobacteriota > Vampirovibrionia > Gastranaerophilales > Gastranaerophilaceae > Gastranaerophilus. The sequence continues at coordinate 25,483 of JAGCBH010000042.1, forward strand.
TAAAGGCGCGCAAAATGCAGGTGCTCATACCTTCTGGACAAAATTGTTTAATATCAAAGTTCCGGGATTAGGCAGACCATAATAATTTTGTGTTATAATTATCCCGTTAAATATAAAGGGGGTTAATTATGGCAAAAGATTGCAGTTTTGATGTTGTTTCTGAGTTTGATAAACAGGAGCTTGTTAACGCGGTTGATCAGGTAAAAAGAGATATTGCGTCAAGATTTGACCTGAAAGATTCGGGTTCTGAAGTTACTCTTGACGCGGATAAAGAAATCACTATTACAACAACGGATGAGATGAAATTGCGAAATATTTATGACATCTTACAGTCAAAAGTTTCAAAACGTGGGATAAGCATCCGTATTCTGGATCCGCAGGGAATTGAAAATGCGCTTGGCGGTAATGTTCGTCAGGTTTATAAACTTAAAAAAGGTTTAACTCAGGAACTTGCAAAGAAAATTGTTGCCGACATTAAGGATATGAAAATCAAAGTTCAAGCATCAATTCAAGGCGACAGTGTAAGAGTTTCAGGCAAAGACAAAGACGATTTGCAGGCGGTAATACGTAATTTAAGAGAAAAAGAAGAAAAATATGATTACCCTCTGCAATTTACAAATTACAGATAAAAAAAGAGGGCTTTAAAAGCCCTCTTTTTTTAATTTTCTTTATTTTCCGCTAATTCCTGCTCAATTTTTTCTCTGACCTGAAAACCTTTATCGTTTCTCAAAAACCGTATTGCAACCATGATTGTCGGAGTTAAAACGCCCAGAGCCAAAATGCAGGAGCCCATGCCTTTTAATACTGCTTTTCTCTTTAAGGAAACAAGTCTTTTGCAGAATAAATCAATATTTTCGCCTGATGTATTGTACTGATTTTGCAGATTTTGAAGTTTTTTAGCAAAACCTTTCAATTCATCCATATCAATATATGCTCTTGTGTCAATTTTATCTGCATTTTCAAGTTTGCCTTTTAAACCGATTTTTCTGAACAACTTGTTCCAGAAGCCATCAGTTGCTTCAAGAGTTTGAATAATGTCGGATTGTTTTGCAAATTTAATGACGTCATTCTCAGGTGTTTTATTCAAAAATTCGTAGATTTCCGCATCTGTTTTGTTTTTCATGAATTCATTCAGAGATTTCTGCAGATTTCCGTTTGCAAGAGAATTTTTAAGGTCAGCACTTTCAATAACTCTTGAATCCATTGAGATAGTCTTGCCATTCTTCAGTGCTTTATTTTCAAGAACTTTTTGGATTTTTTGGCTTGCATAATACATAAATATCCAGAAAGTACCCTCTTTTACCACGTAACCTAAGAAATCCTGCAGACTTCTTGCGTGATACAATCTTTCACCTGAAATTGAGGCATCAACAATCATAAGATTTTGAACAGGATTAAACATAAAACCGCTTAAACCGCCTTTAAATGACATGTTTTCCTGGTTTTGAGCTTGTTTCTTTGCCTGTTCTTCCAAAATATTTTTTCTTACTTTTTCTTCTGTCTTTTTGTGTCTGTATTTTGTTAATGCCGAATAAGACCAAATCGTCAAAGCGGTTGATACCGCAAATTTGCCTATTGCAAGACCTTTAATAAATTTGGCATTTTTTTCAGCTTTTAACAGTGAATTTCTGATTTCAGGAGTTGCCGCAAATTCTTTTGCTTTTTCAAAAACATCTTTGTCTTTTAATATCCTTACATCAATTTTGTTATCAAGTTTTAAGGGTTTAAAAACAGTCCAATCAATTAATTTTTTAAATGTAGGAATTCCGAATAACCAAATAGCTTGTGTTCCAAATTCATCTATAAATCTGTCAGCGCTTTCTTCCTGTTTCCCTACAACGTATGCGCCTGCCGTTATACCTAAACTGTTTGCTATATCTTTTATGGCCAATGGAACAATTGACGAATTGCTGCCAAGGGTAGAGTATATTTTACTTATATTTACAGGGTTTATCATTTTTAATTTTCCTTTATATCAAAACTATTACAAGCCCCATATTAAATTCATCAATTTCTGCTTTGGAGCATTAGCATTTTTGAAATTGATGCTTTTCTTGTTTAAGTTTTGATGTCGTCGCTGATTATTTTTCATAATTTTTTCCTCTTTTCATAAATTTGGTGAATATTTAAATTTGCCTTTTATTCCATATATTTTTACATTTTGTAAAATAAGCATAAAAAAACAAGACCGAAATCTTTGAGACGGTCTTGCATTTTACTACAACGTAAAAGTTTTCAATCGCTTAACTTTTGCAAGCCACCTCAATTAAAAAATGATTACGTCGTATATGCAATAAATTCTTCATAGCAAAAATGCTACAATAATAGTTTATTAATGTCAAGCACTACGTACTTATTTTGCAAATCCGCTTTCATGAAAACGAATCAAGTTAGCCAGATTCCACTGTTTTTCCTGAATATGCTGCAAATCTTCCTTAATATCTTCAAGTTCACCTAACAATTCCGTCATGCTTTTATGCTGACGAATTTGCGCAATTGCAGGCATTTCAGGCTCTTTTTCCTGCCAAGCGGGCGAAAAACATAAATTTTCAAATAATTCGTTATCGTCCATAACTTCCCCCTCCTAATTGAAACTTTTTTCACTCATAAATGCGTGAAACATATCCACCAAATCAAAATGACCGTATTTAAAAGCAACAGGCTCTTTTAAATATGATTGCGTATCCATCTCATGTATAGCCTGAACTTCACGATAAGTTTCGGAATCAAAATCAAAACTTGTCATTTCGCCGTAATCTAACATTAAATCCTCAATATCAATACTTTTTTTCTCAATCATGGTTTACACTCCTTATACCTTTCTCAATAAATCGGCATGATTTAGAAAAAACTTTAATTTTCCCCAGAGATTGTTAAGTTTTGTTAATAAAACATGTCCAAACATGGCAATTTTAAGAGTAGTATATACTTTATATATATAAGAGAGTATTTGGAGAGTAAGAAAATGGCACGTATCCAACAATTCGGACAACAGAAATCATTGTTGTATAACAGACGTTCTCAGACCTGGTCACATACAGGCCCGCGCCATCTTGTTGCTTTCATACAGGGTTCCCGCATCAAAGTCGAAAATAATTATTGGGGTTCATATGGTAATGATGCATATTATTGCCCTACAATGAGCAGTTCTGAAAAGAAATGGTATAATTGGGGTATGCTCTTGAATGGCTTGAGCGATTTACTTGCAAATCTGCATATCGGCCCTAGAAAAAAACCTGAAAAGAAAGCTCCTGTTAATCCGGCACCTTCACCTTCCGGAAATCCTTCGCCTTCCGGAAATCCTTCGCCTTCCGGAAATCCGACAGTGGTTGAGCCTAGAGCAGTTATAACATCTCAAACTACAACAGAAACAACGGGTGGCACTACAACTGAAACTTTTAATGGTAAATGGGCTACAGGAACAGTAGATGGCAGAAGATACCATGAATATATACAGTTCTGGCAATTCTGTAGTGCTTTCCAATGTGATGACCCTAATTTTGACTATTCTAAATTATCCTCAAGCGAAAAAAGACAATTCCATGATGCAGTAAGGGCTGCTGTTTTGGATGGTGCAACTACATTCAACCCAAGAGTAGATCAAACAATAAATCCAACGGAACAAATTGTTAATTTTAACGGACATACATACACATTTAGCAAAACTACCTATGATAACCTAACTCCTACAAGATTTTGGGATGATGAAACTCATGGTTCAGGAACAGGTATAACAGTTGGAAGTATTAATGGTGAAGCAACACCTGGTACAGCAACCACCACTACAACATATACAGCAACAATAACAAGAACAGATGCTGAGGGTAATGTAACAACAGAAACCGTAACAGTGACAGGTGTTTCAAACATGGCTGAAGCAAAAGCAAAAGTTGCAAGTGAACATGGTATCAGTGAAAGCAACATAACTATAACATAAATAAATTAAAAAATAATAATCTTATAAAGAATATAATTTACTCTCTCTTTTACAAAGCCGCAATTACTGCGGCATTTTTCTTTGTTAAAAATAAGGCGGTAAAATCTTACCGCCTTATTTTTTAATAATTCTTCGCCATTTTTTCAAAATACGATTGCGGGTGAGCACAAACAGGACAAAGTTCAGGCGCATTAGGCCCTTTATGGACATGCCCGCAGTTTGAACATTGCCATTCTTCTTCGTTATTTGATGCGAAAACCGTTCCGTTTTTAATATTTGCAAGCAATTTTCTGTATCGTTCTTCGTGGCCTTTTTCTATTTGAGCAACTTTTTCGAATAATGCGGCAATTTCCGTAAATCCTTCGTCTTTTGCATCACGCGCAAAACCCGCATACATGTCTGTCCATTCATAATTTTCACCATTAGCGGCTTCTTCAAGATTTTTCATCGTATCACCGATACCGTTTAATAATTTGAACCATATTTTTGCATGTTCTTTTTCATTGCCCGCAGTTTCTTCAAAAATTTTACTTATCTGAACATAGCCCTCTTTTTTGGCAACAGATGCAAAGTAAGTATATTTGTTGCGCGCCTGCGATTCTCCTGCAAACGCAGTCATAAGATTTTTCTCTGTTTTAGAACCTTTTAAATCCGTCATAATAAAACTCCCTTTTTTGTAACCAGATTATTTTACAATAAATTTGCAAAAAAGAACATATACCAATGTGCTTTTTAAGGTAGTCCGACCTATTAATTTTGGAGGATGAGAGACAGTCTTGCTCGGCGGCATTAAACGGCAATTTCGTTGCAGGAATTCTCATCTTACCATCATAACAAAAAAGCGGAACAACATTAGTTGTGCCGCTTTTTTGGAGGATGAGAGACTCGAACTCTTAACCCCCTGCGTGCAAAGCAGGTGCTCTACCAATTGAGCTAATCCCCCACTAGTCAAATTCAATTTTCAAAACCTAATAAGGTTCGCTATCTATTCTACATGCTGATTTTTTTTTGTAAAGACCTATTCTGAAATAACGATTATTAAATTTTCTTAATATTTTTTATGCTTATTAGCAAATTTATTTTTTTACTGATTTTAATGAGCCCGTAAACTTATACTTGATAATAATCAACCATATCATATATGTAACTCCGCTCGTGGCAGAATCCTGCTCACAAGAGCGGTAGTTACAACCGGTTTAAAAGTTTTATTTTTGTGCTAAGATATTTTTAGCAGTTACGGAGAGTAAAAATGATTACAGTAAAAGATGTTGAACACGTTGCAAAACTTGCAAGGCTTGAATTAACCGAAGATGAAAAAGTTCTTTATACAAAGCAATTAGGTGATGTTTTGGGGTACGTTAACCAAATGAACGAAGTTGACACGTCACACATTGAACCTATGACTCAGGTTGTTGATTTTGTAAATGTTATGCGTGATGATGTCGTTCACTATGAACAAACCAAAGAAGAACTCATGGCAAATGCCCCTGAGGAAGAAAACGGGTTCTTCAAAGTTCCGAAAATCAATTAGCCGAATGTCTTGAATGAATTCTGAACGTTATTACTGATAACCTTTTTAACGGATTCATACTCCGTTTGCAGTGTGTTGTGTTCCGTATCAAGACGTTTTAGTTGTAAATCGTAACGTGAATCTAATCTTTCTAATTGTTTTAGATCATTAGTATATTTTGCTTCAGCCTGAGCAATTTTAGTTTTATCCTGAACTTCTTGGAAGCAAGTATCTTCGGAGATAGAAACTTTTTCAAATCTGTTTTTGATTTTGGAGAAACAGTTGACTATAAGTTTTCCGTCTTTTAAATACTGTTCAAATGTATGTGCATCGCTTATAGGTGATGTACCTCCGACACCTCCTGATTCATAAATCCAATGTTCAGGATCTGCAAGAACATCCGCAAGAGTGCCTGTGTAACTGTAAAATCCTGAAGATAACATTGCGTAGAATAAGTTTTCATAGTAGGATATTTCTGCTCTGTTACCCGGATCAAAGTTTGTTTTTATAGTTGAAAAATCATGCGCCAATGTAGGATAGGTCGCAGTCGGCTCATCGTGCGAATAGAAAGATTCTGTTATAGCCTTTGCGTAGTTGTACAAATTCAATTGTTCCTGATTTGAACCTTCATAGTTAAGAATTTCTTCCGGACCGCCATTAAATTCTATTACAACATAACCGTTGCCTATACCGCTATTATATGGCGGTGGCGGTGGTGTTGTTTGACCAATATTATCAGGATTATTATGATAATTAAATTCCCAAGGATGTATACCTGTCGTACCGTTGTTACTTAAATAATAATCAGTTTTTCCTATACTTACGAAATATTTATCCCAAGCCTCGTGAATTTTTTCTATTATTTCATTATGCTCTTCCGTTTGAAGAGTATCAGTTGCTTTTAATGTAGGGTTTACATCAGAAATTGAGTAGCCAGAACCATTTTTTAGGCCCCCGAGTACATTTCCTAAAAACAGATCCAGTGAACCTGCAGAATTAATAAATGCCTTTGCAACCTGTTTTTCAACCAAAACTTTGCCTTTAGGATCTGTTACGATATACTGCCTGCCTAAATCAATAACCTGAGAACAAGCAAGTGATGAGAATGATACATCAGAAAAACTTGCTGCGCCGTCTGCATATCCCGTCATTATTTGCAATTTTGTTGCCGCAAGTGCATTGTTATATTCATCCGTAATCTGTTCGGAACGATCTGCAAGACGTTCTTTTGCATAAGATACAGCCTGAGCGGTCTGTTCATTATCCGATAACCTGGCCGTTATACTTAGTAATCTTGCTTGTGATGCTGCCATTCCCATAATTTTGGTCCTTTCATTTATAGGTTTACTTATCTTCCATGTCGGCAATATTTACATGAAACTTTAATTTTAATGACAATTTCTTTACAATTCATTACAAATTGTTAATAAAATAAATTTTCAGGTTTTAAGAAAGAATATGTTATGCACAAATTACAATAATCAGCCGAATTTTAAATCAACAATTCAACTTGTTAATCCTGACACATACTTAAGGGCAATCAACAAGATTTACTATGATAGCAATGTTTTATTTCCTTGGACAATTAAAGAAAGCAAACTCGCAAAAGATGTTTATACAAGAAAAATTTATGATTGTACTGCCGTTGGCATAACGAATGGTTTGACTTCTTTTTTGATGCATATATGCCCGACAGAACCAGCCAATTTTGATTTTGCACCCATAAAGGAATATCTTTTGAAAAAGATTGATTTTTTGCGCAATGATTATATTCAGGGTTTTATTCTGGGTGGGAAAACAAATCCCAAAATTTCTCCCAGAAGCATAGAATTTTTTGATAATTTTGTTGATATATTAAAGAAAGAAGGTATTCCTTATTCCAAATTTAAGGGCGGAATTTATGAAAATGATATTGCATATATTACAGAAAAGGATACCTGGTTCATAAGTAACGAATATTTTGAAAGATACAAAAAAGACATAAAACCGATGGATGCTATAAAAGTATTTTTTGATGATGTTGAAATTTGTCCGTTGGACGAATTAAGTTGGTAATTCTTATGCGATTATGTTATAATCTGTGCATAACGAGGGACTAAAAATGAACATAAAAACGGTTATATTAGCAGCAGGTAAAGGTACAAGGATGAAATCTGAAACTCCTAAAGTTTTACATGAAATTTTTGGCAAAACATTGTTAGGATACGTTTTGGATAGTGTAAAAAGTTTTTCCGATGAAGCTTTTGTCATTGTGGGGCACAAAGCAGATGATGTTCAGAAATATATAGAAAAAAATTACACCTTCGCCCGCACTGTTCTTCAAAATCCGCAGCTTGGAACGGGTCATGCCGTTTCATTTGTCTGCCCGATGCTTGAGAATTATAACGGTTTAGTTCTTATTACATGCGGCGATACACCTCTTTTAAAAGAAGAAACACTAAAGAATTTTATTGATGAACACATAAAATCCGGTGCTGATGTTACCGTTATGAGCACAATTTTTGAAAATCCTTTTGGTTATGGCAGGATTTTACGCAGTAATAACGGCACTGTTGAACGTATTGTTGAAGAAAAAGATGCCGACAACACCCAAAAAGCTGTTAAGGAAGTTAATGCAGGGATTTACTGCTTAAACTGGCAAAAAGTTAAAAATGCATTTAGCGAGCTCAAATCATCCAACGCACAAGGCGAATATTATTTAACTGATATTATTGAGTGGGCAAATAAAAAAGGGTTAAAGGTTTGTGCTTCAGTTTTGGCTGACAGTAATGAAATTTACGGAATAAATTCACGTTCAAACCTTGCAACGGCAACGGAAATTATGAACAGACGCAAGCTGAATGAACTTATGGATAACGGTGTTACGATTGTTGATCCTAATACGACCTGGATTAGTCAGGATACCGAAATCGGCGCAGATACAATTGTTTATCCGTCAACATATATTGAAGGCGAAAATAATATTATCGGTAAAAACTGTAAAATTGGGCCATTTGCACATTTAAGAGGAAATGTTAAAATTGCGGATAATGTTAAAATCGGTAATTTTGTTGAGGTTAAAAATTCTACAATTAATGAACACACAAACGCATGCCACCTTTCATACATCGGCGACAGCGATTTGGGCAAAAACATCAATATCGGTGCAGGAACGATTACAGCAAACTATAACCCGCTGACAAAAGTAAAAAGCAGAACTGTTTTGAAAGATAACGTAAAAATCGGTTCAAATTCAGTACTTGTTGCACCTGTAACAATTGAGGAAAGCGCAAATGTCGGCGCCGGAAGCGTTATAACAAAAAATATAGAACCTAATGCACTTGCTCTCACCCGCGCACCAATGAAAATTGTTGAAAATTGGGTTAAGTAGCCGACAGTCAAGTCAATGTCTTTATTCTGTTGCCATTTTTCATGCTATACTTTTGTTATGGCCGGTATTGAAGAACAGTTGAACAATCAAAAAATGCTTTATCGTGAAATTTTTGTTAAATCGGAAAATGAAATCAAGAAACGATTTGAGGAATTGCGCCCTGATAAAATTTCAGATGATTTACTGACAAAATTTGCACCTGATTCTGACGGTGAAAACTGGCAAAAACAGTGTCTTGAACTTCTAAACGGTGAATTATCAAAAGAAGTATATGATAAAATGCTTGAAATTCTTGCATATCGTAAAATGTTTAAGTGTTCAGGCTGCGCTACCTGTTGTAATCTTGCGTGCAGTGAATATTCTTATGAAGAATTAAAACAAAAAGCGCAAAACGGTGATAATTTTGCCGCTCAATTCACAAGTGTTTTTGTTCCGTACGAAAATATAAATGAAGCAAGAGCAATTTATCCTGAATATGTTGATTTGGTAACGGAAAAAACAGGCGGAAAAATTTATTTTTATCATTGTCCGAAGTTAACCGCTGAAAAACGTTGTTCTGATTACGAAAACCGCCCGCAAATATGCAGGGATTTTCCTGATAATCCGCTGGATATTCTCCCTGAAAAATGCGGATTCTGCGCCTGGAAAGAAGAAATAAATCCGGTTGCACTTATGCTTCACAGTTTGATTGCTATAATTGAATTTTATAAACAAAAACTTACAGAGGTAATGTCATGACAAAAACAATTTTGGCAGGTTTGTCGCTTGAAGAAATAGAAAAAATAACGGAAACTCTTGGAGCATCAAAATTCAGAGCAAGACAAATCCATAACTGGATTTATCTCAAATCCGTTTCAAATATTGATGAAATGACCGATTTATCCCTTGATTTCAGGAGCAAATTGAAAGAGATTTCTGATGTTACCGATGTTAAAATTAAAGTTAAACAAATCAGTAAAGACGGCACAATTAAATATTTAATAGAATACCCTGACGGAGAGTGTGTAGAAACCGTCCTTATGCGGTTTGATAACAGAGCAAATTTGACGGCATGTGTAAGTTCACAAATCGGCTGTGCGGTAAATTGTTCTTTCTGCGCAACGGGTAAACGAGGATTTATAAGGAATTTAAGCTATAAAGAAATTATTGAACAGGTTTTAACAATTCAGAGAGATACCGGTTTAAAAGTTACAAATATTGTATTTATGGGGCAGGGTGAACCGTTATTAAATCTTGATAATGTCTTAAAAGCAATGGAAATTTTTAACGATAATTTCCAAATCGGTGCAAGGCGAATAACCGTTTCTACAAGCGGAATAATACCGGGAATTGAACGTCTTGGCGGTATTGAAATGCAATCCACACTTGCAATTTCTCTTCATAGCGCAATTCATGAAATACGACAACAAATTATGCCGATAGAAAAAAAATATAATCTTGATGAATTGCATACTGCCCTGAAAAAATACATTGAAAAGGCCGGCAGACGTATCACTATTGAATATCTGCTGATAAAAGATCTTACAGATACTATGGAAAGTGTTAAAGCGCTTGAAAAATTTATGCGGGATTTAAAATGTAATATAAATTTAATCCCATATAATTCAACCGATGAAAACGGGTATCAAAAACCGTCAAATAATTCTGTCATGCGATTTAAGGCTTTGTTAGAACAAACAGGCAAAAAGGTTACAGTCCGCCTTGAACGCGGCGCGGATATTGATGCCGCCTGCGGTCAGTTAAGAGGAAAAGTTGTATAATTAAAGGGGGCTGAATGAAAAACATTCAGCCTCGCAATTGTAAATGCACATAATACAAATTTTATTTAATTATGATTTTACATCGATTTTCGGGTATGTATTTATGTACTCGCCATCAATTTTGCCCTCCATAAATCTCCCTTCGCTATCGTATCTTCTATAATCACCTTTTGGGTTATTCTTATCGTCGATTTCGCATATATAAAAATTGGACAGGTTACCATCTCCATCACGATCAATTCCTTTGAGAGTGTTATTTTCATCATCATATTCCCATTCTTGCCTAAAATTCGCTCTTCCGGATTTATCATATGCTGTATGCATTACGACACGGCCTTGATTATCATATATGGTTTTCGTAAAACTCAATATTGCACCCTCATAACGGGATATATTTAATACAGGTTTCATGTCACTATTATATACAACAGAAACATAGCCATTTTCGTCATATTCAACAAATGTACCGTCTTCCTGTCTAACTTTATGACCTGCAAGTTCGGGATTTTGTTTTTTGTAGGCTCTTGGCAATTCTGCTTTAGGTATTGTGACTTTCTTCGGCGGAATATCTTTCTCGTCACAATTCAATCTTATTCCTTCTCCTGTTGCCGGATTTTCCTCCATACTATTGGTTGTTGTTACCGGGTTAGAAGCAAAAAGCTGGATTTCTTCCGTATTTTCTGCTGCGCGTCTTGATTCTAAACTTCTTGTACTTTGATTCATTGTTACACCTAAAATTCCAAATACTGTCATTCTAATACTCCTTTTCATTTTTAACTAATACTCACAAATAATTTAAACTAATACTCAGTAAAAGCAGTTCTCCGCCACTACCGCTTCGCTGAACCGCGAACCGTAAGTTTTCCTCTCAAAAAACGTGACATTTAGTCACATTTTTTTCGGCAGAGTGCTGTCTAATACGACACTCAAAACTTTTGCTCACGTACCTTATCGCAAAAGTTTCTCGGACAAAAAGCAAAACAAACATACTGCAGTATAATAACCGCAAAATATTTGTTAACTTGTGTCAACACATCGTATCTGAGTGCCGTTAAATTTTAATTTCTTCATTTGATACCCTTTCATTTTTTGTAGTAACACTATGCATTTTTGGTAAAAAAAGACAGTTTACCTCGGCCGGCACAGCACATTACTGTGCCGGAAAGCCTGGTTTCTTCTATTTAATACTCATCCGTTTTGCTTAAAATAATTTAAACTAATACTCAAAACAGCATAACAAATTTCGTGCAGACATACCTGCACAACGCGGTTAACATGTGTCGGCGCAGCATACTGCGACGCCGTAAAATTTTAATTCTTTCATTTAATACCCTTTTTGTTTTTCACCACAAACTCGTATAGTGCAGCATAAGCTGCACAAAAACAGTTAACAGGTGTCGGCATAGCCCGGCGCTATACTAACAAATTTAATTTTTGTCATTTAACATCCTCATATTTGGCAAATTGATATTTCCCAACAGATATATAAAAACATTTGCTGTTTAAAAATTGCCTAAATTTGAAAATGAATTTATATAAATTTTACATAATTCTTATATCAAGCCGCTTTTCAGCTTTACATTTCTTAATATTTTGTTGTTGTCATTTGCCCAAAACCATGCTAAAATCACTTTCAATGAAAAGGAGTTTGAATTATGTGCAAAAATTTAGCTAAAGAATTAAAAGAATTTGTTTTGAGAGGCAACGTAATTGACATGGCTGTCGGTATAATTATCGGTGCAGCTTTCGGAAAAATCGTTGATTCTCTTGTAAAAGATGTAATTATGCCGCCTATCGGCATACTTTTAGGCAAAGTTGATTTTGCTAATCTATATTATCAAATCAGCCCTAAAGGTGTTGAATACCCGTCATTACAGGCAGCACAGGAAGCAGGTGCAGTTACAATCAATTATGGTATGTTTATAAACACAATTATTTCATTCTTAATTGTTGCACTGGCAATCTTTGCTTTAATTAAGTGTGTTAATAAACTTCAGGATTCAGTCAATAAGAAAGAAGAAAAAGTTGAAGAAGTTACAACAAAAGAATGTCCTTATTGCAAATCTACAATTAACATAAATGCAACAAGATGCCCTAATTGTACATCTGAATTAAAATAAAAATTTTATTCATTGTAAAAAATCCCCGAAAATTTCGGGGATTTTTTTATAAAGGCATTTTTACCACGACTTTTTTAACCTTTTCAGGCCGGGAAAATGCCACCTGCGGTTTATGAGCATCTGTCGGGTAAAAGAGTGCAAAATATCCTTTTTTCATAGGTAAAATCACTTTATTTCCCGTATCTTTTAAAAACATTACATCTCTGTTCTCGTCATACGAATCTGATATTTCAAGTTCATTTGTAAAAGCGGTTTCAATTTTCTCTTCTCCTGAGAGCATAAACTGAATATCAATATACCTTTTATGTGCCTCAAATTTGCAGTTCTCATAAGGTTTAGTTGTATATTCGTCAACGTTTGCCCAAACGGACTTATCATCAACCAAATAAACTTTACCTGTCTGTTGTTGCGAATTGACATTACGAATAAAATCAGCAACAAAATCGGGAATCTGCGGATAAACTTTTACGTTTTCAATTTTGTCAAATATCATTCTACATTTTGCCTTTTATTTTTAATTTTTTAACAAGTCTTACACGGCAATCTGCAAAATCTGTACATCTTGCTGACCTTGTAATTGCAGCTCCGCCGTCTCCGACATTACAATAAGTACCGCTTACATAACCGGCAAGGCACGCTGCACGAGCAAAAGAAACTCCTCTGCCCTGATCGTTCGGATGAGTATCATCCGGAGTCAAAATAAGTAATTTATTTGAGTCCGCATCAGTATAAACAACATCAAAAGTCATCAGGCTTGGATTTCCTCCGGCATCAAATTCTAAGCCGTTATACCCTCTAACACCTGTTACTTGTCCCCATTCAGGTATAACCATACCTGAAGAAGAAATGTAAAATGGCATTACATCGTAAAAAGGTCTGTTTGGTCCTTTATCCTGCCCGTCTATATCAACCCAGAAAAGACAGCCCTGAATACCTGCTGTCGGGGAATATCTTGCAGTTGCTTTAGCGACATTTGTTGTAGCGTTTGAGCATTCCAAAGGATTTGAGGCATTTGTATCGTTAAAATTAATGTGAGTATTGTTATTTTCTGTACTATATGTCGGTGCTGCTATAAATTGTATACCGTTCGCAATTCTGCCTGCGCAGTGTGTATTATTTCCGAATCTGTGGTTCAACAAAACTCTGGCAGCAGTACATAAATTATTCATACGAAGAAGAACACAACTATGACCGTTGCAAGAGCCCGTTTGAGTGAAATTATTGTTTTCTTCAAGGATAATTGTATCAACAAGCTTAACAAGATTTTGATACGTAGAATAATACATATATTCTCGGGAATGGTCATTTCTGTTTTTCAAGAATGAAATACATATTGTTCCGATAATTGCTATGACTATCATCGCAACAAATACTTCCGTAAGTGTAAAAGCTTTAAATTTCTTTTTTTCAAACATCGGTAACTCCTTTTATATCATTAATTCTTTCATTGCATTATTAAATTCTTCATCATTTGGCGCTTTTCCATGCCAGCCGGCGTTGTTTTCCATAAACGAAACTCCTTTGCCTTTAACTGTATTCGCAATTATCGCAACAGGCATTTTTTTATTTTTTGCTTTTTCTATTGCATCATATATCTCATTAATATTATGCCCGTCAATTTCTATTGTAAACCAGTTAAAAGCTTCAAGCTTTGATTTCAGATTATCCAAAGGTTTGATATTTTCGGTACAACCGTCAATCTGGAGCCTGTTACGATCTATTATAGCAATCAAATTATCCGCCTGAATACCGGCGCCATGCATAAAACCTTCCCAAACACTGCCTTCCTGAAGTTCTCCGTCTCCCAGAAGAACAAAAACTTTTGCAGGATTATTGTTTAACTTTAATGCGGAGGATATTCCGCAGGCAATTGATAACCCTTGACCTAATGAACCTGTCGGGACTTCCACACCAGCGCACAATTTTGTCGGATGTCCCTGTAGGCGGCTTTTAAATTTTCTGAAAGTCATCAACTCTGTTTCACCAATATAGCCGACTTGGGATAAAACAGAATAAAAAACGGCACTTGCATGACCTTTGGAAAGAACAAATCTGTCACGCATTTCATAATTCGGATCATTTTTGCATTTTGGAGCAAGCTTCATACATTTGTGAAAAAGTACTGTCATAATCTCAACTGACGAAAACGCACCGCCAATATGTCCTGAAGCAGCGTTATGAACCATTTTTAAGATATTTATTCTGTTTTTTCTGCATAATTCTTTGAGTTCCGAAACTTCTTTATTTGTTAACATCCAAATATCCTTTCTTTTAAAACTTTTAAAACAAACATCGGCAGAACAGGGAATATTCTTTTAAATCTTGACGGCTCTTTCAAAGTTCTGTAAAGCCACTCAAAGCCTGTTTTCTGCCATATTTCAGGCGCACGTCTGACTAAACCCGCCCAAACATCAAAACTACCTCCGACACCGATAAACAGTGTTTCAGGCATATGAGATTTTATTTCAAAAATAAATTCTTCCTGCTTAGGTGAACCCAAAGCCACAAGAACTAATTTCGCACCCGAATTAACCAAATCAGCCTTTACTTTTTCCTTATCCGTAAAATATCCGTTTTGGGAATAGACTATGTTAAGGCCGCTAAATTCCTTTTTGAGATTATTACAGGCAGTTTCTATTACCTCTTGTTTTGCTCCGATAAGCGCTACCGGCAGTTTTTCCGATGCAAATTTTTTAATCATTGAATAAGCAAATTCTATCCCTGCAATTCTGTGAATATTTTTTTTACCAAGAATTTTTAAACCGATTTTTACACCGATACCATCAGGAATTACAAGCTGCGCATTTTGTATAATATTTTTGAAATCCTTATTCTTATTTGCAGACATAACCATTTCAGGGTTCAACGTTACAACTTGACCTCTGTTTTCAAAAGCGTACTCAACAGCCTCATCAAGTTTTAACGTATCAATATTTATCCCTTGTAAACTCTCTGTCTTTCTTTCCATATAATCATTATAAAATATTTTTTATAATTGGTAAACTGTTATTTAAGCGCATTTACCATTTTGTAAAGATATTTATCTCCCGCATTATGCTGTAAACCTTTAGGAATGAATATTTCAGTATATCTGTCTATCGCAAATCTGTCCGTCATACCTGAAATATAATCGGTAACAACAGTATTGAGTGTTTTTTCATCCAGTTCGTTTTTAAGTAAATTTTTGTAATAATTAAACAGTTCTTCAATAAGAAGTGATGCCTTTTTTTCTTCCTGTTTGGCAGGACAGTCCGTATAAACATTTTTGAACATCCACTCTCTCAATTTTGAAGTATAATCCCAGCATTCTGCACTCATGGATATTTCAGGTTTATTTTGAGAATTAAAAATTATATCTGAAATCATTTTATCAAGTCTTTTGGATGATACCGAAGTAAAGTATCTTATACAGTCTTTAGGCAAATCCTCTTCCGCTATAACTCCTGCACTAACGGAATCCTGAATATCGTGATTAATATAAGCAATTTTATCCGCCAGCTGAACAACCTGCGCTTCCGGCGTCAACGGCTTATAACCCCAGGAATGTGTTAAAATACCGTCAACCGTTTCCTGGCAAAGATTTAAATCTTCAATAACTTCAACAACCCTCACACTTTGAACATTATGTTTAAAGCCGTCAGGTAAAAGTTTATTTAAAACATTCTCTCCGCAATGCCCAAACGGTGTATGACCAAGATCATGGCCAAGCGCAATAGCTTCCGTTAAATCTTCATTTAACATTAATGCGCGCGCCATCGTTCTTGCAATTTGAGAAACTTCAAGTGTATGAGTAAGACGCGTTCTGAAATGATCATCGTAAGGTGATAAAAAGACCTGTGTTTTGTGTTTCAGACGGCGAAACGATTTGCAATGCAGAATTCTGTCTCTGTCACGCTGAAAACAAGTTCTGAAAGGACATTCTTCTATTGCCCGTTTGCGCCCTTTGGATAATCTGCTTTTGGTAGCAAATTCACTCAACGTGTTAAATTCACGTTCTTCAAGAGTTTCCCTGATACCGTTATCAATTACGTTCTTTTTCATAAACCAAGAATAACCGAAATTTGAAAAAAGGGCAATATTATTTTTATACTTGAAAAAAGCAAAATGAGTGGTTATAATAAAACCTATATGAAAGAGAGGTTATATGAAAAATCATAAGGCATTTACTATTGCGGAAGTTCTGATTGCTTTAGGTATAATCGGTGTAGTAGCAATGGCAGTTTTACCGGCATTACAGGGTAATATTGATGAACGAAAATGGACGGCACAAAAACAGGCTTTATACAGCAGAATAGCACAGGCAGTAAGCACAATGCCGGGATTAAACGGTTTTGGAGTATCAATTGATAATCCGAATGAAACAAAAAATATGGCCGCCGTAACCTTCCTTAATGAATTTAAAAATTACTATAAAATAAATAATATTTGTGAATACAACAACATACCCGATTGCGATATCCGTTTCAGTAACGGTTCATTAAATAACATTACGAATATACCGGGGACAATGATAAATATATCCGTAAAAAGTATTAACGAATACTTGACAGCTAACGACGTAGAACTGGCTGATAACAACGCAAACGGAATAAAACCCGCAGCTTTTGAAGCTATGAGCGGAGAAAAAATTCTTGTATTTTATAATCCGTATTGTATGGTTAACCCTATAAAAGAAAATCCTGACGATTCGCAATATATGTATAATAAAGTTTGCGTCAATTTCATTTATGACTTAAACGGCACAAAGATGCCTAATGCTGTCGGAAAGGATATTGGGATTATAACAGCACTTTACGCAGTTGACAGTGTTGTTGTTGCGCCTATGGCGGTAAACGGAAACATAGGAAACCAAAAATATGCTGAAGCTATGCTTGCTTGCCCGAACAAAGATGAAAGCACCAGATTGCCGAATTTGGAAGAAGCTATTGCATTGAAATACAACTATAAACTGTTTAGTGAAGATACCTCTTCTTCGGAATTCTGGACTAATTCTTTTGCCCCGAACAATAAAGCCTGGGCTTATGATAATGAAGGTTCTTACTATGCAGCCGATAAGACAGATAACAAAACTGCATGGTGCGTAAAACAATAAACACCTGCATTATAAACATTTGTTAAATACAAACTTTACAAGGTTTGTGTTTTTGGATAAAATCAATATAAACGGTCGTTAAGGAGAGAAAATGTCTGAATTAAAATATAAAAGGATTTTGCTGAAAATAAGCGGAGAGGCACTTTTAGGCAAGCAGGAATTTGGTATTGACCACAATACGGTTGTTAAAGTTGCCAATGAAATAAAAAACGCACTCGCATTGGGAGCTGAAATCGCAGTTGTCATAGGCGGCGGGAATATCTTCAGAGGTGTCAAAAACAGCGAAAAACTTGGTATGGACAGAGCTTCCGGCGATTATGTGGGTATGCTTGCAACGGTTATGAACGCTATTGCACTTCAAAGTGCGTTAAATCAGGAAAAAATACCTTGCCGTGTTCAAAGCGCAATTAGCATGAACCAAATCGCAGAACCATACATCCGCCACAGAGCAATAAGACATCTTGAAAAAGGGCGTGTTGTTATTTTTGCAGGCGGTACAGGAAATCCTTTCTTTACAACCGATACGGCAGCAGCACTCAGAGCATCCGAAATCAACGCTCAAGCAATGCTTATGGCAAAACACGGAGTTGACGGCGTTTACACTGATGATCCAAGAACAAATCCGAATGCAAAAAAAATAGATAGTATGGCCTATGATGAAATAATAAAGAATAATCTTAAAGTTATGGATACATCAGCATGCGATTTATGCAAACAAAACCAAATACCTATTATCGTTTTTGATTTTGATTTAAAAGACGGCATAAGCAAAGTGTTGACAGGTGAAAAAATCGGAACAGAAGTAAAATAGATTTATATTTATAAGGAGAATAATATGTCAGAAGCAATTGAAGAATTATTTTTATTTGGTGAAGAAAAAATGGAAAAAGCCATTGCACAGTTGCACAGAGAGTTTGCAAGCGTCCGTTCAAACCGTGCAAACCCTATGATTTTGGATAAAGTTGTTGTTGAATATTATGGTGCACCAACACCTTTGAGACAAATGTCTCAGGTAACTGTTCAAGACGGTACTACTCTTGTTATTACACCTTACGATAAAACAATTCTGAAAGAAATTGAGAAAGCAATAATTAAAGCGGAAATCGGTATTACTCCAAACAGCGACGGTTTCTGTATTCGTTTGAACTTCCCGCCTATGACGGAGGAAAGACGCCGAGAAGCTGCAAAAGAAGTTAAAAGAATCGGTGAAGAAACAAAAGTTGCCGTTCGTAACGCAAGACGAGATATGACAGACGACCTTAAAAAAATTGAGAAAGATGAAAATTTACCTGAAGATATGGTAAAAGATACTCAGGACAAAATTCAGAAATTAACTGACAAATATACCGGTATCATTGATACGGAAGTTTCTAATAAAGAAAAAGAGGTTATGACTGTATAATGTTTGAGAATTTCTTGGGATGGAGTAAAAATGCAACAAGAATGCTGACGGGATTTGCCTTCGGTGTTGTTGCCGTATTCCCGATTTTATGGGGCGGGCTTTGGCTTGTAGCTATGGTCTTTACATTTATGAGCCTTTGTTCAAGAGAATATGTCAAAATGCTTGAACACAAAGGTTTTTATCCAAGCCTTAAGATAATAATTTTTTCAAACTTGATATTTGCAACAGTTGCTTATATGAAACGGTTTGATCTTGTATCAATTGCTCTTACTATTTGTGCTTTGAGTGCCTTTTTGTGGGTGCTGTTCCGAGGGCGGCAGCCGTATATAGCAAATGTTGCAACAACAATTTTGGGTGTTGTATATTGCGGGTGGTTTCCTCTGCACTTGGTATTTTTAAGAGATTTAAGTTCCTCTGTTTATACAAGCGGATTAGGCTTTGTAATAATGATGGTTACCTGCGTAATTTTAACCGATGCGGGATGTTATTATGTCGGATGTAAATTCGGCAAACATAAACTTGCACCCGTTATAAGCCCTAATAAAACCTGGGAAGGTTCTATCGGCGGAGGTGTTTGTTCAATACTTGGCGCGTTAGTCGTGAGTTTGGCAATTAATCTGCCTTGGTATCTTGCGATTTCGGCAGGTTTACTTTGTACTGTGTGCGCACAAATCGGTGATTTGTGTGAATCTTTAATTAAACGTGATGCCGGAGTTAAGGATTCAGGGCATAATCTTCCGGGCCATGGCGGATTTTTAGACAGAGTAGATAGCTTCGTTCTGACGATACCGGTTATGTTTTATTTTACAAAATGGTTTATTATGAATGATAATGCCGTTCCGGCTATTATTGAATTTTTTAAAAACTTATTTTAAATATTAAATTTTATTAATTTTTCACTCTTTTATAGCATTTTTTCTTTAAAAAAATACTTTATAAAAACATAAGAGTTTTATTGAGTATTTAAAAAGAAAGGATTTTTTATGAGTGGAGAGATACACAGCGTTCAATTTTACGAAATTATCGCAAAGTCTAAAGCAGACGGTAATCACAATGGCGTAATAGATAAAAACGAAGAATCATTATATAACGCCTGGATGCAATATTTTAACAGAGACAGTAATCCTGAAATTACCGAAGAAGATGTTGCTATATACAGGCAGGAAGCAACTTATACAGATGACGAAAAAAACATCTTAAAAGAGGAATATAGTCTAATGGCAAGAGATAATTTAACTTATGAAGAATCAAGAAAATTATCTGAATTAGACGATAAAATTGACCTTTTAAAAAGACATGAAGTTAACAGTTTTTCAGCAAAAGCGGAAACAGCCATTGAATATATGAGAGCCTTGGAAGCTGCCGGTAAGCTTGACGAACTGGGTATCAGCGCTAAAGACATCAGGGCATACGAAGAAGCCTATGAAAAAGAATATAAAATGGATTTTATGGGCTAATACAACATTAAAATTTTGCAGGTTGTACTTAAACATAACAAAGAAAGGATTTTTATGAGCGGAAACAATATACATAGCGTATCATTTTATCGCATGATGGCACAAGCAAAAGCTGACCTGGATAAAAATGGTGAAATTAATGGTGAAGAAGAACAGAGTTTATTCAATAATTACCTTCAAAACTTTGAAAGAGACGGTAAAGATGGCCTCACCGAAGAAGATGTTACTCTATACAGTAAGGAAGTAACCTTTACAGATGAAGAAAAAGAAGCCATGCGCCAAATGGATGAAATAATGGCAAAAGATCAATTAACCGATGAAGATAAGACAACTTTACTTGCCTTGTCTGATAAAATAGATTTTAACAAAAAAGGTAAAACGAATTTATTTGTAGTAAACGTTATAAAAACAGTTATGTATTTAGGCGAATTAATGAAAAATGGTAATTTTACAAAAACAGGATTAAGCGTTGAAGATGTTGAAGGATATCAAAATTCCTACCGAGAACAATATAAAGAACTTCTGAATTAATAAATAAGTTCTAAAAATCGGACAGTATAATTACTGTCCGATTTTTTATGCAAAAAACGAAAGTTATCGTTTAAGGATGTCAGAGAATTTTATATCCTTATTCGCAGATTTTGAAGGTTTTTCGGCACAGGATTTGGATAACGAACTTAATCCTACATTTTCGTTATTTGAAAACACATTTACAAAAAATTGCTTTATAGCGGATAAACATTTACTCATAAATTTCACCTCACATTGTTATTATTCCCTGAAATTTAGGTAAAACATTAATATTTATGTTATATTACAGGTGGTAAAGAAAAAGAAGTAAAATTTTAAAATGGAAGATATTTCAGATTTTGATAAAGGATGCAACTTTTTTGAAAAAGATTATTCT
Source organism: bacterium (assembly GCA_017652265.1). GTDB lineage: Bacteria > Cyanobacteriota > Vampirovibrionia > Gastranaerophilales > Gastranaerophilaceae > Gastranaerophilus. Next base: position 47,038 of record JAGCBH010000042.1, read on the forward strand.
CAAAAAGAATTGTATAATTTTTTGAAAAGCGGCTCTGATATGGAAAAACAGCTTGCATGCCTGAGAATTGAGGATGTTAAATCTCCAGAGGAAGCTGACATTCTTATCTCAAACCTGACCTGTGTTGACGGCAAAATTCGTGAAGCTGTTTCTTATAAACTGAAAGTTTTTATGCAAAATACTGAAAAAGCCGAATTATTCAATCGGACAAACTATTATGATACTTTTCTTGATGCGGTTATAGATATTAACGGCAACATCTGCAGAAATGTGATTTCGGCGATTTCTAACCTAAAAAATGACAAGAATTTTGCTCAATATTTTAAATCCGAAATTTTTAAACGAAGCGAAGATGTTCTTAAAAAGATAGAAAATTTCACCTATAAGGACAAAAAATACAAAACAAACAAAGAATTATTTAAACTGTATTGGTACTTAGAAACACTTGCAATATTTGATTTTGAAGAAACTGCGGAACTTTTGGGATTACTTAAAAAATGTTCCAAAACAGAAGAATACACAATTCGCGAAAAGGCTGCAGTTTTAATATCAAAACTGCCTCAGAATGAACGCAAAAAATTATCGTCAATAAATAACGATAAAAATCCTTATGTAAGCATGAAATTAGTTAAATAATTCGTTGATTTTATCGGTTATTTCCTGCGGATCCATTTCGTTTGTAACGCTGTTAACATCCTGCGCTACCTGAAATATCTTTGCCGCCTCAACTTTGTTGCCTGTAACGGCAACAGCTCTTGCAAGATTAAAGTGTGCTAACGCATAATTAGGATTTGCCTCAACCGATTTTTTAAATAATTCAGCAGCTTCAGCAACTCTGCCTAAATCATCAAGTTTTATAACACCTAAATTGTTGTATGCAATATCATAATTAGGATCATATTTTATAGCAAGTTCGTATTCTGCTATAGCTTCATCCAAATCCCCTCTGCCCCAGTGCAGAAATCCTAAGTTACAGTGAACTCTTGAATTTGTCGGGTCTAATTCTAAAGCGTTTCTGTATATTGCTAGCGCGTTTTCAATATCTTCTTTATCGTAAAATGCACTTCCTAAATTGATATAAATATCCATATCTTCCGGCGTTAACAAGTAAGCACTTTGATATGAACTTATAGCAGCATCAAGATCGCCGCTGTTCTCCTGGAAAACAAATCCAAGTGTCTGGTTAACAACACTTGTCCAATTTTTTCTGGGATTAATCGTAATTGCCGTTTGGAAATGTGCAATAGCGCCTTTAATATCGCCCTGTGCGTATAAAATATTTGCAATGTTTGCGTGAACATCAGGCAAATTCGGTGCAATTTCAAGAATTTTTTTGTATGTCAAAAGCGCATTATCCAAATCGCCCTGTTCCTCATAAGCTCTGCATAAACTCTTATATGCATCAAGATTTAATGAATCCAGCCATATAGACATTTTGAATTCGGTTACCGCATCTTCAAAACGCCCCAATGCAAGATAAGTATTGCCTAAAAGATTATACAAAAGCGTAAATCCCGGTGCCTTATCTATTGTTTCAATATATATTTCAAGCGCTTCCGTGTATCTTTGCGCCTGCACAAAACAAAAGGCTTTAAATATAGACGGAAAAAATTTTAAATTTTTAATCGTTTTAAATATGTATTTTAATGCGATGGCATCAAACGGGAATGTTAATACAGAAATTAAAAACTCATATTTTGATAAAATTCTTCTGGTACCCGTTCTGTATAAAGAAAGCTCATACAAATAAAATAACAAAAATCTTGCGGCAGATGAACCAAGCGGTCTGCACTTTTTTGCCTTAACCGCATAATCTATAGCTTCCTGAAATCTTGCTTTTCTTGCATAAATCTGAGCCAAAAGATAATATGCAACATACTGCTTTTTGTTCTTAGAAACGGAATTAGTCAGATAATTTACCGCTTTGTCAAAATCGCCTTTATGAAAATATGCCTGCCCGATTTTAAAATACAGTTCGGCAGAATCAATATATGTTTCAAGTGCGGTGCGGTATTCTGCAATTGCTTCATCAATATATTGGCATGAATTTGAAATATCTTTATGCCATGCAAGATACAAATCACCAAGTCTGATATGCAAATCAGCATTTGAAGGATTTTCTTTCAGCCCGTCTTTGCACAATTCAACGGCTTTTTGCATATTTCCCGACTTAAAAACTTTATTAATTTTTTTCTCTAACTGCGCAGTGTTCATACAACATAATATTACTTAACTAATAACAAAAAATCAAGGTAAATAAAGCGAAAATAATACATTCGTATGGGGATGCTTTTCAAGTCTCTAAATTGAAAATTGTTACATAATAAAACAAAAATTTACTTAACGAAACATTTTGTTTTATTTAAAGAAATTCATGATAAATTAATAAATAATCAATAATGATGGTAAGTTATTTAAGGAGAAAATAAACTGATGACGGAGTATTTGAGTAAAGAAGAGATTAAACAATGGAGAAGCTCACTGGAAAAAATTACGTTGGAAGAGTTTGCGGCAAGATTAGGTAAAAGCATAGAACCGCCTAAATCTACGCATGATATAGCGGACATAGTATTAAAAGGTAAACCGGTGTCCGATATGGATAAAAGTTACAGCTTAAGAGCAGAAAAACTAAGCACAATTGCTCAACGTGCAATGGAAAGAGAACAGGAAATTCTGACTACTCCATTCTCAATGAAAAATATTATAAAAGATTTGGATGCAACTTCAGAAACTCCAAAAAGTAAATCTGACAGTAAAAAAGAAGTTAAGAACTCATCCAGTTCTAAAAAATCAAGCGAAACATCCGTTAAAAAGAGTGAGAAAAAATCTTCAAAATCTGTTTCTTCAAAAGTTTCCGAAACAGAAGAGGTTAAAATGCCAAGCAGCTTGAGAGAAGAAGTACATTTTGTATTCAAAAAAGTTTTAACCGAACGTGAACAGAGAGTATTTGATTATTTCTTGTCCCACAAAGGCGAAATTGTTTATGCAAAAGATTTGGCAACATTATTGAATTTGCCTAAAGACTACGTTTATAAATACATAAAAAATATTCGTTCAAAAGTTGACGGTGCTGAATTGCAAAACGCTGAACAGGGCGGATTTTTACTTAAAAAATAAACAGTTTAAATATAGCAATAAAAAAACTCTCAGGGAACTGAGAGTTTTTTATTTTATAAAACTGCTTCCGCTAAAGCGTTAACAACTACAACATCCCATTTTTTGCCCGTTTCCTCTTTAAGGATGTTCAATGCTCTTTCAACGCTTAGTGCTTTTCTGAACGGCCTGTCTGAGGTTAAAGCGCAAAACGCATCCGCAACCGCTATAATTCTTGAGCCAAGCGGAATTGAATTGCCTTTTAAACCTTCAGGCTCACCCTGACCGTCAAATCTTTCTGTTCTGTACGTAATATATGGTACAACTTCTGACAGGAAGTTAATGTTCATAAGGAAATGCACACCAATATTAGTGTTTGATTTTATCTTTTTAAATTCTTGCATAGTCAGTTTACCTTTGGTATTAAATAATTTTTGCGGAATTGCGATTTTACCGATATTCTGCAATAGTCCTGCATAATATATCAAATCGGTTGTTTTTTCGTTCAATTTTAACTGTTTACATATTTTTCTTGCGACTTCGGCCGTATTTTTGGAGTGCGTAACTTTATATTGTCCTTTAATATCAACAGACTGCGCAAGCCTTTCAACAAAATTCTGCTGATTGTCGCACAAATCACCGATTAAGCCAGTTAATTCCCCTCTTACCGCTTTTAATTCACGCTCAGGAGAATTTTCATCCTCAATCAAAATATTTGAATAATCTATTGTATTTTGTAAAGTCAAAGATACCGCAAAAAGTCCTGCCATAGTGCCTGCCAGTTCAATAAATTCTTTTGCAACAGGTTTTTCACTTCCGACAGCAACAAGTCCGACAGTTTCAAGATGATTTTTCATCGGAATATAATAAGTATTTTTAACTTTAATAGTTTTTTGTTTACCGAATGCTTCTTTTATTTTTTCATTATCAAAAGAAAATCTGCCGTATTTACCCGCCAAAAGCAATTTTCTGTTAGATTTTGTCCGTATAAATTCCGTAGAAAGATATATTTTGCAACTTTTGACTTCAAGCATCTGAACAACGGAAAGAGCAATTGAATTATATATTGCATAACCTTCTTCTTTTGATGAAATATTTAAAAGAGACAGAGTTTTGTTTGAAGAATAAATTTGGGTTAATTCTTTTATTTGTTCTGCAAGTCTTGTCTTTTTATTTTTTTCTTTAAGATTAATTTTACTTACCAAATCAGGTGAAATTAACTGTTCTGACAAAAAATCTCCCAAATTCAGGGCAAATAATTCTTCCATAGGGTTGCTGTCCATTAAAAATTCAGACTGCGAAAATAATGATGCACCTTTTTCTTTCTCTCTCATCTCATATTCCTTCTTGATTACATGTAATTATAGTATAACTATCGGTACAAATTTCAAAAACTTTAATATTTTTTAAAAATATACACCATTTGGAGGAGAACGAAATTTTTTACCATTAGTTTCTTATACTTGAATTTGCCGTTTTTTTGTTGTAAAATTCTGTCATAAGAGGACTTTGTAAGGAGAATTAAGATGTCAGGACATTCCAAATGGTCAACAATTAAGCGTAAAAAAGCGAAAGTAGATTCTCAAAGAGCTACAGCTTTTCAAAAGTATTCAAGAGAACTAATAGTTGCAGCACGTTTGGGCGGCCCTGATCCTGCAGGAAATTTTCGTTTAAGAACCGCTATTGAAAAAGCAAAAGCAGCAGGACTTCCTAATGACAACATAAAACGTGCAATTGAAAAAGGTGCCGGCTCAGGTTCAGCTGACAGTTACGAAGAGTTGACTTATGAAGGTTATGCAGCGGGCGGCGTTGCGGTTGTTGTTGAAGCTATGACCGATAACAGAAACAGAACGGCGGGAGATGTCAGAAGTTTGTTTTCAAAATTCGGCGGAAATCTTGGTACAACAGGCGCTGTAGGCTGGATGTTTGACAGCTGCGGACAATTAATTTTTGATAAAAATTCAGTTGATTACGAAAAATTGTTTGAAGCGGCAATAAATCTTGATGCCAAAGACATAACCGAAGATGAGGAAGAAGAAATATACACCGTATTAACAACCCCTGAGAATTTTCAGCAGGTTGTTGAAGGATTGGAAAAAGAAGGATTTAAAGCACAAAGTGCCGAATTAACCAAAATCCCTCAAAATACAGTACCCGTAAATGATGAAGATACTGCAAAACAAGTTATGCGCCTTATGGACAGGCTTGATGAACTTGATGATGTTCAAAATGTTTATATGAATTTTGACATTCCTGATGAAATAATGGACAAACTGGATATATAATGCTTGAAAAAATTTCTGAATTATCTAAATTACTAAACAGTTCATACAGCGCAAAAAGTATTCTTACTGTTTTGAATGAATTTTTTGCCGAAAACTTTCCTTGCATAAAAGTTGAGCTTTATACTTTTGATTTTACAACTTCTCAATTGAGAGATTTTTCAAGAAACTGGCTTTATATAGATGATATTTTTGATAAGGAAACTGTGATAAAATATTACAAAATATATTCCGACATTCGTACAAAAAAAGTTTTTGAAGACATAGATAACAAAGTCTACTATCCGCTGAAACAAAATGAAAAATTTATCGGTATGCTTGAATTATCTATGGTCAATGTCAACGATGAATTGCTGAGTTTCCTCTCAACGGCAAGCGATATAATTTCTCTGAAAGTTCAAAATATTATTCTAAACGAAAAAATGCAGAAAAATATTAATTTCCACGATTCTATGAAGAATATTGCAAAAATCATAGAAACTCAGTATGAACTTAATTACATTGTGCCGCTTATCGGAGAAATGTTTGATAAATTCGTATCAAATCACCTGATATACATATTTTTAAAGAAAACTTCCGATGATGCCTTTGAACTTGTTTGGCCAAGTGCATGCAACGACAGTAAAATCTACGACATGATAAATATTCTGACAGATAAATCCGAATGTATTCTTACTGCCGACAAAAAGACTGGTATTTTCCCTCTCATAAGTGAAAAAAAACTGTTTGGCTGCATTGTTACCAAAAGTATGGAAGGCAAACTTAACGAAAAAGAAGTAGATTACATAGTTCAATTGACAAATCAGGTTGCAACAACTATCAACAGAGCAAATGTTTATGCTGAAATTCTTAAACACGCAACGCTTGATGCTCTGACAGGTTTTTATAATAAACGCCAGCTTAATGAACGTCTTAAACAGGAGCTTTCAAATTCTCAACGTCAAAAAACTCCGTTATCTGTAATCATGACGGATATTGATTTCTTCAAAGGTGTAAATGATACATATGGACATGCTGTCGGCGATCTTGTATTGAGAACTATTTCAGACGTTATAAGATTACAATTAAGAGAATACGATATAGCAGGCCGATACGGGGGAGAAGAATTTACAATAATTTTACCTAATACAAATGCCAAATCCGCAGTTATGGTTGCAGAAAGACTTCGTAAAGCGGTTGAAAAAACAAAAATTGATATTTCAAAACTAAGCCCTGAACATAAAAAGATAAACGTTACAATAAGTCAGGGTGTTCACGAAGTTCAAAAAGATGATACTGTAGAAACCCTTATTATGAATGCTGATAAAGCATTGTATAAAGCTAAAATGGATGGCAGAAACAGAGTTATATGTTCAAATAAAATGGAAAAACCGTTGGAGAAAGTGAAATGAAATATATACGGGTATGCAAAACACTTGAAGATACCGCAAAACTTGCACAAGATTTTGCAAAACTGACTCCTAACGGCTGTTTCGTTAATTTGTACGGAGAAATCGGTGCAGGCAAAACAGCATTCGTAAAACTGGTTGCGGATGCACTGGAAGTTAAAGAACGTGTAACAAGCCCGAGTTTTGTTATTCTTAACGAATACCACAGCGGAAAACTTCCTGTTTATCATTTTGATTTATACAGGCTTGAAAATGAGGGTGTAAAAACAATTTCCGATGAATTGAGAGAATATTCCGAAGGTAAAAACCTTACATTCGTTGAGTGGGCAGAATTTTCTCAAAATGAAATTCCGTTCAGACACATTGATATAAAAGTAACCTATGATGACGATGATGCAAGAACTTATGAATTTATATCGGAATGCAAGGATTTTGACTATATTATAGAGGGTTTAAATAAATGCTGACACTGGCCTTTGATAGTTGTATGAATAAAATTTATGCCGTTTTGGTAAAAGATGAAAAAGTTTTGTCTTCCGTAACGGAAGAATTTAACGCAAACGGCGGCCGCTCATCCGACATAATCAGAATTATGAAAAAGATTTTACTTGATAATAATATGAATTTTGATGATGTGGATTTAGTTGCAACAAATATTGGTCCGGGAAGTTTCACGGCAATAAGAACAAGTTTAACTGTTGCAAGGGTTATCGGTCAGGAACTCGGGAAGAAAGTTATTGGTGTTTCAACATTTGAAATATTGGAAAATTTACCTTTTACAAGCGGTAGCAAAAAGAAAATTACCGTACTTGATGCACGCAGAGAAAGTGCTTATGTAAAAACCGAAGATGGTGAACCTTATATTGTACCGCTATCTGAATTAAAAGAAACACTAAAAAAAGAAGATTATTTTATTATTACAGACAACCGATTACAAGAGATTACAAACGGCATTTCGTATGAAACTTCGGATATAAATCTGGCAGAGATTATCGCCCGTCTTGCGGTTAAAAAATCTCAAACCGAAACCGGCGAATGGGGAAAATTACAGCCGTTATATATGAATTCACCTGCAAAGGTTTAATCTTCTTCAAAATCTTCGGTTTCCGCGTCAAATTCCATATCCAGCTCTTTTTGTATTGCATTTGGCGCACTTGTTTTGTGCATTGCTCTTTCAAAATCGCGCATTGCTTGTTTTTCAGCAAGGCTTCTTTTTGTTTCAAATTTCTGGAACGGAACTGTTTTTCTTTCCTCATCAGGTTTTACCGCAAAAATTTCTGCCAAATACATCGGCATATTAACACTCAACGGATTTTGAGCAACAAAATCCGCTTTTGAAATTCTCTGTTTTACTTTGAATTTATCGCGTACAAGTATATTATTATCATCACATTTCAAAACACTGTCCTTTTCAGGATTAATATTGAAATACATAATTTCATTACCTTTTTGTACCCTCATAGAATAATAAAGAAAATCAACAAAATCATTAGTTTTGCACACCGAAACTGTTATATATGCCCCATCAGGTGCGTAGCAGGAAATTCTGCTCGTAAAAACTTCGCCGTTTGATTTTAAATCATGAATAAGATGCGGGCTTCGTTCTTCATATGGCAATGCAAAAAGTTTGTTTAACTGTTCAACAATATCAAATATACTGATTGCCACTAATGGTTTAAATTCACCGTTTGGTTTAAGCATATGTGCATAACTGTCACTGTATTCAAATTGGAAAGGTTTTGATTTGGCATGTGTCCTGTAAGCACGCTTTACTTTAGGCTTTGCAATCTGTGCGGAATCAGCAGCAGAATTTGTAGTATCGACAGGTACCTCTTTTCTTGGTCTGCCAAGTTTTTTCGGCTCTTTTGGTGTATCCGGAACAGGATTTTTTCTTGGTCTGCCCGGTTTTCTTTTAACAACTTCAGGCTTTTCACTGCGTACAACAGGTTTTCTCTGTACGGCAATTTCCATATCAGGAGTAACTATTTCCGGTCTGTATTTTCTGACTATTTCAATAATTAACTTTTTGCTCATTTTGCCGTCAGTAACTATATAATTAGCACATTCATTACAAAAATCATTAAATTTCGTGATATTTTCAGATATCTGATCAACTATTAAATCTACGTGCTCCGCCTTTACAGCTTTTGCGTCAAGCTGAGAAAAATTAGGGCGTTCAACATATAGATATCTGTATTTGTCACTATCCGGCATCATCATAAGTTTATAAACATTGCCGTCATTTTCAATTACATAACCGTTTTGGAAAATACCTTTGTCATTTCTTGTCAGAATTCTTAGACCTGAACAGTGTTCATTGTCTATAAATATAAATTCATAATTTATATCGTGCTCATCTAATCTGCCATACATGTATTTTTTGGTTGAACTTTCAACATCCGGAAAGAAAAACTTCTGCCACTTATACGCAGGTTCTTGGTGGTCGCGATATATTGCCCTGATATTTTCCCATTTATCTTTAATTTCTGAGAGTTTTTCGGTATCAAATTTGTAATAATTTTTTGAATTCCGAAGTTCTTTTACTGCCTGAGCCAAAGTTATAGGATGAAAAGATCTTTCTATATAAGTATCAACTTTTATTTTATTTTCGTGATAATAAACAGCAGTTTCAAGACGATCTGTAAGTCTTTTCGGAAGTCCGTTTTCCATTTCGGTTTTCATCATTTGTTCTATCTCAGCCACAACTTCATCCGGCGTTGCGGGACGGGTAATAAGTTTTGCTTCGCCGTTGTTTGAAATCTTAAATCTTGCAATTTCTCTAAGTTTCTTGTCAAAAATACCAAAACTGATTAATTCTTTAGTCTCCGGTTTTGCCATGTATTGCGCCATACCCAGATAATATTTATCACTTCTCAGCATATTTTTGAAAATCACACCGTTACGGGATTTTCTCCTCATAAATCCGCATTTCTCGTTAAGTTCAGGACGCTGATATTGCATTCTTTTAAGATACGCGGTACTTATCTGATCACTATACGATGCGAATTTTTTCGCCATTTCAAATTCAGCCGGAGTTAAATTATAAACCCTTGCAGTTTTTGCGCGATCTTCCCAAAGCGGTGACTTATCAAGAGATTCGCTCTTTGCGATTCTGGATTTCAGCTCACTTTCCATTCTGCTGTTGAATTCATCTACACGTTTAATTTTTCTTGCAAGAATTTCGTCTATATAATTTTTCTTTTTATCTGTAACACCCGAATATGAATCTAAAAATTCTTTGTTTTGATCATACAATATCTTCAGCATATATTTGTATGCCTTATCTACGTGAGAATATCCGTAGTTAAACATATATTGCAAATCCGGATTTTGAAGTTCTTCCGCAGACACAGGCTTCAGATTTCTTATATGCCAAACCTTTCGCGGTACAAAATCTTCTTTTTTATAAACTTTGGATTTATAAATTTTTCCGTCCGCATTAGCAACAAATCCCTGTTTTGTGCCGGCTTTTTCATCTGTTACGGTAATCTGCATTCCGTTAAAATAAAAGTTTTCAAGATGTGAAAAGCTGAAAGATATGTCTTTGTCTTTTAAAACACCTTTTTCTACGCTTTTATTTGAAACTTCATCCCAGGCAAATTCTTTATAAAATCTGCGACTACTTGTAATATTAGCCAATAACGCAAGCCGTTTCTTTTCATCAATAAATTGTCTTGCCACACGTCTGACATCTTCTTCCGATGTTATATCAAACTGATAGTCTTCTTTTCTGTTTATAATTTCACCGATTGAATTTATTGCATCACTTGTTTTGCTATGAATCGTTTCAAAAAATTTATCATGGTTATTATTAATTTCTGATGCGTATCTTTCTATTTCGCTTTGCAGTAAATCTTCATCAGCCAATACATTTACCGTACCGTCTTTTGAAACAACAAGTTTTGCAACATCTTCACTATCCCCTACCGCAAATGTCATCAACGTATCAGGATTGTCCTGAACACCATTCGCAACGGTAACATTGGGAACTTCTTCGGAATTTAATGTATTTTTCAGCGCAAATCCCCCAACGGTTAAAGGAATTAAAAAACCGATTCCTTTTTTAAATAAATCTGTCATATAACTTCCGGCAGTTCTGAACATAATATCTAATTGTCTGTATTTACCGGAAATATCAGAAACCCGTAACAATTCCTGAGTGCCAAGCTTAAAAGTGCCAACATTTCTGATAATGTTCCCTTTAAAATTTTGAGAATATTTATTTTTAAAATTTGTTTTATCGTACCAAAAATCATTAATATTTTGAATATACATA
>JAGCBH010000043.1 GCA_017652265.1 bacterium
ACTGGCAACATCAACATTTTCTTCTTCTGTTTCTTCTTTCGTTTTTCTGTTATTTGGCTGTTCTGTTGTGGAACCGGTAGTGCCTGTTCCGGATGAAGTATAACCTCGATTTGCAGTTGGCTGAGGATTACTGTCATCTTCGGTTGTTACAGGAGTTATTTCTTCTTCTGATGTTACAGGATTATTATTGCCTCTGTTTGTCACAGGATTGTAGCCGCCTTTGCCGGTTACAGGATTGTTATCATCTTCTTTTGTTATAGGATTATCTTCTTCATCTGTTACCGGATTATCACCGCCTCTGCCTGTCACTGGATCACCTTTTCCGCCATCTGTTACAGGTTCGCCGCCCTTTTCAGGCGGTACATCTTCAGGGATTACATCGTCAGGATCGCCTTTTGTCGGATCCGGTTCATCTGAATTATCATCACCTTTTATGTCATCAGATTCAGAATTAGGTGTATCCTCATTATCCAAAATTGAAAAATCTATATCTTCGGTAAAATCTGTCTTTATTGTATGATTAGGGTCATTTAACTGGAACCCGCCGATTTCTGCTGTTTCTTCCAAAATACTCATAATCGCAGTGGACTTGTTATTTGTAAATGTTACGGAATTATCCATTGCATATACGGCATTGTATAAAGTCATTGTAAAGTTAGCGTTTACATCATCATTGTTCAATGTTTCTTCTGTTTCCATATCACTACTTGTTATAATTCCGGCATTTGCGTTAGAAGCTTCCGGACTTGATAATTCATCAAGAATGGTTTTGGAAACTCTGCTGTAACTGTTTGCAATTTCAATTTTTTGGCTGACTTCGCTTATTTTATCAAGATAAATACCCAAATTGACAATTTCGGAAGATATTTGTGATTTGTAATTTTCATCAATTTCGCCGAATTTACCTTTTAAATATTCTGCTCTTGCTTTTTCCTGAGGAGTAAGTTCAATACCGTGGGAGAGCTTGTAATTTATATCTTCCCATTCGTCTTTCAAAGGCTCTGTTTCCTTTTGAGCATCTTCTTTGAGCAGTTCAATTTTGTTTCTCATTACATCTACATCTTTAAGAAGTGTTGTAAGCTCTTCGCCGTAGGCGTCCAGTTCCTGGCTTTTTTCTTTACATTTGTCTGAGAATATTTGTGTAATTGTTTTTAGGTTTGCGTCAGGATTTTGTTTCAGACTTAAATAAAGAGCTTCCGCATCATCCGACTGAACTGTAACGGTTTCAGATGAGACATCGTTTTGAGCCATGCTTCTTGCCCAGTTTAAAACTTCTTCAGGTATAACAGTACCTTCTTCATACATTGCCAAAATTTCATCATAGGAGCAGCCAAAAAATGCACTACTATCGTCATCGGTGTAGTAAATATTCAAATTCATTTCATCTTGTTCCCTCATGCGTTTGAGGTTTTGCATTTCGTGCCGGTAGTCTTCTTCGCTATTAACATCAAGATATTCCCACCATTCCGGATTACCTTCAGCTCCCGGAGTGTAATCTTCCGGAATGAGGTCGGAATTAGGTAACGGATCCGAATGAGGCGGGTTGTGTCCCATATGGCTTGTATGTTTTTTCGGTATCGGTAATACCATTTAATTCTCCTTTTGGATATAGTTATACCTATAGGTTATATCGGATTTTAATGAAGAAAACTTTAATAATGTTAATTTATATTAAATATTTTGTATGTAAGATTTTCTGCGACAACCTGATCAGACATTGCCAATAAAGATTGATTTTTGGCGGTTTCAGTGGATTTCAGATCTTCTCTGATTTTTGAACACAGAATTTTATTGTTAATATTTTCTTTTAAAATGTTATAAAGTCCGTTCTCAAAACTGTTTAAAACCGTATTTGCCGGATATTCTTTCAGCAATTCCGTAAGTTTGTTTTGAAAATCAAAAATTTTGTTTTTGTCCTGAGATATATAAAGTCTTACTAAATCATCAGTCGGAACAGAGGTAATGTTTTCTGAGTTTTTTGTCGGAACATAAAAGCACTGGCATCTTGAAATTATTGTGGATATTACATCGGTTTTGTTTTTTGTCAGAATAATAAAGGTTGTATTTTGCGGCGGTTCTTCAAAAGTCTTCAGTAAAGCATTTGCAGCTACATCCTGAAAAACTTTTGAATTTATTCCCTGCATATTGCCTTCTTCATCTTTGTCACAGAATATAATGACTCTGTGATAATCCGATGACATCATAAGCATTGAGCGAATTTTGTGAGCTTGCTTTATTGAAATGGCTGTTTTTGTTGTGTCATCTTCAGATTTGAAATCATCTTTTGATACGGTTATAACGGCAGGATGTTTATTTTCGCTTATCCATTTGCAGTTCAAACACTGACAATCGGGGCTTCCTCCTTCTTTGCAGTTTAAAATCCTTGCAATTTCCAGAGCAATTTTATATTGTGCATTAACATCGCTTCCGTATAACAATATACAATGGGAAATGTTCGGACTTTTTTCGGTTATACCCGACCTGAAATATTTCATTAAAAAAGGGTATTCATCGTACAATGAAGGCATCCGCCACCTCCCTTTCTGTATCTATTGCCTGACCGTTTTTGATCTTATATTCGCATTCGGTAAGATTTCGTTTAAGTTTTATAAGATCGGAAATTGAAGTAGATTTCATTTTCCCCTGTGCCAGCTGTATAGGATATTCTTTCATCCCGGTGAGTTTCATAAGCTCAAACGGGCTTAACTTACCTGAATTAGCTTTTATAATTATCCATTTATGCACCATAGTTTGAAGAGTTGCCAAAATTCTCAGCGGATGATTTTTGTCCAGTAATTTGTTATATTCTGATAGAGCTGTTGAAAAATCCATTTTCATTAAAGCGTCAGAAAGAGCAAACAAATCTTCGTTGCTTGTGCAGTATTCTTTGATTTCGTCGGGGGATGCTTTTTTATTTGGGTAAACGGAAACCGCAAGCTTTTGCAGTTCACTGTCTATCTGACGTAAATTATTTCCCAGCATTGAAATAACGGTTTCAGCGCCGTCTTGTGATATTTCAAGGTCATACAATTTTGCTCTGTTTTTTATCCATTGTCCAAGTTCGGGTTTATAGGTCGGGATTGGTGCAAATTCTTTGGCATTTTGTTTCATTAAAAGTTTGTATAATTTCTTTCTTGCATCCGGTTTCTTTTTATCGTCATCTCTTGGAAATTTCACAAACAGTACAATATCTGTATTTTCGGTATTGTCCTGAAATGCTTGTTCAAATTGTTCAATTTCTTTGTCGTCGTATGTTTTGGTAAGACTTTTGTAAAAATCAATAACAATAAGCATTTTGCCGAACATCATCGGTTGAGTTTTTAAAATTGAAATTAAATCATTGAAATTGAGTTTTTCTGTTTCTAACGCACTGTAATACTTATAACTCATTTCAAGAAAATTCGGATCTAACTCCGCTTTCATCCTGCCGATTTCTTCGTCAATATTAAAATCATCTTCCCCATAAAAGAAATAAATCAAACTAAAACCGCCTTTTATTTTTAAATTTTATCAGCACAAAATTTAAAAGGCAAGATTTGTAAAGAAGTTATTCAATCAGATCTTTCATATGGGCAAATTTTTTGTTTTCACGTATTTTTTTAAGGGCGCAGTTTTCAAGTTGTCTTATGCGCTCTTTGGAATACCCAAGCCGTTTGCCCAATTCTTCCAGAGTGCATCTGGTTGAATCATTTATAACGAAACGGCATTTTATAATATCTTTTTCTTTGTCGTTCAGTATTTGCATACATTCATTGATACATTTGTCTGTTATTTTTGCATCAGTTTTAGCTTCAGGAGATTTGCAAAAACCGTCTTCAATATAGTCAATTATGCATAAATCATCGGTGATGGGAGTTTCAAGACTGACGGGACATTTTATAACCGAATTTTTGATTTTTACTAGTTTCTCAGGGGCTAATCCCATTAATTTTGCTATTTCTTCGTCTGTCGGTTCGGAGCCGTTTTTTATCAGAAGTTCTGTTTTAATCCTGTTGTATTTCCTGATTTTGTCTGATATATGGACCGGTATTCTTATTGAACGTGAATTGTTAGCGATGGAACGCAGAATTGATTGTCTTATCCACCAGGTTGCATATGTTGAAAATTTGAAATTCTTTGTGTAATCAAATTTTTCGGCAGCTTTCATAAGCCCAAGAGTCCCCTCCTGAACAAGATCCATAAATAAGACACCCTGACCTGTATATTTTTTTGCTATGCTGACGACAAGTCTTAAATTTGCATTTACCAATTTTTTCTTTGCTGCTTCTACCGCAAGCGGATTATCTGAGGTTTGAATGGTTTTCCCAAGCTCTTTTTCCTGAAAGCCTGACAAAAGTTTTATTTTGCCGATGGTTTTCAGATACATTTGTAAAATGTCTTCCTCCCTTGCAATACAGCTGAATGTTGCTGGTTCTTCATTTATTTCAAAATCTTCAGAATAATCATTTTCATAAAATTCGCTTAAATTTGTAATCATACTCCACTCTCCCGATTTTTATCTGTTAATTTGACGAAATCAGAAAAGAAAATGTTCCGGTAGTGTAATGCGGTTTTACATTTATTAATAAATTTGCGCATTTCGGGCATATAGAGTAACATTGTACGTATGAGTACGGTAGAAAAAATACTTGCTGTTGATGATGATACGCTTGTAACTTCCGCTTTAAATACTTTGTTTAAACTTGAGGGGATAAGCGATTTTGCGCTGTTTAATTCTCCGCAAAAGGCGGTAGAATGGCTTAAAGATAATAAGCCGTCGGTTATAATCTCCGATTTTATGATGCCTGAAATGAACGGACTTGAATTTCTGACAAAAGCCAAAGAATTGTATCCTGATGTCAGTATGATTCTGCTTACGGGTTATGCCGATAAAGAAAATGCGATTAAAGCCATAAACGATGTCGGTTTATACAGGTATATTGAAAAGCCTTGGGACAATGATGATTTGCTCATAAACATAAAAAACGGAATTGAGCGCAGTTATTTAATTGAAAAACTTAACGAAAAAATTGCTGAACTTGAGATTGCCAATAAAAAACTTGATGATTATTCAAAAAATCTTGAGCAAATTGTTGAAGAGCGGACAAAATCACTTGCAATTGCTAATTTAAAGTTATCGGGCATAATTGAGAACTGTGCCGATGGTATAGTTTTGCTGGATAAAAACGGTAAATTTCTTGAGATTAATCCGGTCGGTGAAAATATGATAGGTATTTCTGCTGACGGTTTAAAAGGAAGAAATTTGTACGAATTTTTAACCTATGATAACACTGATACACGCCTTAAAATAATTGATAATAATGAGTTTTTACCTTCCGTTAAAGATGATAGTTCGGAAATTCTTGTCAAGGGTTTGTATGTTGTAAACGGGCTTTCAAAATCCTCTGTTCCTGTTGAGATAAGTTTTGCTCTCTGCTCTCTTGAAAATGATGAGCCGAAATATGTCGGAGTTATAAGAGATATCAGCGAACAAAAAGAAACAGAGAGATTACGTGACGATTTTATTGCTACGTTAACCCATGATATGAGAACACCCTTATTGGCGGCAATTCAGACGTTAAAATTCTTTATAGAGGGAACTGTCGGTAATATGGATGACCAGCAGAAACTTCTTTTGACGACTCTGGTTAAAAGTAATGAAGATCTGTTGGGGCTTGTTAATGCTCTGTTAGAGGTTTATAGGTTTGATAGCGGTAAGCTGGCACTTTGTAAAACGAATTTCCAGATAAAAAATCTTGTGAGCCAGTGTTATGATGAGATTAAACCGCTTGCTCAGGCTAAAGAAATTAATCTTGAACTTGATTTTGAGGTTGATGATGATACATATATTTATGCCGACAGAGGGGAACTAAAACGTGTTATAACAAATCTTTGCGGTAATGCCGTAAATTATACGTTTAAAAACGGCACTATAAAAATTTTGGTTAAAGAATTGGGAAGCGATATAATTCTTTCCGTTGTGGATGACGGAAACGGTATTCCTAAAGAGGATTTGCCGCATCTGTTTAAAAGGTTTTCGCAAGGAACAAGCAAGAAACGTTCAACGGGAACAGGTTTGGGATTATATCTTTCAAGGCAGATTATTGAAGCGCATGGCGGTAAAATCTGGGTTGAGAGCAAATTGGGCAAGGGAAGCGAATTTTCGTTTTTGCTGACAGATGTCGTTGTTAATGAGAAGGAAAGACAGGAAGTAAATGGCTAAGGTTTTGATAGTTGAAGATCACGATATGACACGTTTGGGATTATCCGTAATTTTGGGGAATAATCCTGATATTGAAGTTATGGATATGGCATCTGACGGTGAAGAAGGTGTTGAGAAAGCACTTGAATTAAATCCCGATTTGGTACTTATGGATATAGGTCTGCCGACAATTGACGGTATTGAGGCAACACGTAAAATAAAAGAGGTAAATCCTGCCATAAAAGTACTTATGTACACATCCAGAGAAGACGATGACGATATTATAGATTCTTTTCAGGCTGGTGCAGACGGTTATATTACAAAAGGTGCGTCAAGTGAACAGACAGTTTCTGCAGTGCTTGCTGTTAGTCAGGGGGTAGCTTGGCTGGATCCGGTTATTGCAAAAGTTGTTTTGTCCAGCATCAGAAAAACTGCGATAATTCCTGAGAAAAAAGGTGAAATTAATTATAAACTTGGCAAAAATATGTATGGTCTGACAGAAAGAGAGATGGAAGTCCTTTCTCTTATTGTTGACGGCTGTTCAAATCCTCAAATATCGGAAAAACTTGTTATTTCAATATCTACGACAAAAACTCATGTGCACAGTATATTGCAAAAATTATATGTTAAAAGCCGTTCAAAAGCTATAAGTACTGCAATACAGGGGGGGCTTGTATAAGTGCGTAAATTTTGGTGCTTAATTATTTGTTTTTTGTTTGTATTCACCAATGTTCCATTTTACGCATTCGGAACAAAGGATTATGAAAAACGTAATGAAGCGTATTTGCGTGATGTGAAAAAACGTGATGCCAAACGTGAGTATTATAAAAATTGTGAGAACGATGCTCCGTCAGGGAAAATGACGGTTGAAGAATATAATGCGATTTCAAATCACATCAACAAAAAAGGTGAAGAATTGAAAGAGATAGATAAACCTGTCCAACCGCTGCCTTCTGAGCTGAAATATGCACCGCATCCTACTTATAAAATTGTAAAATACAATGAGCCTGTCGGAAATGTTGAACTTTCACTGAGTAAAAATTTCTATAAAACAAAACAACAAAATGCTCAGGGTATTGTATCACCTGATTTTACAAAACTTGTTTATACGGCAATTTATTATTCGCCTGACAGCGCATCAACTTCTGCGGAAGTTTTTATGATTCCTTTGGATACCGGAAAGACAGAACTTGAACGTATTAAATATGCTCACACTTCAAATCGTACGGAAAAGCCGTTACTTTCAACAAGTAAAAAAATTGATAACTTTGCTACATTCCGCTCTCTGACTCCTGTTGACTTTTCAGCTGACGGTAAAAAGATATTGATTAAGGAAAAAATCGGAAATTCCTATGATGGTATTTGGCAGACAAATATGTGGGTTTACGATTTTGAAGCCGATAAAGCAATTGAACTATCGGAAGTAAGGGATGCAATTACCTATCGCTGGACAACATTTTACGATTTACCTTTGGCGGATAAAAGATGGGACATAGTTCCGTTGGGATTTTCTGCCGATGATCCGGACAGAGTGGTTTGCAGAGCGTATGCTTATACAGGTAAAAGCCCGGTATTTTTGGGGATTTGGGATATTGATGTAGGGCGTAACAGGTCTAATTTGCTTTCAACGGAGAATATTCCTGTAAGTATTTCTCAAAACGGTTTTAAACTGGTGCAGGATGGTGTGGAGCCATATGTATTGGTTGAAAAGGAAGAAAAAGCTCTTAAGAAAATTGATGAGAAAAAACTAAAACAGCAGAAAAAAAATAAAAAAGCATATTATAAAGAGTGTAAAAAGGAGTATAAAGCTCAACTTAAAGAAATCAGAACGGAATATCGGGAAAATGTCAAAGAATATAATCGTTTAACCAAATATCCCGCTTCAACTTCTTATAATGAAGCAGTTGAACTATACAGAGCCGATAAGCTTGAAAATTTAGAAAAACAAATTTCCAAAGAGGAAAAAAATATTACTAAATTGAATAAAAAAATTGAAAAATTAGATAAAAAACTGCAGGAATTTGAAACGCCTGAAGAAGAAACTACATCGGCTGAATAAAATATATGGCGATTAAAAATACTGCACTCAAGCCTACAAGTGTGTATAATATTCTGCTTACAGCGCTCATATGTCCGAATAATTTTTCTATTAGGTCAAAGTCCAGAATACCGACAAGTCCCCAGTTTAGTGCGCCGACAATGACTAAAATTTTTGCTATATAAATCAAAATATTCATGCGTAAATCTCCTTTTAAAAATATTATTGTCGCAGTTTTTGATAAAAACATTACCTAAAAGAGTAATAGTTGTGTTAAAATAAAATCATTGACAATAAGTTGTGTTTCGCATACTATTAACTGGTGGTTGCGTTAAGCAATCCGGTGTGCTCCGGTGGCACTCTGCCGAACAAAATAATTGATAATTGTTTTGAGAGAGGGGAGGTAGACGCTGTAGCATATGTTAAAAACCACGCTCCAGTGGCGGAATCGGTAGACGCGTTGGACTTAAAATCCAATCGGGGGAATACCTCGGTGCCAGTTCAAGTCTGGCCTGGAGCAATCTTTTAAAAGAACTTGTCATTTTGGCAGGTTCTTTTTTCTAGCAAAAAAAAATCTTTAGGAACTTATAATACTGTATGTATATTAATGTTAGCGGAGAAAGTAATTTATCTTTTAAACATAATCCTTTAATAACTGCGACAGCATTTATTGAGGATAGATTGTTACTTAACAAAGCACTTCTTGATGGTGCAAGGGATATTTCAATAATTGTAAAAGCTAATAATAAAAATGAAAGAGAAGAGCGTGCCCGTAAAGCTGCAATTGTTTGGAGTACTGCATTTCTAACACCTTTTATAACTTTACCTTTAACTAACAAACTTGCAATGAAGCATATTGCCAAGCTTACAAAAAGTTATTTTTCAAAAGATAATAATCTGATAAAACTTTCCAATAAGTATTTAACCTCTGCAGAGGCTACAAAAGAAGGGATAAGAAAACTTTCCCAAAAGTACGATTTTGCGGAGTTATTAAAGAATAACTGTTATGATTATGAAAAAATCCGCAGAAAACTTATTAACGCAAAAATGTCCGTACTATCCTTTGATTTTTTATTCACGACAGCATTGTTTGGAAGTGTGGGGTTTATAAACAGATGGATAACGCGTAAAAAAACAGGACGGGACGGATTTTCTGCCGAATTTAATATGGGTGATAAAGAATTAGTAGAACAGCGTGCTGAAAAATTTAAAAAAACAGAAAAACTAAGAAATGCTGTATTTTTGTTTTTCCTTTTAATGCTTACGGCATCGCCATTATTATTAAGAAAAGGTTTATTAGAAAATAGCGGGAAACTGGGGAAATTTGCACAAAGATATGCATCAAAATTTGACTACAATGATGGTATTTTTATGCAGCGACTACCATTTTTATTTTCAACATTGGTATGTGATATAGGACAAATTTTGTCAGCAAGAAATGAAACAGAAGTAAAAGACCAAACTATAAGATTATCTGCCACACAAGCAGCATTCTTTGGCGGAGATATTGTTATTGGGAGTGCTCTTGCGTCATTGTCGGATAAACTATTTAAAACAGAACTGCTGGATAAGAACTGTAATAAAAATTGGATAAATAAGATAATTCCGCCAATCAAACCTATAAGAGATTTGCAAGGCAGAAATAAAGCAATTGCAACAGGGTTATTCTGGGTTAATATGCTTTCATTGTTTGGTATTTTGGGTGTAGTAATCCCTAATATGATGAATAAAATGATTAAGCACGATGTCAATGTAAGTGCTAATAATCAAAACTTAAACTAAAAAACGGATAACAAAAGTTGTCCGTTTTTTAGTCTGACCCCGGCGAGAGTGTCTTGGATTTGCTCCACGCTCGCGGAGTTTCGCTTATGCAACTGCGTTGCGACCGCTCAATCCTCTCGCTATCCGGACTACTCACTGCGTTCGATGCGTCCGTCCGCAAATCCGCTCGAACTCACAAGACAGGTCTTACGACCTGTGGCGAGTTCATTGATTCTGCGAAAATTAATACTAAAAAACGGATAACAAAAGTTGTCCGTTTTTTAGTCTGACCCCGGCGAGAGTCGAACTCGCGCAAGACGCGGTTTAGGAAACCGCCGCTCTATCCTACTGAGCTACGAGGTCTTAATATTCGTGCCTGACGGGAGTCAAACCCGTGACCTTCGGCTTCGGAGACCGACGCTCTATTCATCTGAGCTACAAGCACATCTGCATTTATTATTTTACACGATAACCCCAAAAACGCAATAATATACAAAAAGAGTTAACCGATTTAAAAATCGATTAAACTCTTTTATGGCTTATTTTTCTATAGGTGTTCTATTTCACCATTAATGTATTTGAAAATGTTATCCAGTTGTTCAGAAGAAATATTTAATTTAGTTGCCATTTCATCAAGTAAAGGGTTCTTTCTTATTATTACAGTGCACAAATCCCATTCCAATTGCGCTCTTTCATTTTCAGCAATTAAATTTTTTATTTGTTCGTAGGTTATACCCATATCGTTTAAAACAAGTGCAAATTCACGTTTTGTACAGGATAAATTACCGATTCGTTCTTTTTCTTCTTCCTCTGTTCTGGGTGGAATTTCGGTAATCTGAAATTTTCTCGGTGTGTTTTCAATGTGTTCAAGTTCGGTTATTTTAAGATTATTTTGGTTGCACCATTGAGCACATTCGGGAGGGTATTCATTTTCAAATATTTGTCCTATGTAAAATTCATCCATTGTTAATCTCCTTTTTAATATCCGCAAGCATACCAATTTTTAACTCTTGCATCTGAACTGCTTAAAGTGAAGCCTGTTGTCGCTTTGTTAGAAATGACAACACTTGAAAGGTAGTCATCTATTTTTCCGTTTTTCATGGCTATAACTGTATAATTTGTGTTAGAAAATGCTTTTGAAAGAGATATTGTAACGCTTCCGACGGCATCTGTAATTCCTCCTTGTTCAATCCAGCCATCTCCCCATACTCTGAACCAAGAGGTGTCATATACATAATTTTTGTGTGGCATGGAATATGAAACTGATGAATAGTATGTTTCTAACAAATATTGTGCTAACTCTAAAAATGTACCGTTTTTATATATTAAAGGAATATTTGCCCATTTTTTCAAACCTGTGCTCATTTGGGCGCGATAACCGATCATGTAGTACCAGTTTTTCCCTCTCCATTCAAATTGACCTGATATTCTTGGAGTATTATCATAATCGTCATATCCGGATGCGCCGCGTTGCGTTTGACTTACCAGCATAGGAGATGAATATCCGTCTGTTCCGGTTACAATTCCGCAAATACAATCTTCATCATAAGCTTTGTAATAACTTCTGGTACCTATGGTTGCAAGTTTTCTGGCATTCGGAATTCTCATTGCAATATTATCCGGTATTATTACATTATGAATTGCACTTACATCAAGGTTCGATAATGATTTGTCTGCGCAATTAGCCAGATTCAGGCAAGTATAAGGAGTAAAATCGGTAATTGTGGAGTTTAATATTCTATAATTTCCCAATATACAAGCTTGTAAAGAACTCCAATTAGCAGTAGTTGAACCAAGGGTTACATACATTTGATTTGTGTCTGTTGCATAATAAATATAAGGGTTTGTATCTTTTAAAAAGGCCGGTCTGGATGAATACTTCCCTGTTAAATAACAATTTTTGTATATTATCATAAGGCTTCCTGATATAGATAATGCAAAAATCTTTTCACTGTCCGTTGCTAAATCAGTTGTACTAACGTCAGTACTTAATGTATATTTAATACTTTTTAGGCTTCCGTCCGAATTGAGGCCATCAGGAATTAAAACTTTTAAGCCGGATTTAGCGGTTATTGTAAGATTACTGTATGTGGCTACTCCGTTTGGAGCTTCAACAATACAGTTGGTCAATGTATGACTATTAGACATATTTAAATCAAGTTTGCCTGCTAATTTTGTATCCGTTAAGTCTGATAAATCAGATATGGAATCGTTGGATGCATCTATTGCATCAGCAAGAGCGATGAAATTTGCGTTTACTTCACTTGCTTTTGCTTTCGTACCGGGTACAAATGAATATGGTATCAAAGAATCAGTCATAAAAACCTTTCTGACCAAAAATCCAATGATTAAAAATAGAAAATGCGTACCGTTTAAAGGTAAACTATCTTAAGATGCCAGTCAAGTCTTAATTATCGGGTAAATACTCTTTTGTAATTATTTTCAATTACACGCTGTCCGTTTTAAAACGTTCATAAGAGCCCAAAAATCTCAAGAAAGAAGTTTTTGGTTTTAATTCTTCTACAGCTTTTAACATCTGCAATTTGTTTGTAAGACCGTCAAATGTGACATAGAAAATATACTCACCGTATTTTATTTTTGAAGGTCTGGAGGTTATATAAGTCAGATTGATTTTGTTGTTTCTGAAAACCTGTAATGCGTCAAATAATGCACCCGGCTTGTTTTCGGTTGAAAAAGCAAGTGATGAATACATTCCTTTTACATATTCGCTTTCAATATCCCCGATCAGAGCAAATCGGGTAGTATTTGATTTATCATCGCCTATATTTTCCTTTAATACGTTCAAAGAACAGATGTCTGCGGTTTTTTTGCTGCCTATGGATGCATAAGTCAGGTTGTAATTTCTTAAACTGTTTGCGGCTTCTTCCGTAGTTGATGCATCAATTGTTTCTATTCTTAAAGGTAGTTCATTTAAAATAAATTTTTGGCACTTTGCCTGAACGTGAACGGGAGCAATAACACCGCCCGATATGCTGTATATTTCGGTTGTTCTTGCAAGCAGACACAATTCAACAGGCATGGTAACTTCTGACAATATTCTTATATTGGGATTTTTCATCGTTATAAGTTTATCAAGAGTTTCCGTAACAGTTCCTTCAATTGCGTTTTCAACAGGAAGAACGGCAAGCGAATCTTCGTTGTCGTTTAAAAATTCAAATACCTGCTGAATTGTTTTTTGTACCATAGGGTATGCGCCTATTTCATATTTATTCATGAAATAATCACAAGCCATGTCTGTATAGGAGCCTCTTGGCCCCAAAAAAGTTATATTTTGAACGTTTGAGAAATCTAACCCCGTTTGCATATTTGTATTATAATTTAAATTACTCAAGAGGGCAATCCATGTACAATGAAATAAAATTCGGAACTGACGGCTGGCGAGCCATTACGGATAAAGATTTTAATGAAACAAATGTTAATATTGCCGTTTGTGCGATAGCGAAATATGTTTATGACAATTTTGGTGCGGATAAAAAAATAATAATAGGCTACGATCCAAGAAATAAGGCTGATTTTTTTGCGGAATTTTCGGCAAAAATTTTATCAGATTTCGGATTTAATGTTCTTTTGAGTAACAGAGTCGTACCGACACCGGTGCTTGCTTATAATGCAAAATATCTCAATGCTTGTGCATTGATGTTTACGGCATCTCATAATCCACCGGAATATCTTGGGTTGAAATTTATTCCTGACTATGCGGGACCGGCGACATCGGATATTACGGATAAAATTACACAAAATTTGGGCGAAAGTTTTCATAAGTTTTCTGATAAGGGAAGTATTACTCATACTGATTTTGCGCCTGTTTATTTTGAACATTTAAAAAGTTTAATTGATTACGGAAAAATAAAAGAGTATTTTAATCTGCAAAATAGTCCGAAAATCATATTTGACGGATTGTATTCTGCAACAATAGGTTATTTTGATAAAATTTTGGAGCTTGAAAACATAGCGTTTGACGGGCTTCACATGTATCATGATACGAATTTTGGAGGCGGAATGCCGGATCCTAAACCGCAATATTTGAGTGAATTAATTGAAAAAATCAAATCAAGTAAAAATTATCTGGGCTTGGCTAACGATGGCGATGGTGATAGATTTGGTGCGATTAATGAATTGGGTGAATATGTGACGCCGAATGAAATAATCGGTATTCTTCTCATGCATCTTATTAAACATAAAAACTGTAAAGGCTCTTTGGTTAAAACTGTAGGAGCAAGCTCCATGCTTAATATTCTTGCCCAAAAACTTGATATTGAAGTTATTGAAACACCTGTCGGTTTTAAATATGTCGGAGAGGCAATGAGGAAATATAATCCCGTAATAGCCGGTGAAGATAGCGGCGGCTTGAGTATTCAAAATCATATTCCCGAAAAAGACGGTATATTGGCTAATCTGCTTATACTGGAAGCCGTATCTTATGAGAAT
>JAGCBH010000044.1 GCA_017652265.1 bacterium
GATATACCAATTGAAGTCTTTGTTTTGCCTCCAATTGTTCAGGAGTATCTGTCGGCATATCAGCGAGTTGATCTCTGATTTCTGTAAAATCTTCACGCCTCGTTGCATGTCTTATACGATCCATTAAAACTTCTTCCGAAATGTTCCGAACTGCACTATTTTCTACTCCAGGAGCTTCCGCATCAAGTATGCTGAACAGATGTTCTTTAGCATCTTCAGCAAGTCCTTGTTCACGCAGATATCGCAATTTTTGCGCCATGTTGTCAATGTCATGATTGCGGAATTTGTCAAACACAAATGTCAAAGTTCTATCAAGCTCTTCAGCATCTTCCGGTTTTTCATATATTAATTTTAACTCATTAATAACCCTGCTTGCAGCTTCATATTCCTGATTAGGTACATTTTTAACTCTATCCCTGAATTTATATTCATAGCCTTTTAACATCTCTGTACCTTTTAAAGATTTTATAAGTTCAGTAAAACCTTTAATATCAGTTACATTGTTATCAGTAATAAATCTCATAATACAAGCTGTATTAAGGTATGGATTAATACCCTCAAAAAGATCCGGTTCCGTTACCAGGTAATTGCACAAATCAGCATAATCTTGGAATGATAGACCTTCTTTTGGTAATCTTCGCAAACCAAAATGTCTGGCTTCAGGAACAAGTGCATTAAAATATTCCTGTAATTCAGCAATATCATTTCGGGCCATCAAATTTTCAACATTAGATGAAAAAATCCAGTTATCTTCCGTTCCGTTCAAATCAAAGTTGTACCTATCCATAAAGGCCACAATTGCTTCCATTCGTGCAAGGTCTTGCTGTATGGTTTCATTAAATTTATCTGTTGTGTCAATATGCAACTCTTCAAGACGTCTAACTGCTGAAACATATCTGTTTGCAAAATCTTCCGTTAGATTTTCATCGGGTCCTAATCTGTCAAATTCAAATATTTTAATTTTAAATTGCGCATTATCAATTTGTGAATTAATCATTTCAGCAAATCTTGCTCTTTCAGGAGTTAAATACGGAACAAGTTCATCTTGAATATAACGTAAATTTTTAACTTCATCTACAGTTAATTTTCTTTGACCGTTGCGCGTCATTTCAGGAAGAATCTGCATAATTTTTTCACTTATATGAGGTCTGTCTCCAAGTGCAAAGAATCCAATAATGTTATCTAAATCTTCCTCATTGCCAAATTCAAAGTATTTTCTGATAGTATTAACATTTTCATCGTTGAGATATCTTACAAATCCGGTATTATCATCACTTATTTCGGATAATTGCTCATAGAATTCCCGTCTTCGCTCAAGCCCGGGTTCGCTATTATCATTAACATCAAAGTTTTCAAAAAACTCAAATGCCTTTAACCGCATTGCACATAAAAATGCAGGAGTATTAATCAGCACTGCCGGATTATTAAAGTCAATATCTTCTAATTCGCTTTCAGGGAAACCGGCCTCAATTAGCATACGCTTAGCCTCATCCGGGGTTACTGGAACATTTTCAGTTAACCTGATAGGTGCATCCGCAACATTTTCGCCACTCGCAATACTTCTATTTACATCTGTTGCACCAGTAGTTCCAAATATCTCAGTTGTACCTTCTGTTCCGGTTCCTATAGCGCCATCTCTAGGTGTTGTTACATAACCCACAAGCTGCGGATATTTTCTACCGTCATTGGCTGTTATGACTTCTATTCTGAAAGTTGTGTCGCTTCCGGCCTGAATAATATATTCAAATTCACCCTGACTTGTTTCTGAATATACATTTCTGAACATCGCATTACTGCCTTCTTCCAAATGTACTTTCCAGTTAAGGCCTCCGCTCATAACTTGTTCAGAGCCTAAGGCTGTTGACATAAACCTGTCATTATGCAATGGGTTATTACTCAATTCTTCATTTATTTCATCTATTCTATCCGCATATAATTCAAAATTATTCAAAATTTGAGTTAAGGTTGTTCCATCACTAAGTTTAACTTCATCAAATCTATTCGGATCACGTTCTGTACGATTTAATTCAATGTCCGTTGAAACAGTATGTCTTTGAATTAAGTTATAAAGATTTTGTGCATCTTCAGCAAACATTGCCTCCGCAGTTTGAAGA
Organism: bacterium; assembly: GCA_017652265.1. Lineage (GTDB taxonomy): Bacteria > Cyanobacteriota > Vampirovibrionia > Gastranaerophilales > Gastranaerophilaceae > Gastranaerophilus. The sequence continues at coordinate 2,115 of JAGCBH010000044.1, forward strand.
GGCCTGTTAGTTCTCATTGCTTCAATTGCTCTGTTAATTTGCTGGTAATTATCAGCCACAAAATTGTCAATTGCTCTTTTTTCTGCAAGAGTAATGTCGCTATCTTTAAGTTCTTTTATAATTCCATTGAAAAATTCTTCTCCATACTCACCTATAATGGATTTTCCTGATACCATATCAATTTCAAACAGGTTCTTGAATTGAACAAATGTTTGTATAAATTTTTCAGGTGACATATCTTTCCAAAAATCTTTATGATCACCGATGTTTATCATTCGGTTCATTATTTCCACATCATTTGCACTCAAATTGTAGATTCTTGTTTCGCCTTGATTATTAACACGTTGACCTAAATCGTAATTTACTACATAATTTCCGTTACCATCAGGCATATAACCAAATTGCTGCAGAACATCTGTCATTTTGTTTCTGTCAAATATCTCATCAGGTACTGAATTAAGTCTGCTTCTGCCAAAATCTCTAACCGCTTGTAATTGTTCAAACATTTTTGGTCCGCGTTCCATATTGCCCATATAATAGCGTGCTTCATATGCAGGGATACCCAAATTGTACAAATATTCCGCAATAAAACAGTCTTGTGCTACAAAATCACCGCTGTTGTTTGTACACAATCTAAGCCAATCGTCTTGTCCGCGTAATGTTTCTTTTGCGTGCTCAATAACAATTGTTTGTTCGTTTTCAGGTAAAGAAGATATTGATTGTACATCATCTACAGATCTGTTCAATATAAGTTTCAGCTCTGCTCTTACATTGTCAAAAGTGCTTCTTTGACCTTGCTGACCGGATTCTATTAACATTACGTCCCTTAATACAGCACCGTTGCCTAATCTTTCAAAATCAGATAAAATTTCAGGATCCAATACATTGTCAAAGAATGTTTCTAAATCATCAAGCGTAAATTGTCTGTTATATCTTGAATTTGCCTCAGGAAGCCCTTCTATAAATTGCTTGATAATATTAACCCTTGCTAAATTTGGATTATCACCGATTAAATCAGCAATTTTATCAAAGTTATCCTCTGTACAAACGCTGCTTTCTATAATTTCCTGTATTACTCTTTGCGTCTGAGCATCATTTGTTCTTTGAATTACACCGTTTCTCTTAGCTTCAAATTGTTCTTGTGTAGCTCTTGTAACTTCAGCTCTTTGTGTATATTCTGTTAAAAGCCCATCCAATTCGCCTTTAGAAACATTTTCATATTGGCTTAACAAATCGCCAATATCATCAGAATTGAGTCCGTTTTCCATAGCTCTTCTGATAAAATCTGCTCTTTCTTTAACTTCCGCAGACTGCAATCTCACACCATCAATATTTTCACTGCAGAAACGGGCATAAGCAGAGTAATCAACACCATTTTGAGCACATTGAATTATTAAATTCTGTATCTCTTCTTCTCTGATGTTTATACCATAATAAGCAAGATCTTTGATCTCTCTTTCCGACAATGAAGTATTTTCTTTTAATCGTTCAACAGCCCTTGCGTATAATTGTTCCGGAGTTTCCGCCACCATTGATGGATTTCCGAAGGATTCTACAATGTCACTACCCCATACAGGATTTTCTTTGCGGGCATTATAGAATAATGCATTATGATCATTTGATAAACCTTCCTGCATTACTTTATCAACAGAAGTATGTTGTTCCGATTTGCCACCAGTTTCGGCACGTTCAATGCTGTACCCAGGAGGTAATTGCTCATTACCTTCCGGTAAAGTCAGTGTTTGATTAGGATTAACACCTGTCGTTCTATCACCATATATCGTCAACCCTGTTTCATTTGTTAAAGGATTTGTATTTTCTGTAGGATTTGTATATTCTACATAACTTACACCTTCAGAATGTGCTTTATCATATATTGTATAAGGATTTGCCGTCTCATTAAACAGTTGATCTATTACCTCTTTTACCGTATTTCCACCTATCGGTGAAAATGGCTCGCCGTTTTCTGTTAAATAAACTACTCTGTATTCATCTCCTTCTTTTGTTATAAATACATTATGATCCACCATAATTGCATTTTTACCGGAAGCAAAACTATCTTCCACAAATTTTGACATACGGAAACTTATCGATTCATTAAAGACATCCATAAATGATTCAGACACCAGCAATGTATTATCATCTACTTGTGTTCGGTACTGTTTCGTATTCTTATCATAGAAATAATCCTGACCATATAATGTTAATTGGCCATCTCTCTTCAATATCTGTTCATTAACTTCAAATGTGTATATTTTATTTGCCGTTGCTATAGTGGAACGCAGGTCGGTTCCGTTTACTCTTCTGTGGTCTGAAAATTCTACACCATATCCGTTCTCATCTTTCACTAAGCGCATTCCATCGCCTATGTCAAGTGTACCGCCTTCTTCATCCAGCAGCTTATCTAACGGATCATATAAAAATACCTGCTGTTGATGCATATTAGCTAAGTTTAATACTTCACTCACATTGCTTGCCGTTACACGATGCCCATCAGGATATCGTACTTCATATTTTGTCTCGCCACCTCTTATAACTTTCTCAATATATAAATCCTGTTCAGATTTCAATTCATTGGGAAATAATTCCGACGCTCTTGAATTTAATCTGTGAGAAGCCATTACGTATCCTAACGCTTTCAACTTCAACAGATTTGTCGCCTGACCTTTAGTTGTTTCCCATATATATTCACCCCAGCTTAAATCTTCGGGCTTGGAGTTCGTAATTAATGAACCGACAACATCATAAGCCGTGAATGCCCCGACTTCCATAATAAAATTCGTTGCTTCTGAGAAGACTCTTGCCCCTTCATGTGTCATTGCATTCGTAAATGCAGAATTATACGTATTTAATATTTGACTGCCACTGAAATTTTGAGCCTCACTAAACGCACTTTCGGCCTGTCTTAACGCAGCTTCACTTGCTTCTTCAACCTGTGGTAATTTATTTTTAAATATTCCTTTGGTCATATTGCCTGTGAGATAACGTATTCCCATTCCGGTCAAACCCATGTACGTTCCAAATAATGCACCATGGCCAAATCCATGTACTACAGCATCACCTAATGATTCTTCATTACTCATACCTATCATATAATGTCCCGCGCCGGAAAGAGCTTCCCAAGTGCCGAAGGTTAACGCCGAATTTGCCACCATTCTAGTTGCATTTAAAGTTCTTAAGCTCCAAGATGTAGTACCCTCTATCGTTTTTGATAGTGCAGCTTTAAGGGCTAAATTCGGACACGTTTTTGTAAGTATCACATCGCCTAATTTCGTAAAGCCTTTACTTATCAAAGGTGTTAAACCCATCATCACTACCGTTTCTAAATCGCCAAGCAATGCCATAGCTATTTCTTGTCGGTCCTCTTCGGTCATTCCCCCTTCTTTTGTTGTTGCATCCAAAGTCTTCAGAGCTACATTGCCAAACAAAAGGGTGTAACCTGCTATTTCCAGTGCCGCCGCATACTGACCGGCTACCGGTATTATTTGTTCTCCGATTAAAATTACTGCTCCTGCATAAGTTACTATATCTTCAAGCGTACTTACATCACTGCGTAAATCTTTTACATAATTTTCTACAGTGCGCTCCGTATTGTTATACCCAAAAGCCTCTCTGTATGCCGCATCCATTTGAGTTTTGTAATAATCCAAACTCTTACCTTCCGTAGCTATTGCGTAATTACTGTTAAGTCTTGATATTAATGCCTGACATATTGCTCCTATTGTTTCACCGGACAAATTTCCGGATCCATCTCCGAACATTGGATATAGATTTGATGGTTTATGTAATTCTTCTGCAAGTTCTTCAATATCAAGAGGCTCCTGCTCTGAATAGTATGAAAATAAACCTCTTTGGTTATATAATGCAAGTGAAATAGACCCATCTTCACTCATTTCTACAGGAGATTGAAAAGCACTCTCACTTAAACGTATATTTGAAAATCCTAATGAAGCCAACAATTGATTTATCTTTTCGGTATCGTCACCGCAAAGTTCTTTTAACGCATATAATAACTGACTTTCTGCGCTGCCAAGATTTTGCTCCGATCCATACGGATATGTCGCCAACGACCCGGCATCTCTTAAAATACCTCCTATATACTCTTTTTCATGGTACAGGCGCGCAACAAGAGTAAATTTATCCTGTTTTGTGAAATAATCTTGCATATTTTCGGCACTATAAGCTACTCTCATTTCAAGTTGAAAAACTTCCTCAAATGTCATTTGTGGCCATACTAAAGTATTTCCAAGCCTGCCGGAAATACTTAAATCACCATTTCCAAGAGGGTTTAATCTGGAAAATTGCGGGAAATCAGGTATTTGAGTTTCTTCTCTTAATACTATATTTTTAGCATATTCACACAGATGTTCGTACATTTGCGGAGCCATTTCTTCATATTCTTCATCTGACATCTCGGCTAAAGAATATATATATGCATCCAGTTGCTCCGGTGTTAAGTCTCCTAATGCTCTTTTCAGATTATCATCTTGTCTCCAATACTCTCTGTTTCTATCAGCTTCACTTGCATCACGAGGAAGTAAACTTAATGCCAAATTCATCTTAATATCGTAATAATCTTTCTTAGTTAATCTTCCTAAGGATGCCTGCTCTAATAGTATAGCACTGGTCCTATCACAACGTAACATTCGGCTAATCTGTGTTCTGGAATCATCATCAAAAAAACGTTCATTTACATCTATTACAAAGTCCGTAACCAAACCGGCCCTTTGTGTATTATTTACAAATAAAATAGAAGCCGCTTCTACATTATTTGCAAATGTTTTTGCCGTTAAATATTTTAATACGTCAGGCGTATATTGTGGAGATGAAGCTGGAATGTTAAAACTTACGTCATCATATAGATTTATTCCGTATTCTCTGTATAACTTACTTTTTATTTCCTCCGCACCATCTGTCCTTGCCCTGTTTTGTATACATTCCAAAACTATATTTCTTTTATCCGTATCAAGAGCATTTACTTTTGTATACATTTGTGCCGTCTGTTGCGATACCTTAAATCCTTCAACATCCTGCATTGCATACATTAATTCATCTTCTATATTAGGAAAATATTCATCACGTATACTTTGTAAATTTGCTTTGTAGAACTTGTCCCATTCGCCCTGCATTGTTCCCTGTCTTAATATCTCAGGCGAATTAGCCGTATAATATCCCGGAACTATTATATAATCTGCAGCTTTTATCTCTTTATCTTTTAATTTAGGATTTAATTCGTAAAACTGTTCCGGACTTTCAAATCCAAACTTCTCAATAAGACTATCTACCGTATCACCATAGGCTGCATGGGTTATCGTATTGTTATTTTTATCATAATATACGCAATATTCATCATTACCTTCTTCATAAAATTGCATACATTCGCGGTCATTCATAAGTTTAACGTGGTAGTAGTAATCAAAATATGATGAAGTACCATAAACTTTTGTGAGAACTTTATTGTTTGCCAATTCAACTCTCTCAGAAATCAAATTCATATCGTCTACCTGAAGATAGCATTCTGTAACTTTTTGATTTTCGTCATTGATATATTCATGCGAAATGAAATCACTATACGAAAACTCTCCTTTTAAACCCACGTTTAATACTTTAAATGTACCATTGTTAGCAGTTTTTACTTCAACATAAGCAGGCTCGTTACCAATTGCATCATGGTATACGTACTCCGTTACTAACCCTCTTTCCTCTTTCTTTAATAATTTGCATCCGTCAGCAGGATTCCCGTATGAATCCACCGTATCATAGTAATATCTGTTTTGACCGTTTAATATTATTTCTACACACGCAGGCTCTCCGTCTTGAGCCTCATGATAAACATAATCTTTTACTACACCATTAATTTCACTATGTAATATCTTGCTGTTATTATTTAATGTTCCGTCTTCATTTATTTCACTTACAAAAAATCTGTTTTCACCGCCTATTATCTCTACATAAGCATCTTTTCCGTTTTCCGCTTCGTGATATATATATTCTTTTACTACACCATTTTTAACTCTTCTTGTTATACGTCCATCTGTATAACTTATTTCGGCATCATCCGGCAATTCATTCATAAAACTATTTACAGCCGCAAATATATTCGCTTTTTCATCATCATTTAAATCTTCTTTAGATTGTAACCAGTTAGAGATTTCCTCTTGTTGCAATATCTCATCGGGACCTGACATTTGCTTTATAAAACCGAACAATTCTAATGCCTCAGATTCGGTATCAATTTTGCCGTTTCCGTTGCCTCTTTCATCAAATACACTAAATATCTTCTGTAATTCAGCATTTTCAGATAAATCGCCTAATTGATCCAAGCCAGCCAAAAACTGGTCATAATCAACCCTGCGTTTGTCTCTGCCGTTGTCAAATGTGAAAAAATCGCCTGTCAATGCTTTCCTTTCCCCTACATTTTGTCGGTTTTTACTTCAGATATTACTATTTCTCATATCGGAATATAACAATATTTTCTTTAATATTTTGAGCAAATGTTAAATATTGTTAAAACAAATTTTAATCGTATAAATACAAATCTTTAGTGAGTTTTATTTCATACAAAGTATCAGATGGAAGAGATATTCTCTCACCTTTGGATGTCAGGCTTGTAATAGGCGAAATTGCAACACGACCAACATATATTATAGTTCCTCCGATAAATGTAAACGGAGAAAGCAAAACGGTTAAATTATCACTTGCAAGTTTGGAGGTTTCACGCATGGCTTTTTTAAAAAATGTATTACTTTTAGAAATACTGTTTTTTATGCTCTTAGCATATTTTCTTTTTCCCTTTATATTATTCAGAAAAATCTTTTTACCATCAGCTTTCGTTATCTTACCGTCAGCATAGTGCAGAGCATTGTTAATTGTTATACTTTCCACTTCAATTTTTACCAAACCGCCGTTACCGCCAAGTTGCGGAGTATGGGAATCCACGATTTTCCCCCGTATTACTGA
>JAGCBH010000045.1 GCA_017652265.1 bacterium
AAAGTCAGCGTACTTTCTTCTTGTGCCGAAGTTATCATTCTTTACGATGATATCTCCGCGTTCGTCGTCGAAATTAACAACGACTGCCTTAACGAACTTATTAACGTTAGTGTGATCCTCTTTAACGTCGATCTTTGAATATAACTTAGTTGTAGCGTCTGCCTTAATACTCATAATAAACACCCTTTCATTTTACCCCCGTGTCTGAAAACGAGGATTTACCCCCGCCGGAAAAATCACGGATTTATTTTTCGTTAACTTTTTCTGAGGACTTTCCAAAGAAATCTTCTTTTATAGCGTGTTCAACAGACTCTATAATCAAAGATCTCATTGAAATTCCTTTATCATCTGCATATGCCTGCCATTTAGCAGCCTGATCGAGTTTGACGTTTGCGGCCACATGCTTATAATTATTGTCTAAGCATTTTCTCGCTCTCGCAGCAGCTTTCTTTTTCTGGATATCATCATACACGGATATATCAGCTCCTTTCCTTATATGCGTTGTTTATTAGCTTTGTAACTATTCTCTGATATCATTATATAGTAACTATACGCATTTGTCAATACCTTTTCTGAAAATTTTTTTAAAATATTTTTAAAGTCGCTTTAAATCACGCTTTCAGGCCGTTTTCTTGGAGCGGCTTTTGTTTTGTTTCATTTGATTTTCTTCATTTTCGAGCGGCTTTTTTCGCTTTTCCGCTTTTCTCTCTTCATTTGATTTTTGAAGGTCGAATGTAAATCGAAAATATTTTTATTTCCGAGCGGCTTTTGTTTTGGCCTTTTCTTTTTTATTTGCTTAAAATGGCATAAAATAGGTGTTTTAAGCAGCTAACTGCGGCCGAAAATTGCAAAAAGTTGCAAATTTCCCGTAAAACCTACCTATATTGTAGGCGGTCACTAACTGGACCGGATCCGGCCGGAATAAACCAGGAACGCAGGCGGCCATTGTGGCCGGTCAGAACCTGCAGGGCATAGTTTACCCGTCAGGACTGCAGACGACTGCAGGCGGCCATTGTGGCCGGTCAGAACCTGCAGGGCATAGTTTACCCGTCAGGACTGCAGACGACTGCAGGCGGCCATTGTAGCCGGTCAGAACCTGCAGGGCATAGTTTACCCGTCAGGAACGCCGGCAGCTAATAAAGCTAAAACCATGATATTATATAATCATAATAACATGGTTTTAACCTTATATTTTTTTAGATTTATATATCTAATTTCTCAAAACTAATTGATAAAGGCCTAACAGGATCAAATAAAAATGACTGTGGATGGTCATTGATTATTTTTAATACCTTTTTTTCGTCGTCTGAACCTTGCACTAACATTTTAGTTATAAATGTTTTTTTGCCGTTTTTGATTCCATAGATATATGCAAATTTTTCGCTATAATAAAGTTTGTACATAGTAAAATCACTCCTATTATTTTATAAATACATGATTGTTTAGCTCAAATGTTTCAAGGTCGATATAATTTAATACTTCATTATCGTTTACCGGATCCACTAACAAAACATAAGTTTCATTTATTATTAGCTCATTTTCGTTGTATAGTATAATTGTTTCATCGTTTACAGTAAATTTGTTTTTATCTGTTGCAATGGCCGTTAATGTTTTGTATTCATCTTTTTTTACTGGACTTTTACCGGCCATAATAGCCGCGATTAATAATAATATAACAAGTCGTTTCATAATAAAAATACCTCTTTTCTGTATTTTAGGCCGCCTGAACTGCTAACAATTCAGACGGCCGTTTTATTATGCTATTTCTTTGTTTGTGCCTTCAGCCGTTACAATTTCGGTAACTATGCAAATTTCACCGGACGGTGAAACGTCAATATAGTGAAACGTTCCTATTGTTTCATGCTGTTTTTTATAGCCTATTGGCATAATAGCACACTTTACATTTTCGGATTCTACTAACAAAGTAGATTTTGCGCTTTTGTAGTAAATATTTTTTGCGCCCGTCGCGTTTATTGCGTCATAAAGGTATTCAGCATTTACACAAAAAATAATATTGTCTTTATCATCTTTAAACCGGGCCATTATGCGGTGCTTATTGTGTTTTGTAGTGTATTCACTTTTAAAACGTGCTATTTCTAACTTTAAATTAACCAGTTCAGGCAATACAGCAAAATTGTTGTTGTCTTTTGGTATGATGTTTTCGGCGTTTATAAGTTCGCGGTCAGTGGTATCTATTTCAAGTTTTTTATTGCCTGATAAAGCAAGTAAACGAAAACCGTCACAAAAACACTGGTATTTGCCGCTTGTATATGGTTTCTGAAAATCTGGTTTGTGACTTAAGTCACGTTTAGCAGTTTTTAAAATGTTTTTAGCAGTGGCTAATAAATTAGCTTTACCAGCTGATTTAATACCCTTTTCACACATTTCTTTTTCAAGTTCGTAAATTAGGCCCGCAATAATAAGATCATATTCCAGCCCACATGGTAACTTTGGTATACCATTTTCGCGATTAACAATTGACATGCACACGTCAAAGTCTTTCATTTGTTTTCCAGCAGCGTAAAGTGCTTTTAAAATTTTTTCGTTTGTCATAAAAAAACACTCCTTTTAAAATTACATTGAAATTATATCGTTTTCGTTTACGTCGTATCTTTTCCCGCTTTTAGTAAAGAATCTGTAAACATCATTAAGCTTTACATAGTAATCATAATAAACTATGTTTACATAACCCTGACAGCCCATTTTTTCATAGGCTTTTTGCATTTTTCTGTCGTGAAATTCAACACGTCTTTTTGAAAGTTCTTGTTTGATTTCATTCATAAAAACAGCTCCTTTTTACGGTCTCCAGCTTTTACACTGGAGACCTTTTTTATTAGTGGTTAATTATTACTTTGTTATGTAATGCGGTTTACGGATCCAAGGCATTTCAGCCAGACCATAAACTTTATTATCATTGAAGACTTTGCAAAGTTTTTCGTAATCATCAATTACATTCTGAATAGCAGTAAACTGTTGCTTTTTCATGATTATATATTCTTTTATGTCTTCAATGTAGTTTACTTTTCCGAAAACAAAGCAATTTTCTTTTGTTATGCCCTTGAAATTGCAATTTTCATCAAACAAATTTCGTTCTTTGTACTTTTCGGCCTTGATTTCAATTTTTATGTCGTCGTGATAACTTATGAAATAATCACCTTCAGAACGTCTGAAAACTGTTATTTCTTTTCTTATTCCGTCGTAATCGGTTGACATGTAAACGTGTAAACCTTCAAAACGTGTCGACAGCTCAATGTTTATTTTATCCATTGTAGCTTTCCCTATTTTTTTGCCGGTATATTTATTCAGTGTTTCAAAAACACCGTCAATTACTTGGTCACTGTAAAGCACTGCTTTGTAATTGTGAATAAATACATACTTTTCTAAGTCGTCATTAGTTGTGTTAATCATTTTTTTGAGCTCTTCCAAAGTTTTCATAAAATGCACTCCTTTTAATGTCGGCGTTACTATTTAGCATAGTAACTATTCTTTGTTACAATCACATTATAGCATTGTAACTAATCTATTTCAATAGCTTTTCAATAAAAATATTGTAACTATGCTATATTTGTTAATTCAGCACAAAACAAGCTTTTTTCACTTGTTAGAATTGCTATGTAAAAATGTGATTATACTATAATAATGAAAATTTTTATTTTTCCGCGGTCAGGATCCGCGGCCGGACTGGAGACGTTCAGCAGTTCAGCAGCTGAAGAGGTTCAG